>DASTGR010000339.1:0-6888 GCA_035718885.1 Pseudolabrys sp. | reverse complement strand
CGAGGGCGACGGTATCGGGCCGGAGATCACGGCGGCGACGCTCGCCGTGCTGCGCGCCGCGGCGAAGCGCTACGCGCTCACGCTTGCCTTCGAGGCCGCGACGATCGGCTGGGCCGCGCATCGCGCGCAGGGCACGACCATACCCGACGCGGTCTTCGACAAGGCGAAGGCTGCCGACGGCGTCATCCTCGGCCCGGTCTCGCACAACGAATATCCGCCGAAGGCGCAAGGCGGCCTCAACCCGTCCGGGGAGATGCGCCGCCGCCTCGACCTCTACGCCAATATCCGTCCGGCGCGCTCGCGCCCCGGATTTCCGCCGCGCTGCGGCGTGCCGGTCGACCTCGTCGTCGTGCGAGAGAACACCGAGGGCTTCTACGCCGACCGTTCCATGCATATGGGTCCGGGCGAGTTCATGCCGACGCCCGACCTTGCCCTCGCCATGCGCAAGATCACGCGCTCGGGCTCGACGCGCATCGCGGAAACAGCCTTCAAGCTCGCGCGCACGCGGCGGCGCAAGGTTACCTGCGTGCACAAGGCCAACGTGCTGCGCGTCTCCGACGGGCTCTATCTCGAATGCACACGCGCGGTCGCCGCGCAATATCCCGACGTGGCTTACGAGGAGCAGCTCATCGACTCGATGGCGGCGCTTCTGGTGCGCGACGCCTCGCGCTTCGACGTCATCGTCACCACCAACATGTACGGCGACATCCTCTCCGACGAAGCCTCGGAGGTCGCCGGCAGCCTCGGCCTTGCCGCCTCGCTCAATGCCGGCGCCGAGTACGGCGTCGCCCAGGCCCAGCACGGCTCGGCGCCGGACATCGCCGGCAAGAACGTCGCCAATCCGTCCTCGCTGATCGGCTCGGCCGCGATGCTGCTGGCCTGGATCGGCGAGCGCCGCGGTGACAAGGCGCTGGGGAATGCGGCGCAGGCCATCGAGGACGCGCTCGACAAGGTCATCGCCGATCCCAAGACCCGCACGCCCGACATGGGGGGCACGTTGGGCACCGAGGCCTTCGGCGCGGCGGTGGCGAAGGCCGTCGCAGCATAGCCGCATCACATCGCCGTCATGCGGCGAGGGGGCTATTGTCGAACCGGCCCGTGTGCCTACATCGTCAACAAGTTCCCGCCCTTCAATCATCCCCGAGTGTGACCATGACGAACACGACCGACTACGTTCCGCCGAAAGTATGGGTCTGGAATAAACCGAACGGCGGCAAGTTCGAGAGCATCAACCGGCCGACCTCGGGCGCGCAGCGGGAGAAGGCGCTTCCCGTCGGCAAGCATCCCTTGCAACTTTATTCTCTCGCCACGCCGAACGGGCAGAAGGTCACGATCATGCTCGAGGAGCTGCTCGCGCTCGGGCACAAGGGCGCCGAGTACGACGCCTGGCTGATCAAGATCAGCGAGGGCGAGCAGTTCGGCTCCGGCTTCGTCGAGGTCAATCCGAACTCGAAGATCCCGGCGCTGATGGACCGCAGCGGCCCCAAGCCCATCCGCGTGTTCGAATCGGGCGCGATCCTCACTTATCTCGCCGAGAAGTTCGGCGCGCTCCTGCCGACCGCGCCGGCGGCCCGCGCCGAATGCCTGTCCTGGCTGTTCTGGCAGATGGGCAGCGCGCCCTATCTCGGCGGCGGCTTCGGCCACTTCTACGCCTACGCGCCGTTCAAGATGGAGTATCCGATCGACCGCTTCGCCATGGAAGTGAAGCGCCAGCTCGACGTGCTCGACAAGCAGCTCGCGAAGAACCGCTACGTCGCCGGCGAGAACTACCCCATCGCCGACATCGCCATCTGGCCCTGGTACGGCGGGCTGGTGAAGGGCTGGCAGTACGGCGACTCGGCGACGTTCCTGAGCGCGCATGAATATAAAAACGTGAACCGCTGGGCCGACGAGATCTTCGCGCGCCCCGCTGTCGCGCGCGGCCGCAAGGTCAACCGCATCTCGGGCGATCCGGCAAGCCAGCTCCACGAGCGCCACGACGCGTCCGATTTCGACACCAAGACGCAGGACAAGCTGGCGAAGGTGTGAAGCATCTCCGCGAGCGCGGACATTCCTCGTTGAGCCCTCTCCCCGTGTGGGAGAGGGCATTGAGTGAATCTCCATAGATGATGATGGGTGATGGGGCTTGGCTCCCCCTCACCCATTCTTTTTAGGTTGAAGCGCTGCGAATGCCCTCTCCCACACGGGGAGAGGGCACAAAGGCAAAAGCTGCGATCGTCAAAACCCGTAAAGCTTCGCCGGATTGTCGACCAGCACGCGCCGCACAAGCGCGTCGTCCTTGAGCCAGCGCGGCACCAGCGCCAGCAACCCCTTCGTGTCGATGTCCTGGAACGGCAGCTCTTCCGCTTCGCCGGGCTTGCGAACATCGTGGCGCGGCGTGTGCGGCCAGTCCGAGCCCCAGACGGCGCGCTCCGGATTGGCGGCGACGAGCCGGCGCGCCAGCGGATCGATACGCGGATCGGCTGGATTCTGCGCAATGCGATAGGCGCCGGAGATCTTCACCCACACCTTGCCGCTCTCGAGCAGCGCGACGAGCGTGTCGGCCGCTTCGCCCGGTCTCTCCGGCGCGACCAGTCCGAAATGATCGATGACCGTGTCGACCGGCAGCGCGCGCAAGGTGGCGTCGAGCGCGGCGAGCACGGTCGAGGGCACGAAGATCTGCACGTGCCAGCCGTTGCGCGCGCACAGCTTCGCCGTCGCGGCGATGTCGATGCGCATCTGGTCGACCGAGGCGGTGCCGCCGGTGGCGATGTTGACGCGCAGGCCGCGCACGCCGGCCTTGTGCAGATCGTCGAGCTCCGAACCCGGCACCTCCGCCGGCAGCACGGCGACGCCGCGCGAACCGGCAAGCGCCGCCATGCAGTCGAGCATGCAGGAATTGTCGGTGCCGTAGAAGCTCGGCTGCACCAGCACGACGCGGTCGAGGCCGAGGCGCTTGAGCATCGCCGCGAGCTGCGCCGTCGGCGCGTCCATCGGCGTATAGGTGCGCTTCGCGGCAAGCGGAAAGCGCGTCTTCGGCCCGATCACGTGCACGTGACAATCGGCGGAGCCGGGGGGAGGAAAGGTGGCGGCCATCCTCATCGTCCTTTCAAGCCGATGAGCGCGAGCGCGGCGCGGCCGGCCGGGCCGTAGGGATTACCCAATGACTCGCTCATCTCGAAATGATTGTAGCCCGCCGCCTCGATCAGCGTGGCCGTCCCGCCAGCCGATGTCACCGCGGCCGCGAAGTCGCGCGCCTGGCGGATGAACTCTGGACTGTCCTTGCCGCCGACGGCGACCGCGAGCGGCGCCTTCAGCCGCTCAAGATGGTGCTGCGGGCTCATCGCCTGCTCGCTGGCGTCGTCGAATGTCACGTAGGCGAACTCCTTGGTCAGCCGCACCGGCGCGAGATCGTAGAGGCCGCTGATCACGAGACCGCCCTTGATGAAGGAGGAGGGGACGCCGAACTTGCTCTCCCAGTCGCAGGTCAATGCCATGGCGGCGAGATGGCCGCCGGAAGAGTGGCCACCCACATAAAGCCGCGCCGCGTCGCCGCCGAACTGCGCCGCATTCCTGTAAACCCAGGCGATCGCGCTGCGCACCTGCTTGACCATCGGCGCGAGATCGCCGCCGAACGCGCTCACGGGCGCGAAGTCGAGCACGACGAAATTGACGCCCGCATCGACGAACATCTCGGCGGCGAAGGCGAAGTCTTTCGCCTCGCCGCGCAGCCAGCCGCCGCCGTGCACGTGGATATAGATCGGCGCGTTCGGCGTTCGCGCCGGAAACACGTCGATCCCCTCGACCGGTGTTGCGCCGTAGGAGAACCGCCGCGGCGCGCCGAGGCGGGCGCGCACGGCTTCGCTCGTCGCGGCGAGCCGCGCGCGAATGTCGGCCATCAGCGGCGACCACACCGACTGGTCGTAAGCGGCGTCGAGCCCGGCCTGGTCGTAGTCGCGCCAGACTTTCGGCCCTTGGGCAGCGGCGGCGAGCGAATGTGTCGACATGGCACCTCGGCGTCTTGAACGGCGCGGCACGCTAGCATGAGCGGCCCTGCCCGTGTCGTTCGCACATGCGAGAAAATACGACGCCGGCGCAGAGCAGCCTTGCGGACATCTTCGCGTCCGGCGCATTACAGTCGCGCACAACGAGAGCGCCCGCGCCGCGAACCGGCCGCCGCTCGGGGAGAGGACCTTTGCTCGGCGGTTTGCTGTCGCTCCTGTCGGCGATCACCTTTGCCTACGCCAATGCCAGCGTGCGGCGCGGCGTGCTGTCCGGCACGGTGTTGCAGGCCGTCGGCATCAGCCTTCCGATCGCACTGCCGATCTTCGCGCTGGTGATGTGGCCCATTGGCGGCTTCGCCGCGCTCGCCGCCTTCGATGCCCGAAGCTGGGACCTGCTGATCGTCGCCGGCATCATCCATTTCGCGTGGGGCCGCTACTGCAATTACAAGGCGACGAAGGCGATCGGCGCCAATCTGGTCGCCCCGGTGCAGCAATACAGCCTGATCCTGACCCTTGCGCTCGCGGTGCTGTGGCTCGGCGAGCCACTGACCCTGCTGCGCATCGTCGGCATCGCGCTCGTCGTCGCGGGACCTTCGCTGACCTTGAAGCCGGAACCGAAGCGAAGTGACGAGGTGCCGCCGGAGACGCCGGGCGAAACCGCCTTCACGCCGCAATATGCCGAGGGCTATCTCTACGCGCTCCTCTCCGCGATCGGCTTCGGATTGAGCCCGATCCTTGTCGGCATGGCCTTCGCGCAGAAGGGCATCGCCGTCGGCGTCGCCGGCGGCTTCGTCTCGTATCTGGCGGCGACGGTCGCG
The DNA here is from genome assembly GCA_035718885.1 of Pseudolabrys sp. GTDB lineage: Bacteria > Pseudomonadota > Alphaproteobacteria > Rhizobiales > Xanthobacteraceae > Pseudolabrys. The sequence continues at coordinate 2,087 of DASTGR010000339.1, read as the reverse complement.
ATCGGCGTGACGCTCGTCCTGCCCGGCCGCTGGAGCGACTTCCGCGCCATGGACCGCGTCTCGGCGCGTTGGTTCGTGCTCTCCGGCATCCTCGTCGCGCTGTCGCAGATGACGCGCTACATGGCGCTCGCCGTCGCGCCGGTCTCGGTCGTGTCGCCGATCCAGCGTCTCTCGCTCGTGTTCCGCATCTACTTCGGCTGGATCATCAATCCGAAGCACGAGGTGTTCGGCGGCCGCATCGTCGCCGGTACGGTGCTGTCCCTTCTCGGCGCCGTCGCGCTGTCGGTCAGCGTCGAGGACGTGCAGCATGTCCTGCCGTTGCCGGACATGCTCGCCGCGCTGTTGAACTGGCATTGGTCGATCGGCCCGCGCTGATTTTCCAGTCGCGAAACACGCGGATGCTCGCGACGCGATGGCCTCGCCGCGCAAACTCGGATAATCCTTGCGTTGCGCACCGCCCGCAAAGAGGCGGCGTCATCAATACGGTTCGGAGGAACAAGATGCCCAGGATGCTGACGTCTGCCGTTCGTGCGTTTGCCGTGCTCGCGGCGCTCGCGGTCGCATTTGCCGCGCCGGCGCGTGCCGAGTGGCCCGAGCGGCCGATCACCATCATCGTGCCGTTCCCGCCGGGCGGGCCGAACGACCTGCTCGGCCGGCTGCTGGCCGCCGAACTCGGCAAGAAGTTCAACCAGACCGTCATCGTCGAGAACAAGGCCGGCGCCGTCGGCGACATCGGCATCACCGCAGGCGCGCGCGCTGCGCCGGATGGCTACACTTTGGTCGAGGTCACCGGCGTCGTCCTGATCAATCCGAGCGTGAAGAAGACCGCCTACGATCCGGTCAAGGACTTCGCGCCCGTCGCCTATCTCGGCGCGGCGCCGAACGCGATCATCACGCGGCCGGCGACCGGCATCAATTCCGTCGCCGATCTCATCGCGAAGGCGAAGGCCAATCCGGGCAAGCTCACTTACGCCACCGCCGGCACCGGCAGCGTGTCGCAGCTCGCCGTCGAACTCCTCAAGATCCGCGCCAATATCGAGATGACGCACGTGCCGTTCCAGGGCGCCGCGCCGTCCTTGCAGGCGGCGTTGCAGGGCACGACCGACATCGCCTCGGTGGCGATCGCCGGGCTGGTCGGTCACATCAAGTCCGGCTCGCTCAAGGCGATCGCGCAGACCGGCGCGACGCGCTGGCCCGACCTTCCCGACGTGCCGACCATGGCTGAAGCGGGCATCCCGAACGCTGTGGTCGAGACCTCGCAGATGCTGCTGGCGCCGGCCGGCACGCCGCCGTCGGTCGTCAAGAAGCTCTCGGACGCGACGCGCGAGGTGATGCAGCAGCCCGACGTGAAGGAGAAGATGGCCAAGGCCGGCTTCCTCGTTCAATACGAAGGGCCCGATGCGCTGCATGCGCGCATGGTGCGCGAGATCCCGATCTGGAAGGAAATCGTCGAGCGCGCCGGGCTCGCGAAGAAGTAAGGGAAGCCGCATGGTCGTCGACCTGCCAGAGATCGTCGCCGAGGTGACGGCTGAGTTCGAGCGCTACGAGAAGGCGCTCGTGACCAACGACGTCGCCGTGCTCGACAGCGTCTTTCGCGAGGCGCCGCAGACGATCCGCTACGGCGTCAACGAGAACCTGTACGGCTTCGCCGAGATCGCCGCCTTTCGCGCTGCGCGCTCGCCGGTGGCGCTCGGACGAAAGCTGTCGCGCACGGTGATCACGACCTACGGCCGCGACTTCGCGGTCGCCTCGACGCTGTATGAGCGGCCGTCGGCGCCCGGCCGCATCGGCCGTCAGATGCAGACCTGGGTGCGCTTTGCCGAAGGCTGGCGCGTCGTCGCCGCGCATGTGAGCCTGCTGGAAGAGAAGAAGTAGGGCGCCGTCTTATCCCTCTCCCGCTTGCGGGGGAGGATGGCGCGCTTGCTTACCTCTCCCCGCAGCGGAAGTCGGATATATCCGACTTCCGCCAACTATAAATCGATCCAGCTCGGGTAAACCCGACTTGGACGCGCGGGGAGAGGTCGACGTGCTTTAGCGCGCCGGGTGAGGGGCTGTGCACCGCCCCTCACCCGGCTCGGACCTGCCGG
>DASTGR010000338.1:0-2011 GCA_035718885.1 Pseudolabrys sp. | reverse complement strand
CAGACCGGCGGTACCGGCCAGTTCGCGCGCGTCAAGATCATCGCCGAGCCGGCCGAGCCCGGCACGCCGTTCGAGTTCGAGAACGAGATCGTCGGCGGCGCGGTGCCGAAGGAGTTCATCCCGGGCGTCGAGAAGGGCCTCGAGTCGGTTCTCGGCGGCGGCGTGCTCGCTGGCTTCCCTGTCGTGGACCTCAAGGTCCGCCTGATCGACGGCAAGCACCATGATGTCGACTCGTCGGCGCTGGCCTTCGAAATCGCGGCGCGCGCTGCGCTTCGCGAAGCCTTGCAGAAGGGCAAGCCGGTTCTGCTCGAGCCGATCATGAAGGTCGAGGTGGTGACGCCGGAGGATTACACCGGGTCAGTCATCGGCGACCTGAACTCGCGGCGCGGCCAGATCCAGGGCCAGGACATGCGCGGCAACGCCAACGTCATCAACGCGATGGTGCCGCTGATGAACATGTTCGGCTACGTCAACAATCTGCGGTCCATGTCTCAGGGCCGCGCCACCTTCACCATGCAATTCGACCACTACGCTGAGCTGCCGGCGAACGTGTCGGCCGAAGTGCAGAAGAAATTCGCCTGATCGCAGGCAACCGATATCCAAAGATCTGAACGGAGAGATCCATGGCCAAAGAGAAATTCAACCGCAATAAGCCGCACTGCAACATCGGCACGATCGGCCACGTCGACCACGGCAAGACGTCGCTGACCGCGGCGATCACCAAGGTCCTTGCCGAGACCGGCGGCGCCACCTTCACCGCCTACGATCAGATCGACAAGGCGCCGGAAGAGAAGGCGCGCGGCATCACCATCTCGACCGCGCACGTCGAGTACGAGACCCAGAACCGCCATTACGCGCATGTCGACTGCCCCGGCCACGCCGATTATGTGAAGAACATGATCACTGGCGCCGCGCAGATGGATGGCGCGATCCTGGTCGTGTCGGCCGCCGACGGCCCGATGCCGCAGACCCGCGAGCACATTCTGCTCGCCCGCCAGGTCGGCGTCCCGGCGATCGTCGTGTTCATGAACAAGTGCGACATGGTCGACGATCCGGAGCTCCTGGAGCTCGTCGAGCTCGAGGTCCGCGAGCTTCTGTCGAAGTATCAATTCCCGGGCGACAAGATTCCGATCATCAAGGGCTCGGCCCTGATGGCGCTCGACGGCAAGGATCCCAAGCTCGGTCATGACGCCATCCTCGAGCTGATGAAGGCGGTGGACGAGTACATCCCGCAGCCGGAACGCCCGATCGATCAGCCGTTCCTGATGCCGGTGGAAGACGTGTTTTCGATCTCGGGCCGCGGCACCGTGTGCACCGGCCGTGTCGAGCGCGGCATCGTCAAGGTTGGCGAGGAAGTCGAGATCGTCGGCATCAAGCCGACGCAGAAGACGACCGTCACCGGCGTCGAAATGTTCCGCAAGCTGCTCGACCAGGGTCAGGCAGGCGACAACATCGGCGCGCTGCTGCGCGGCACCAAGCGCGAGGAAGTCGAGCGCGGCCAGGTGCTGTGCAAGCCGGGCTCGGTGAAGCCGCACACCAAGTTCAAGGCCGAGGCTTACATCCTCACAAAGGAAGAGGGCGGCCGTCACACCCCGTTCTTCACCAACTATCGTCCGCAGTTCTATTTCCGCACCACCGACGTGACCGGTGTCGTGCACCTGCCGCAGGGCACGGAAATGGTGATGCCGGGCGACAATATCGCGATGGAAGTGCACCTGATCGTGCCGATCGCCATGGAAGAGAAGCTGCGCTTCGCTATCCGTGAAGGTGGCCGCACCGTCGGCGCCGGCGTCGTCGCGTCGATCATCGAGTAAGGCAAGCATTCTTCGGCCCCCGTCAAAGCGGGGGCCGATTGCTCCGCAAGCATTCGTGTTTATGCCCCTGGATCGTGACGGGCAGGGGACGAGAGAACCAAAATGAACGGCCAGAATATCCGGATCCGGCTCAAGGCGTTCGACCACCGCATCCTCGATGCGTCGACGCGCGAGATCGTGAACACGGCCAAGCGCAC
>DASTGR010000337.1:0-6515 GCA_035718885.1 Pseudolabrys sp. | reverse complement strand
CCGTGCTGCCGGTGTTCAAGGAGCTCAACAGCATCCTGTTCTACCCGGTCCAGTACGAGGGCGAGGAGAGCGAGCGCAACGTGTTCTACACCGGTGCAGCGCCGAACCAGCAGGCGATTCCCGCCGTCGATTACCTGATGTCGAAGGACGGCGGTTCGGTGAAGCGCTGGGTGCTTGCGGGCACCGACTACGTCTATCCGCGCACCACCAACAAGATCCTCGAGGCCTATCTCAAGTCGAAGGGCGTCAAGGATGAAGACATCATGATCAACTACACGCCGTTCGGGCACTCCGACTGGCAGACGATCGTGTCGGACATCAAGAAGTTCGGCTCGGCCGGCAAGAAGACGGCGGTGGTCTCGACCATCAACGGCGACGCCAACGTGCCGTTCTACAAGGAGCTCGGCAACCAGGGCATCAAGGCGACCGACATTCCGGTCGTGGCGTTCTCGGTCGGTGAAGAAGAACTCGCCGGTCTCGACACCAAGCCGCTGGTCGGCCATCTCGCCGCCTGGAACTATTTCGAGTCGATCAAGAACCCGGCCAACGCCAAGTTCATCAAGGACTGGCAGGCGTTCACGAAGAACCCGAAGCGCACCACCAACGACCCGATGGAAGCCCACGTGATCGGCTTCCACATGTGGGTCAAGGCGGTCGAGAAGGTGCATTCGACCGACCCGGACAAGGTCATTGATGCGCTGCCGGGCATTCAGGCTGAGAACCTGACGGGCGGCACGTCGACCATGCTGCCGAACCACCACATCACCAAGCCGGTGTTCATCGGCGAAATCCGCGCCGACGGCCAGTTCGACGTCGTGTGGAAGACCAAGTCGCTGGTGCCGGGCGCGGCGTGGTCGCCGTACCTGCCGGGCTCGAAGGATCTCGAGGCCGACTGGGTGAAGCTCAAGTGCGGCAACTACAACAAGGTCACCAAGAAGTGCGGCGGCCAGGCGTCCTGATCGCCTGACGCGACTGCGCGCCTCGCGCGCGCTGACCAAGGAGAGGCGGCGGTCCTCGCCGCCTCTCATCCGACCGAACCCTTGCCGGGGAACGACTGCAAATGCGTAAGGTCTGCGATCGCTTTATCGCGCTCGTGCTCGCGTTCGGCCTTCTCGTCGGCGCGCTGTCGGCGGCCCATGCCGGCCCGTACGAGGACGCACTGGCGGGCTTTACCGAAGGCTCGCTGAGCGACACGGGCGACGCCATCCAAGGCGTGGTGGCCAGCGGCAATCCCCTTGCCGCCGACGTGCTCACCGCGCTCAAGGACGCGCGGCTGCTGTTTTCCGCCGCGCAGAAGAAGGTCTTCATCAAGACCAAGGCGGGCGCGCTGATCGACGCAGCGACCGGCCAGCCCTTTGCCGGCACGGCGCCCGACGACATCGACACCGTCATCGTCAACAACCGCCTGCGCAACGTCATCGACGCCGCGATGGGCGGCCTGACGCTGATGGCGGCCGATCCGAACAAGCGTTTCGACGCCGCGCAGGCGGTGTTCAAGTCGCGCGATGCCGCGGCGCTGCCCACGATCGACGCCGCGCTCGCCAAGGAAAGTGACGTTCGCGTCAAGCGTGCCCTGACGCAGGCCCGCGCGGCCATCATCGTCACGTCCACGGATGCGACGCCGGAGCAGAAGACCGCCGCCATCGCAGTGCTGAAAGAGCGCGGCGATCAGGACGTGCTCGGCCTGCTCGACAGCCTGCCGGCCGATCAGCCGGCGGAGGTGCTCGCCGCGGCGGCCGCCGCCAAGGGTAAGATCAACGGCGCGCTGGCGCTGTGGAGCGGCGTGCAGAACGCCTGGTATGGTCTGTCGCTCGGCTCGGTGCTGCTGCTCGCGGCCATCGGTCTCGCCATCACCTTCGGCGTCATGGGCATCATCAACATGGCCCACGGCGAGATGGTGATGCTTGGGGCCTACACCACCTTCGTCGTGCAGGACTTCATCCGCGCGCACAATCCGGCGCTGTTCGACTATTCGCTGGTGATCGCGCTGCCGCTCGCATTCCTTGTCGCCGGCGCAATCGGCATCGCCATCGAGCGCTCGATCATCCGATTCCTCTACGGCCGACCGCTCGAGACTTTGCTCGCCACCTGGGGCCTGTCGCTGATCCTTCAGCAGGCGGTGCGCACCATCTTCGGCCCGACCAACAAGGACGTCGGCAATCCGTCCTGGATGAGCGGCGCGTTCGATTTCGGCGGCATCACCGTCACCTACAACCGGCTCTGGATCATCTGCTTCACGCTGGCCGTGTTCGTGGCGCTGCTCGGCATGCTGCGCTACACGCGGCTCGGCCTGGAAATGCGCGCGGTGACGCAGAACCGCGCCATGGCCGCGGCCATGGGCATTCGCACGGCGCGGATCGACGCGCTGACGTTCGGCCTCGGCTCCGGCATTGCCGGCATCGCCGGCGTGGCGCTGTCGCAGATCGACAACGTCTCGCCGAACCTCGGGCAGGGCTACATCATCGACTCATTCATGGTCGTGGTGTTCGGCGGCGTCGGCAATCTCTGGGGCACGCTCGTCGGCGCCTTCACGCTCGGCATCGCCAACAAGTTCCTCGAGCCCTATGCCGGGGCGGTGCTCGGCAAGATCGCCATCCTCGTATTCATCATCCTGTTCATCCAGAAGCGGCCGCGCGGCATGTTCGCGCTCAAGGGCCGCGCGGTGGAGGCGTGAGGATGATGGCCTCTCCGCTTTTCCCGGGCGCAGCGCAGCACGCAGTGATGCGCTGCCGACCCGGGATCGTCGAGAATGCAGTGACTGTGGCGGTCCCGGATCTGCGGTGCACCACTTCGCTGCGCTCGTGCTGCACCGCGTCCGGGACACGAGGTTTTCCATGAAAGCCTTCCCGCTCACGCGGCTGATCGACAAGGGCGCGGGCGTCTTTCTCGTCCTGCTCGGCGCCTTCGCGATTGCCGTGCCGGTGCTCAACCTCATGGTGCCGTCCGGCTCTGCGCTGCACGTCTCGACCTATCTCGTCGCGCTGTTCGGCAAGTACATCTGCTACGCCATCCTGGCGCTGTCGATCGATCTGATCTGGGGCTATGCCGGTATTCTCTCGCTCGGCCACGGCGCGTTCTTCGCGCTCGGCGGGTACGCCATGGGCATGTATCTGATGCGCCAGATCGGCGCGCGCGGCGTCTACGCCAATCCGATCCTGCCGGACTTCATGGTGTTCCTGAACTGGCACGAGCTGCCGTTCTACTGGTACGGCTTCAACTCGTTCGCCTATGCCGCGCTGATGATCTTTCTCGCGCCGGGCTGCCTCGCCTTTGTGTTCGGCTGGTTCGCGTTCCGGAGCCGCGTCACCGGCGTGTATCTGTCGATCATCACGCAGGCCATGACCTACGCGTTGCTCCTCGGCTTCTTTCGCAACAATTTCGGCTTCGGCGGCAATAACGGCCTGACCGACTTCAAGGACATTCTCGGCTTCCCGGTGCAGGCGGAGGGCACGCGCATCGCGCTGCTGGTCGCGTCCTGCATCGCGCTGGCGCTCGGCTTCCTCACCTGTCGCGCCATCGTCACATCGAAGTTCGGCAAGGTGCTGGTGGCGATCCGCGATGCCGAAGCGCGCACGCGCTTCCTCGGCTACCGGGTCGAAGCCTACAAGCTGTTCGTGTTCACGCTCTCGGCCTGCATGGCCGGCGTCGCCGGCGCGCTCTACGTGCCGCAGGTCGGCATCATCAATCCGAGCGAGTTCGCGCCCGGCAACTCGATCGAAGCCGTGATCTGGGTGGCCGTCGGCGGCCGCGGCACGCTGACCGGCGCTGTGCTCGGCGCCGTGCTCGTCAACTACGCCAAGACCTTCTTCACCTCCGGCGTGCTGGCGCCGTACTGGCTGTTCATGCTCGGCGGCCTGTTCATCGCCGTGACACTGCTCCTGCCGCGCGGCATCGTCGGCACCGTCAAATGGGGTTTCGACAGGCGCGCTGCGAAATCGGCCGCGGCCGAGGAGGGCGCCGATCTCGACGCCGCTTCGGCGCGGGCGGCGGAGTAGGGGACGGGTCATGGACCAGCAGACCACATCCGCGCTGCTCTATCTCGACGGCATCACCGTCTCGTTCGACGGCTTCCGCGCGCTCAACGAATTGTCCTTCGTCATCGAGCCGGGCGAGATGCGCGCCATCATCGGCCCGAACGGCGCCGGCAAGACGACGATGATGGACGTCGTCACCGGCAAGACGCGGCCCGACGCGGGTGACGTGTTCTTCGAGCAGGGCGGTTACGACCTGTCGAAGCTCGACGAGACGCAGATCGCCGAGCTCGGCATCGGCCGAAAATTCCAGAAGCCGACCGTGTTCGACATGCATACGGTCGAGGACAATCTGTTGCTGGCGCTGAAGAACGACCGGCGCGTGCGCCGCACATTGTTCTGGGAGACGTCGTCGGAGCAGGAGGACCGCATCGACGCAATCCTCGGCACCATCCGGCTCAAGCCGTTGCGCCGCCGCGTCGCCGGCAGCCTGTCGCACGGCCAGAAGCAGTGGCTCGAGATCGGCATGCTGCTGGCGCAGGACCCGAAGCTCCTCCTGGTCGACGAGCCGGTCGCCGGCATGACCGACGTCGAGACCATGCAGACGGCGGAGCTTCTGAAGGAGATCAACCGCGACCGCACCGTGGTCGTGGTCGAGCACGACATGGCCTTCGTCCGCGAACTGGGCGTCAAGGTCACCTGCCTGCACGAAGGCTCGGTGCTTGCCGAAGGTACCATCGACCAGGTGTCGGAGAACGAGCGCGTGGTGGAAGTGTATCTGGGACGGTGAGGATGACATTGCGGAATGTGATCGCAACGCGCTCAGCTTCACCTCTCCCCGCAATGCGGGGAGAGGTCGGTCCGCCGAAGCGCAGCGTAGGCGGGCCGGGTGAGGGGCCGTACACAGCCCCTCACCCGGCTCGGACCTGCCGGTCCTCGCCACCCTCTCCCCGCATTGCGGGGAGAGGGAAAGAGAGGCTCTCATGCTCGATGTGAACGGCATCAACCTCCACTACGGCGCGGCGCAGGCGCTGCGCGGCGTCTCGCTCCGGGCCGAGCCAGGCAAGGTCACCTGCGTGCTCGGCCGTAACGGCGTCGGCAAGACCAGCCTGCTGCGCGCCATTGTCGGCCAGCACGCGATCTCGGCCGGCGCCATCACCTTCGAGGGCAAAGACATTTCGCGCCTGTCGACGGTCGAGCGCGCGCGCAACGGCATCGCCATCGTGCCGCAGGGCCGCGAGATCTTCCCATTGCTCACCGTCGAGGAAAATCTCGAGACCGGCTACGCGCCGCTGAAGCGCGCCGACCGCAACGTGCCAGACGACGTGTTTTCGCTGTTCCCGGTGCTCAACACGATGCTCAAGCGCCGCGGCGGCGACCTGTCCGGCGGCCAGCAGCAGCAGCTCGCCATCGGCCGCGCGCTGGTGACGCGACCGCGCCTCCTCCTGCTCGACGAGCCGACCGAGGGCATCCAGCCCTCGATCATCAAGGACATCGGCCGCGCCATCTCCTATCTGCGCTCGCTCGGGCAGATGGCCATTGTGCTGGTCGAGCAGTACCTCGATTTCGCGCAGGAGCTCGGCGACAAGCTGGTGGTCATGGACCGCGGCGCCATCGTCTATGCCTGCGACAAGGCCGGCATGGACGAGGGCGCGCTCAAGCGGGCGATGGCAATTTGATCTATGATTGTCATGGCCGGGCTTGTCCCGGCCATCCCGGCAAGGGACGCACGGCTCTGCCATACTAAGCGGGATGCCCGGGACAAGCCCGGGCATGACAGGGGGATAAGGGCGTGTCGTTCGCAAGCGTGCGAGCCATCGAGCAGGATACCTTCGCCGCCAACCGCGCGCGCGGGGCGATCGTGCTTGCCGTCGCCGCGACGGACGGTGTCACGCGCCGCACGCGTGTCCATGAGTCCGGCTCGCTGCGCGTACGCTTCCCGAACACGCACGACGGCCTCGAAGCGGTGATCGTCAACACCGGCGGCGGCATGACCGGCGGCGACGACTTCGCTGTCGAGATCGACGTTGCCGCAGAAGCGCGGCTCGTCGCCGGTACGGCCGCGGCCGAAAAGATCTATCGGTCGACCGGGCCGGACACCGCAATGAATGTGCGTTTGTCGGTGGGGGCGAACGCGCGCCTCGCCTGGCTGCCGCAGGAGACGATCCTGTTCGATCGCGCGCGGCTCAAGCGCCGCATCGACGTCGATCTCGCCGAAGGCGCGTCGCTGGTGATGGCCGAGGCGGTTTTGTTTGGCCGCGCCGCAATGGGCGAGGCGATGCGCGAGGGCTCCTGGGCAGACACATGGCGCCTGCGCCGCGGCGGCAGGCTGGTGTTCGCCGAGAACGTGCGGCTCGACGGCGACATGACCGCGCGGTTGGCGCGCCCTGCTTCGGCGAATGGCGGCATCGCGCTCGCCACCGTGCTGATCGCGCCGGCGGACGAGGCGACGCTCGACGCCGTGCATGCGCTCGACTTCGCCGGCGAGGCCGGCATTTCCGCCTGGAACGGCATCGCCGTGGCGCGTCTCGTCGCGCGCGACGG
>DASTGR010000336.1:0-2533 GCA_035718885.1 Pseudolabrys sp. | reverse complement strand
CGCCGAAGGCTGCCGCACCGGCGCCCGCCCCGGCCGCATCCGAGACCGCAGGGAAGCCGGACGACCCGGACAAGCCGTCCGGCGGCGCCGAGGTGGTACGTCTCGACCGCTTCCGCAAGAAGTAGCCGCGGCCATGCGCCTTGCCGCTCCGGTCCCGCGGCCTTAGGTGACAAGCATGGCGAAGAGCACCCGCACCGAGACCGACTCCTTCGGGCCGATCGAAATCCAGGCCGACAAGCTCTGGGGCGCGCAGACGCAGCGCTCGGTCGAGAACTTCCGCATCGGCGGCGAGCGCATGCCGCTCCCCCTCGTCCACGCCCTCGGCCTGATCAAGCGCGCGGCCGCGGAGGTCAACCGCGATCTCGGCTCCCTCGACGGCAAACTCGCGGACGCGATCGTCGCCGCGGCCAACGATGTCGCGGCCGGCAAGTATGACGAGCAGTTCCCGCTGGTCGTGTGGCAGACCGGATCCGGCACACAGTCGAACATGAACGCCAATGAGGTGATCTCCAACGTCGCCAACGTCGCGCTCGGCGGACAGCTCGGCGCCAAGAAGCCGGTCCATCCCAACGACCACGTCAATATGAGCCAGTCGTCGAACGACTCGATCCCGACGGCGATGCACATCGCCGCCGCGCTCGAGATCGAGAAGCGGCTCAAGCCGGCGCTCGCGCATCTCCACGGCGGGCTGGACGCGAAGGCGAAGGAATTCGCGAGCATCGTCAAGATCGGCCGCACGCACACGATGGACGCGACGCCGATCACGCTTGGCCAGGAATTCTCCGGCTACGCGGCGCAGGTGGCGTCGTCGCTCAAGCGGATCGAGGACGCCGCCCACGAACTCTATCCGCTGGCGCAGGGCGGCACCGCGGTCGGCACCGGCCTCAACGCAAAACCGGAGTTCGCCGCGCGCTTCGCGAAAGCGATCGCCGCCCTGACCGGGCTGCCCTTCGTCTCGGCGCCGAACAAGTTCGAGCAGATGGCGGCGCACGACGCCTATGTCTACGTGCACGGGGCGATCAACGCCGCCGCCGCCGCGCTGTTCAAGATCGCCAACGACATCCGCCTGCTCGGCTCGGGGCCGCGCTCGGGCCTCGGGGAACTGTCGCTGCCGGAGAACGAGCCCGGCTCCTCGATCATGCCCGGCAAGACCAACCCGACACAGGCGGAAGCGGTGACGATGGTGTGCTGCCAGGTGTTCGGCAATCACACGGCGGTCACGGTCGCCGGCAGCCAGGGCCATTTCGAGCTCAACGTCTACAAGCCGGTGCTGGCGCACTGCATGTTGCAGTCGATCCGGCTCCTCGCCGACGCCGCGGTGTCGTTCACCGACAACCTCGTCGTCGGTATCAAGGCGAACGAGGCGCGTATCGCCGAGTTGCTGGAACGCTCGCTGATGCTCGTGACAGCGCTCTCACCAAGAATTGGTTATGATAATGCTTCGAAAGTCGCCAAGGCGGCGCACGCCAACGGCACGACCTTGCGCGAGGAGGCGGTGCGCCTCGGCTTTGTAACGGCTGAGGAATTCGACCGCCTGGTGCAGCCCGCGCAGATGACACAACCGCGTTGATTGTGCGTTCCCATAAATCATTCGCTAAGAGTGATCTCACGATCCGCATGCACAACCCGCCCGCAGGTTGTACCGCATCGCATCCGACCACCGCATAATGCATGGAGTCGGGGGGCTCTTATCCGACACGGGAAGGCCGGTGCCTGGCGATAGCGGGCGCCGGAGATCACGCGAATGGCCGAACTGATCAACTTGCGCAACGCGCGGCGCCGCGCCGAGCGAGCGAAGAAGGAGCGCGACGCCGAAGCCAACCGGCTCGCGCACGGACAACCCAAGCATGTGCGCGCGCTGCGCAAGGCGGAGGACGGCAAGGCCGCGCGCGACCTCGACGCGCACCGGCTCGTGCGCAAGGAGGACGGCGAATGAAGTCGTCCGTCATCAAACGCTCGATCGTCATCGCCGGTCACAAGACCAGCGTCAGCCTCGAAAACGGATTCTGGGACGGCCTCAAGGTCATCGCCGCCGAGCGCGACATGACCCTGTCGGACATCGTCGCCTCGATCGACGACGGTCGCCACGCCGGCAATCTGTCATCGGCGATCCGGCTGTTCGTCCTCGATTATTACCGCGCCGCCTCGGGCGCGGGCGACAGGCAATAATCGTTAGCGCACCGCAGGCGCAGCCGGACGCGGCAGCGCCTCGACCGACACGGGCGGCGGCAAGGCCGGCGCCGGCGTCATCAGCAATGGCGAAGGCGACACCGGCGGGAAGATCGCATTCGCCGATTCCGCAGCGGCGCGAGCCTTCGCCGCCGCCTCGTCGGCTGCACGCTTGCGCGTCGCCTCGTCCGCCGCCCGCGCCTTGGCGGCCGCATCTTCCGCAGCCTTCAGCTTCCTGGCTTCGTTGTCGACCGAGCGCAGCGTCAGCCAGCCGGTGAGCGCGGAGACGTCGACGCTGCGGGTCGGCTCCTCCACCGTCCCCTTCAGGGCCATGTAGATGTCTGGCCGCGCGCCCGCCGCCTGC
>DASTGR010000335.1:0-5358 GCA_035718885.1 Pseudolabrys sp. | reverse complement strand
AGGTCGTCGCCGTGCTGAAGCGACAGATGCAGATGCGGCATCAGCCGAGGCTCGCTGGCGAACGCGTCGAGGAGGTCGCGGTCGGCCTCGACCGAGTCGATCGAGGAGAGCCTTAAGCGTTCGATCTCCGGCACCTCGCGCAGCAGGCGCTTGACCAACGCGCCGAGGCGCATGTCGCCGTCGGCGTAAGACGTGATGTCGACGCCGGTCAGCACGATCTCGCGATAGCCGTTCTCGATCAGTCGGCGTGCCTGCGCGATCACGTCGGCGATCGGGAGCGAGCGCGAATTGCCGCGGCCGAACGGGATGATGCAGAAGGTGCAGCGATGGTCGCAGCCGTTCTGCACCTGCACGAAGCCGCGCGTGTGGCCGGCGAGGGCGTCGATGTGCGATGCGCGCATCGTGCGTGCGCTCATGATGTCGGACACCGCGACGCGATCATCGCGCGCCCATACGGCGCGGTCGAACTTATCCTCATTGCCGAGCACGCGGTCGACCTCGGGCATTGCGGCGAACTGCGCGCTGTCTGCCTGCGCGGCGCAGCCGGTGACGATAACGCGCCGATCGGGCTTCTCGCGCTTGAGGCGGCGGATCGTCTGCCGCGCCTGCCGCACCGCCTCGCCGGTCACGGCGCAGGTGTTGACCACCACTGCGTCACGCACGTCGGCCGCTTCGGCCTCGCGACGCACCGCTTCCGATTCGACGATATTGAGACGGCAGCCGAAGGTGACGACGTCGACGCTCACGGCGCCGGCGCCTTGTCGAACAGCGCCGGGCTGAACGTGCCGTTGAACTCGAACGCGACCGGGCCCGTCATCAGCACGTGGTCGTCGCTCGCGCGCCATTCAATGGTGAGCTCGCCGCCGGGCAGCGTCACATGCACCTTGCGCTCGGTGCGCTTGAAGCGCGCCGCCGCGACGGCCGTGGCGCACGCGGCCGAGCCGCAGGCGCGCGTCAGGCCGGCGCCGCGCTCCCAGGTGCGGATGACGATGTGCTCGCGATCGACGATGTGCGCCAGCGTGATGTTGGCGCGCTCGGGAAAGATCGGATGGTTCTCGAGCAGCGGACCAAAGCGCTCGAGGTCGTAGGCATTGACGTCGTCGACCCAGAAGATCGCGTGCGGATTGCCCATGTTCACGACCGACGGCGAATGCAGCACCGGATTGTCGATCGGCCCGATCTGCAATTCGATGGCGCGCGTGTCGCGGAATTCCTCGGCCAGCGGAATCTCATTCCACTTGAAGCGCGGCGGACCCATGTCGACGGTGAACAGGCCGTCGTCGCCCTTCCAGCAATTGAGCAGGCCGGCCTTGGTTTCGAAGGTGAGCGCGTCCTTGCCGCTCTCGTCGGAAACGATCGAGGCAACGCAGCGCATGCCGTTGCCGCAGGCACCGGCCTCCGAGCCGTCATTGTTGAAGATGCGGATGAAGGCGTCGGTGCCGGGCGTGCGCGGCGGATAGAGCGCCATGAGCTGATCGTACGGCGCGCCCTGCGGCGAGGCAGCAGCGCGCGCCTCGTCGGCGGCGATGACGGGAGCGCCCTTGCGCAGGTCGACAACGACGATCTCGTTGCCGATCCCGTTCATCTTGACGAATGCCTGGTTGGCGAGCGCGCCCATCGGAATTGTCCCAAACCGGACGTACCGCCCGGCTTTCGCCCGGTTTATATGGCGAATCAACGGCCAATAGCCAGTGGCCGTGATAGGCTCGCCGCTTCAGGCGAATCGCCGGGCCCGCCGCAATTCGACGGAGTTTTCAGCCCATGTCCCGCTTGCGCCGCACGGCCCCGCTCGTTGCTGGCCTCTGTCTCGTCCTTTCGACCGCGCTGGCCGCCGCGCAGCAGCCCGCCGCGCCGCCGGCCGAGACCAAGCCGGCCGAGCAGATGCCGCCAATGCCGCCGCCGGCCGCCGAGCCGTCGCCCTCGCCGCTGAAGCCCGGCGACGCCTTCGGCCTGGAAGTGCAGCTGCCAGAGCGCACGATGCTCTTCCTCAAGGGCCACACCAACTGGGACGTCGCCTTCGACACCCTCATCGAGTCGTTCAAGACGCTGAAGGCGTACATGGACAAGGAAGGCATCAAGGCGAGCGGGCCGGCGATGACGGTCTATACCCAGACCGACGAGACCGGCTTCTCGTTCGAAGCTGCCTATCCGATCGCGCAGGCGCCCGCCAACCCGCCGAAGGGCGACATCGCGGTGAAGGCGGCGCCGTCCGGCAAGGCGCTCAAGTTCGTGCATCGCGGTTCGTACGATGCGATGGATACGACTTACGAAGCGATTACCAATTATCTCGACGACAAGCAGCTCGACGCCAAGGATTTGTTCATCGAGGAATATACTACCGATCCGCTGACCTCGAATCAGGACAGTCTCGTCATCGACGTCTTCGTGCCGATCAAATAGGTGTTTCCGATGCGGCGCATTCTCGTTTGCATGACCCTCATGGCCGCGGCGCTGTCGCCCGCGCACGCGCTCGACAGGCTCGTCACCGTCACCGGCGAAGCGACCATCGCGGTGCCACCGGACACGGCGATGATCCGCATCGGCGTCACGAGCCTGGGCAAGACCGCGCGTGAGGCGAGCGACGCCAATGCGCAGAAAATGCAGGCCGTGCTTGCCGCCATCAAGGCGAGCGGCATCGCCGACAAGGACGTGCAGACATCGCGGCTGTCGCTCCAGCCGCAATACGAGACCGGCAAGCCAGGGCCCGCGCGGCTCCTGGGCTTCCAGGTGACCAACCAACTCACGGTGAAAATTCACGACATCGGCGCCATGCCGAACGTGCTCGACAGAGCGATCGCCGCCGGCGCCAACGAGATGTCCGGCATCGAGTTCATCGTCTCGGAACAGTCGAAGCTGCTCGATCAGGCGCGCGACGAGGCCATCGCCGATGCGCACCGCAAGGCCGAGCTCTACGTCAAGGCGGCCGGCGGCAAGCTCGGGCCGGTCGTGTCGATCGCCGAGGAAGGCACGCCCTCGCCGCCCCGCCCGATCGCCGCCATGCGCGCCGCCTCCGTCCCGATCGCCCCCGGCGAGCAGACACTGCGGGCCGTGGTGGCGGTCAGCTACGAGCTGACGCAGTAGCCTTTCTTATCCCTCCCCTGCTTGCGGGGGAGGGTGCCGCCGAAGGCGGCGGGTGGGGGCCGTGCCCGATCGAAATGTGACCCCACCCCCGGCGCCATAGCGCGTCGAAGACGCGCGTAAACGCGCTGATGGCGCCGGACCCTCCCCTTTCAGGGGAGGGATGCCTTCGCCTTGACTCCGCCCAGGTCGGCCCATAGGTTCCGGCCACTTCGATAACGCCGTGAAGTTCCTGGAATTCGCCGACCGGTCCCCATGAGACCGGAGGCAACCGCCCGACAGCGCGATGCGCCCTCGGGCGCTTTTTCGTTTTCCCTCTCCCCGCTTGCGGGGAGAGGTCAAGAAAGTGAGCGGATGTTCGACTCCCTGTCGGAAAAACTCGGCGGCATTCTCGACCGCCTGACGCGCCGCGGCGCGCTCACCGAGGCCGACGTCGACGCGGCGCTGCGCGAGGTTCGCCGCGCGCTGCTCGAGGCCGACGTTGCGCTCGACGTGGCGCGCGACTTCGTCGAACGAGTCAAGAAGGACGCGGTCGGCGTCACCGTCATGAAGTCGGTGACGCCCGGCCAGCTCGTCGTCAAGATCGTGCACGACGAGCTCGTCAAGACGCTCGGCGGCGGCGAAGGCCAGACGTCGAGCGTCGGCATCGATCTCAACGCGGCCCCGCCGGTGGCCGTGATGATGGTCGGCCTCCAGGGCTCCGGCAAAACCACGACCACCGCCAAGGTCGCGCGCCGCCTCACCGACCGGCAGAACAAGAAAGTGCTGATGGCCTCGCTCGACGTGCGCCGGCCGGCCGCGATGGAGCAGCTCGCCGTGCTCGGCCGCGACGCGCAGGTCGACACGCTGCCGATCGTCGAGGGCCAGTCGCCGCCGCAGATCGCGCGCCGCGCCATCGAAGCCGCGCGCCTCGGCGGCTACGACGTCGTCATGCTCGACACCGCCGGCCGCACCACGCTCGACGATGCGATGATGGCGGAAGCGGCGGAAGTAAAGAACGCCGTCAATCCGCACGAAGTGCTGCTGGTCGCCGACGCACTGACCGGCCAGGACGCGGTCAATCTCGCGCGCTCGTTCGATCAGCGCGTGGGGCTGACCGGCATCGTGCTCACCCGCGTCGACGGCGACGGCCGCGGCGGCGCGGCCTTGTCGATGCGCGCGGTCACGCAAAAGCCGATCAAATTGATCGGCGTCGGCGAAAAGCTCGACGCGCTCGAAGACTTCGATCCGTCGCGCATCGCCGGCCGCATTCTCGGCATGGGCGACATCGTCGCGCTGGTCGAGAAGGCCGCGGCCAACATCGACCAAGAAAAGGCGATGCGCGCCGCCGAGAAGATGCGCAAGGGCCAGTTCGATCTTCTCGACCTGCGTGAACAGCTCACGCAGATGCAGAAGATGGGCGGCATGGGCGGCCTGCTCGGCCTGATGCCGGGCGTCGCCAAGATGAAGAGCCAGATCCAGAACGCCGGCCTCGACGACTCGCTGCTCAAGCGCCAGATCGCGATCATCGACTCGATGACGCCGCAGGAGCGGCGCAATCCCGACCTCTTGAAGCACAGCCGCAAGAAGCGCATCGCCGCCGGCTCCGGCACTAATGCCGAGCAGATCAACAAGCTTCTCAAGATGCATCGCGGCATGGCCGACATGATGAAGATGATGGGTGGCGGCGCGGGCAAACGCGGCCCGCTCGCCGGTCTCGCCAGCGCCATGGGCTTCGGCGGCGGCGCTCCGACGCCGGAGCAGATGGCCGAACTCGCCAAGAAAATGCCGGGCGGGATGCCCGGCGCGGGCGCGCCCGGACTGCCGCCGGGCATGCCGCAAATGCCGAAACTGCCGCCGAACATTCCCGGTCTTCCCGGCCTCGGCGGAGGAAAATTCCAGGGACTGCCGGGTCTGCCCGGAAAGAAGAAATAACCGCTCTTACACTCAATCGACCGATCAGAAAGGAACTATCAAATGTCTCTCGTCATCCGCATGGCGCGCGCCGGTACCAAGAAGCGCCCGTTCTATCACATCGTGCTCGCCGACTCGCGCTCGCCGCGCGACGGCCGCTTCATCGAGCGTCTCGGCTACTACAATCCGCTGTTGCCGAAGGACAAGGAAGAGCGCCTCAAGCTCGACCTCGATAAGGTTCAGGCGTGGATGAAGAAGGGCGCGCAGCCGTCCGACCGCGTCATGCGCTTCCTCGACAAGGCCGGCATCGCCAAGCGCAAGCCGCGCAACAATCCGGAGAAGGCCGTGCCGCGCAAGGAGCGCAAGGCGAAGGCCGAAGAGGCCGCC
>DASTGR010000334.1:0-2346 GCA_035718885.1 Pseudolabrys sp. | reverse complement strand
TTCCATCGGCCCGGATCGTGCCTATTTATAGACGATGCGTCCCGAAGACATCCTCGTCCCGACCCCGTCCGGGGTCTGCTGCAAACCCGGCGGCTTCCACATCGATCCGACCCGCCCGGTCGAGAAGGCCCTGATCACCCACGGCCATTCCGACCACGCGCGCGCCGGGCACGGCGCCGTGCTGGCGACGCAGGAGACGCTCGACATCATGCGCCTGCGCTACGGCGAGGGCTTCGCCGGATCGACGCAGGCCATCCGCTACGGCGAAAAGCTCACGCTCGGCGGCACGCAGGTGAGCTTCCACCCGGCCGGGCACGTGCTCGGCTCGGCGCAGATCCGCGTCGCCTGCGGCGGCCTGAGCATCGTCGCATCGGGCGACTACAAGGACGTGCCCGATCCGACCTGTGCGCCGTTCGAGCTGGTGCCGTGCGATGTGTTCATCACCGAGGCGACGTTCGGGCTGCCGGTGTTCCGCCATCACGACGCCGTAGGCGAGATCGCCAAGCTCCTGCACTCGCTCGAGGTGTTCCCGGAGCGCGCGCATCTCGTCGGCGCCTATTCGCTCGGCAAGGCGCAGCGCGTCATCGCGGTCATCCGCGCCGCGGGCCACGACAAGACCATCTACCTGCATGGCGCGATGGAGAAGATCACGCGCTATTACGAGGACAAGGGCATCCCGCTCGGCCCGCTCGAGCGGGTCGCGGGCGCCAAGAAAGCCGATCTCGCCGGCGCCATCACGCTGTGCCCGCCGAGCGCGATGGGCGATCTCTGGTCGCGGCGCTTTCCCGATCCGGTCTTCGCCTTCGCCTCCGGCTGGATGCGCGTGCGCGCCCGCGCGCGCCAGCGCGGCGTGACACTGCCGCTCGTCATATCCGATCATGCCGACTGGGACGGCCTGACCGCGACCATCGCCGCCACCGACGCGTCCGAGGTCTGGGTCACGCACGGCCAGGAGGACGCTCTCGTACACTGGTGTACGTCCCGGGGCTTGAAGGCGAGACCGCTCGATATTGTTGGTTATGGCGATGAGGAAGAGCATGCGCCCGCGGCGGAAGCCGAGGCCAGCGCATGAACAAGTTCGCCGAGATGCTCGATCGCCTCGCCTACGAGCCCGGCCGCAACGCCAAATTGCGGCTGATTGCTGACTATCTGCGTACGACCGCCGATCCCGAGCGCGGCTGGGCGCTGGCGGCGCTCACCGGCGCCCTGACGTTCAAGCACGCCAAGGCCGGCATGATCCGCGCGCTGATCACTGAGCGCAGCGATCCGGCGCTGTTCGCGCTGTCCTACGACTACGTCGGCGACCTGTCGGAGACGGTCGCGCTGATGTGGCCGAGCGACCCGCACCACAAGCCGAACGCGGTGCCGAGCCTGACCGACGTGGTCGAGACGCTCGACACGCTCGGCAAGGCGCAACTGCCGGGGCAGATCGCCCGATGGCTCGACGGTCTCGACGAGGTTGGGCGCTGGGCGCTCCTGAAACTCGTCACCGGTGCGTTGCGCATCGGCGTCTCGGCGCGGCTCGCAAAGACCGCCGCCGCCTCGCTCGGCGACAAGGAGCCGGACGAGGTCGAACTCCTGTGGCCGGGCCTTGCGCCCCCCTACACCGACCTGTTCGCCTGGCTCGAGGGTCGCGGCGACAAGCCGGCGACCACCGACCCGGCGCCGTTCCGCCCGCCCATGCTGGCGCACGCGATCGAGGACACCGACTTCACGGCGCTCTCCGCCGCCGACTTCACCGCCGAATGGAAATGGGACGGCATCCGCGTGCAGGCGGTCGCCGGCACGGACGAACACGGCGGGGTCGTCGCGCGGCTTTATTCGCGCACCGGCGAGGACATCTCGAAGAGCTTCCCCGACCTTCTCGAATCGCTGTCGCTGCCGGCGGCGATCGACGGCGAACTGCTGATCATGCGCGACAAACGCGTGCAGTCGTTCAACGTTCTCCAGCAGCGGCTGAACCGCAAGGCGGTGACGCCGAAGCTCGTCGCCGAATTCCCCGCGCATCTGCGCGCCTACGACCTGCTGGCAGACAGCGACGCCGACCTGCGCGACCTGCCCTTTTCCGAGCGGCGCGCCCGGCTCGAGGCCTTCGTCACGCGGCTCGACGATCCGCGTATCGACATTTCGCCGCTGGTGCCGTTCGCCACCTGGGACGAGCTTGCCGCCGCGCGTGCCGGCGTCGGCGGTGATCAGCACCTTGGCTTCTGCGTCGTCGATGCGGCCCGCGAGACTCGGGGCTGCGAAACCGGCGAAGACGACGGAGTGAATCATGCCCAGGCACGCGCAGGCGAGCATCGCGACGGCGGCTTCGGGGATCATCGGCAGGTAGATCACCGCCCGATC
>DASTGR010000333.1:0-2529 GCA_035718885.1 Pseudolabrys sp. | reverse complement strand
CGCCGCAGCCTTGCTCGTGGGTGTGCGCGTTCTCCGGCATCCATTTTTCGTGCGTGCCCCAGCCGAGCTCGGCCGGCTGCATGCCTTCCGACAGGAAGCCTTCGACCGACCAGGTGTTGACGAACAGGTCCGGCGGCTTCGGCGTCTTCGAGCGCTGCGTGTCACGCTCGGCGATGTGAATGCCCTTGACGCCGGCGTGCCGCATCAGGTCGGCCCATTGGGCCTTCGTCTTCGGCTCGGGCGTGTTGAGCTTCAGGTCCGCGGCGACGTCGAGCAGGGCTTGCTTGACGAAGAAGGAAACCATGCCCGGGTTGGCGCCGCAGCACGAGACGGCCGTGGTCGAGCCGGGCTTGCGCGCCTTCTTGGCGGCGAGCGTGTTCTCGCGCAGCGCGTAGTTCGAGCGCGCTTCCGGGCCCTTGGAGGAATCGAAGTAGAAGCCGAGCCACGGCTCGTTGACGGTGTCGATGTAGAGGCTGCCGAGTTCGTTGCAGAGCTCCATGATGTCGGTCGAACCGGTGTCGACCGACAGGTTGACGCAAAACCCCTGGCCGACGCCTTCGGTGAGCAGCGGCGTCAGGAGTTCGCGGTAATTGTCCTTGGTCAGGCCCTTCTGGATGAAGCGCACGCCGTGCTTGTCGCACAGCGCCTTGCGGCCCTCGTCCTTGGGGTCGAGCACGACCATGCGCGACCTGTCGTACTTCAGGTGACGCTCGAGGAGCGGCAGCGTGCCTTTGCCGATCGAGCCGAAGCCGACCATGACGATCGGTCCGGTGATGGTGGCGTAAACGGGCCAGTCGGTCATCGTGAAGTCACTCCAGTCTGCGGGCGTGATATCCGCCATAGGCGACAAACGGAAGGGCGGCCGCGCCGGAATCCGGCACGGCCGCCCCCTTTATCCTGACGATTTATGCGGCGCGGCGCCGCGGCTTTGCGACGGGACGGCCCGCCGGTGCGATGAGGCCGGCGGCCGCATCGAGCGCACCCGGCTGAAGCTCGAGGCCGAGCAGGCGGGGGCGCTCGAACGGCCCGGGCATAGCGAGGCGGGCGGTCTTGTCGGCGGTGAAGCCGAAGCGGCCGTAATAGGCGGCGTCGCCGACCAGGAGGATGGCCGCGTGGCCGGAAAGACGGGCGGCGTCGATGGCGTGCGCCATCAGCGCCGCGCCGATACCCTCGCCCTGGCGATCGCAGGCGACCGCGAGCGGACCGAGCAGCAGCGCCGGCTTGCCGCCGGAGTCGATGTGCCAGAGACGGACGGTGCCGACGATGCGCTCGCCATCGACCGCGACCAAAGCCGCCGCGGGCTTGCGGCCGCGGCGGATCGTCTCCGACGGCTTGCGGAAGCGGCTCGGGCCGTAGGCCTCGTCGAGCAGCGCGTCGCGCGCGGCGACGTCGTTTCCGGATTCGGTGCGGATCGAGATCATGGCGTAACCCTCGTGCCCCGGACGCGGCGCAGCGCCATAAGCGCGTTTACGCGCGTCTTCGACGCGCTATGGCACTCGCGAAGCGGTGCGACGCAGATCCGGGGCCTTAGCGATTGACGGAGGTTGTTACGGTCCCGGGTCTGCAGCGCATCACTTGCGTGCTGCGCTGCGCCCGGGACACGCCCGGAGGCTTAAAGCCTCAGATATGATAGCTCTTCAGCGGTTCGAAGCCGTTGAACGCCACCGCCGAGTAGGTCGTCGTATAGGCCCCGGTGCCTTCGATCAGCAGCTTGTCGCCGATCTCGAGCGAGACAGGGAGCGGATACGGCGTCTTCTCGTACAGCACGTCGGCGGAGTCGCAGGTCGGGCCGGCGAGCACGCAAGGCGCCATCGCGTCGCCGTCCCGCGTGGTGCGGATCGGGTAGCGGATGGACTCGTCCATCGTCTCGGCGAGACCGCCGAACTTGCCGATGTCGAGGTACACCCAGCGCACGTCGTCTTCCTCGCTCTTCTTCGAGACGAGGACGACCTCGGTCTCGATGATGCCGGCGTTTCCGACCATGCCGCGGCCCGGCTCGATGATCGTCTCCGGGATGCGGTTGCCGAAGTGCTTGCGCAGCGCCTTGAAGATGGCGTTGCCGTAGGTCTTCACCGTCGGCACGTTCTTCAGGTACTTGGTCGGGAAGCCGCCGCCGAGGTTGACCATCGACAGGTTCATGCCGCGCTCGCCGCACTCCTTGAACACGGCCGCCGCCGAAGCGAGGGCACGGTCCCAGGCATGCTGGTTGCGCTGCTGCGAACCGACATGGAACGACACGCCGTAGGCTTCGAGGCCGAGGCCCTTGGCATGGCGCAGCACGTCGACGGCCATCGCCGGCACGCAGCCGAACTTGCGCGACAGCGGCCATTCCGCGCCTTCGCCGTCGGTCAGCACGCGGCAGAACACGCGCGCGCCGGGAGCGACGCGGGCGATCTTCTCGACCTCGGCGTTGCAGTCCACGGCGAACAGGCGGATGCCCAGCTCGAAGGCACGCGCAACGTCGCGCTCCTTCTTGATGGTGTTGCCATAGGAGATGCGGTCCGGCGTCGCACCGGCGGCCAGCGCCAT
>DASTGR010000332.1:0-9934 GCA_035718885.1 Pseudolabrys sp. | reverse complement strand
CGCCGGGCTTGTCCCGGCGATCCCGATTCACTAGCTACGCGATCTCCGCGTAAAGGTCACGCCACTCTGCGTTTTGTTGAGCGATCAGCCGTGTCTTCCACGCTCGCGGCCAATGCTTGATGTTCTTCTCGCGTTGAATGGCCTGATAGATTGAATCGTAGGTCTCGAAATACACCAGCTTGTCGATGCCATATCGCTTCGTGTGGCCAGGCACTAATCCATTCTTGTGCTCGTAGACGCGTCGCAAGAGGTCCTTGGTCACGCCTGTATAGATCGCGCCGCCTGAGCGGCTGGCGAGGATATAGACGTAGTATTGGGCCACGTCCTGCCCTCCTGATCGGGATGGCCGGGACAAGCCCGGCCATGACAGGAAATTCTGGACGACGCCAACTTACAAATCAATACGACCGCGGCAAACCCAGCACGTGCTCGGCCAGGTATGACAGGATCATGTTGGTCGAGATCGGCGCCACCTGGTAGAGCCGCGTTTCGCGGAATTTGCGCTCGACGTCGTACTCTTCGGCGAAGCCGAAACCGCCATGCGTCTGCACGCACATGTCGGCCGCCGCCCAGGACGCGTCGGCGGCGAGGAGCTTGGCCATGTTCGCTTCCGCGCCCATGTCTTCGTGCGCCTCGTAGCGGCGCGTCGCCTCGTGCACCATCAGCTCGGCGGCGCGCATCTGCGCATAGGCGCGCGCGATCGGAAACTGGACGCCCTGGTTCTTGCCGATCGGCCGCTCGAACAGCACGCGGTCCTTGGCGTAGCCGGTCGCCTTTTTGATGAACCATTTGGCGTCGCCGATGCATTCGGCGGCGATCAGGATTCGCTCCGTGTTCATGCCGGAGAGGATGTAGCGGAAGCCGTTGCCTTCCTCGCCGATGAGGTTCTCCGCCGGCACGCGCAAATCGTCGAAGAAGATCTGCGTCGTCGCGTGGTTCATGATGGTGCGGATCGGCGTGATCGTCATCGACGTGCCGAGCGCGAGCCGCATGTCGACGAGAAACACCGAAAGCCCGTCGGTGCGCTTCTTGACCTGGTCGCGCGGCGTGGTGCGCGCGAGCAGCAGCATCAGGTCCGAATGCTCGGCGCGCGAGGTCCAGATCTTCTGGCCGTTGATGACGTAGTGGTCGCCCTCCTTCCGCGCCGTTGTGCGCAGCGAGAGCGTATCGGTGCCGGAGGTCGGCTCGGTGACACCGAAGGCCTGGAGCCGCAATTCGCCCGAGGCGATCTTCGGCAGGTAGCGTTCCTTCTGCGCGGGCGAGCCGTGCCGCAGGATCGTCCCCATCGTGTACATCTGCGCGTGGCAGGCGGCGCCGTTGCCGCCGGACGCGTGCACCTCCTCGAGGATCGCCGCCGCCGCGCTCACGGGCAGGCCGCTGCCGCCGTACTCTTCCGGGATCAGCGCCGCGAGATAGCCGGCCTCGGTCAGCGCCTGCACGAAGGCGGTCGGGTAGGCCCGGTCGCGATCGACCTCGCGCCAGTATTCGCCGGGGAAGCGTTCGCACAGCGCGCGCACGCCCTCGCGGATATCGGGGTAGGTTTCGTGGGAGGTATGCTGCTTGGTCATTTGTATTCCGCGAATGTCAGGCACGGCTCACCTCTCCCCGCCTGCGGGGAGAGGTCGGCTCGCCGAAGCGCCAGCGAAGGCGGGCCGGGTGAGGGGGCCTTACCGCAATTCTGAGCGCGTTGAAACGCCCCCTCACCCCGACCCTCTCCCCGCAAGCGGGGAGAGGGAGCACGCTACCGAACCTCCGCCCGGCCGTTATTGATCGCGATCACGTCGCGCTCGACGACGCGGGCGCGGTAGCTGGCCACGTTGCCGTCGCGCCAGATTTCGGTGCGAATGGTTTCGCCCGGGAATACCGGCGCCGAGAAGCGACCGGCCATGGCGGCGAGCCGCGCCGGATCGTAGCCGCACACCGATTTCAGCAGCGCGTGGCCGGCGATGCCGAACGTCGCGAGGCCGTGCAGGATCGGCCGCGGATAGCCGCCCGCGCGCGCGAAGGCGGGCTCGGCATGCAGCGGATTGACGTCGCCGGACAGGCGGTAGATCAGCGCCGTCTCGGGCCGCGTTAGCAGATCGCAGACGATGTCCGGCGCGCGGTCCGGAATCGGGTGCGGCGCCGGCGCGTCGCGCTTTGCGCCGCCGAAGCCGCCATCGGCGCGGCAGAACGTCGTCTGGTTGATGGTGGCGAGAAGCGCGCCGCTCGCCTTGTCGACGATCTTGCGCTCGGAGTAGATCAGCGCGCCCTTGCCTTCGCCCTTGTCGATGACGTCGAGGATGCGCGTCTTGCCGACGACCGTGCCCTCGCTCGCGATCGGTGCGTGCACGCGCACGGAATGTTCGCCGTGCACGACGTGCGTCCAGGTGATGCCGAGCTCGGGGCGGCGAAAGCTGTAGGCCGAATAGCCCTGCACCACCGGGAAGGTCGGCAGCACTTTCAGAGTCTTCTCGTAGACGAAGGCGAGTTCGTTCTCGTCCATCGGGTCCTGGCCGAGACCGAGACCGAGCGCGTAGAGGATGCAGTCTTTCGGACCGTAGGTGTGCTCGATGTCGGGAATGTCGAGGGCGAGCAGCTTGTCGGGGTTAAGCGGCATTCAAATTTTCCAAAGAGCCATTTTTCTGTCATCGCCGGGCTTGTCCCGGCGATCTCGCTTAGGCGGGCACCGTGCCCTACTTATCGGGATGGCCGGGACATTAGGGCGTTCACGCCCGTCTTCGACGGGCTATGCCCGGCCATGACAACTGAATGTCGTCGGTCATCCACTTAGAACCAGCCGCCGCCGTCGCGACCGCGATTGGCGACGCTCGCCTCTTCGAGATCGAGCTCGTATTCGATGCGGCGGCGGGCCTCGTCGGTGATCTTGCCATCGCGCAGAAGCTCGTAGATGAAATCGCGCTCGGCGTCGATCAACTCCTTCTTGATCTCGGCCGACAGCCGCAGGCGATCGAGCCCGTCGCCGAGATCGCTCGGCAGGATTTGCTGGCGGCTCTCGTTGCGGGTGCGCAGGAGCGTCATGACATCGTCGGGAATCTTGCGGTCGGTGACGAGGTCCTCGAGCCGGTCGATCACGCGCTTGAGCGCCGCCTGGCGCCCGGCGAGCTCGGCCTCGATCTCCTGCCGGCGCTCCTCCGTGCCGAGCTTTCGCAATCCGAGCCAGCGCGCGACCGCCGGCAGCATCGCGCCCTGGCCCACCAGAGTGAGGATGATGACGCCGAATGTAATGAACAGGATCATGTCGCGGTGGGGAAATGGCGCGCCGCTCGCGGTGACGTAGGGAATTGCCAGCGCCGCGGCGAGCGAGACGACGCCGCGGACGCCGGTGAAGGAGAGGAAGAAGGGCAATTGCCACTGGGGTGACGGGTCCCTGCGGGCGATCGCGGGGATCAGCCAGCGCGGCAGATAGGTCGCGGGGAACACCCAGACGAAACGCGCGGCGATGGCGATCGCCGTCGTCAGTGCGATAGCGAGGACGATGCCGGACAACGGGAAGGCGTGCGAGCTGTCGATCAAGGTGCGCGCCTGCAAGCCGGTCAGCAGGAAGACGAAGCCCTCGATCAGATAGACGATCAGGTCCCAGAAGAAGATGCCCTGCAAGCGCGTGGCGAACGAGATCAGCCGCGGGCCGTTCCAGCTCACCCACAGGCCGCAGGCGACGGTGGCAAGCACGCCGGAGCCGCCGAGATGTTCGGGCGCCCAGAAGGCGACATAGGGCGTCATCAGCGACAGCGTGATCTCGACGCGCGGATCTTGCGCCCACTTGCGCAGCTTGAGGCTCGCCCAGCCGACCGCGATGCCCCAGACGATCTCGCCGGCGACGATCAGCGCGAAGGTGCCGGCGGCCTCGCCCGGGCGGAATGCGCCAGTCGCCACGGCGGCGACCGCGAAGCGATAGAGAATGAGCGCGGTGGCGTCGTTCGCCAGCCCTTCGCCCTCGAGCACGACGACGAGCCGGCGTGGCAGGCCGAGCCGACGCGCGATGGCGAGCGGCGCCACGGTATCAGGCGGCGCGACGATGGCGCCGAGCACGAAGGCGACCGGCCATTCGAAGCGCAGCAGGTAGTGCACGGCCGCGGCGATGGCGCAGGTCGTGAACACGACGCAGCCGAAGGCGAGAAGCGAAATCGGCCGCAGATTGAAACGGAATTCGCGCCAGCTCATCGACACCCCGGCGGAGTAGATGAGCGGCGGCAGGATGACGAGCAGCACCAGCTCGGGCGCGAGGCTGACCCTGGGCAGGCCTGGGATCAGGGCGACGGCGACGCCGGCGACGTCCAGCAGGATCGACGGCGCGATGTGCATGCGCCGCGCCGCCACCGCCACGGCGGCGAGCACGGCCATCATTAGGAGCACGGTGCCGAAGATGCCGGTCATAAAATGAGGCCCTCGAGGCGCATCTTCCTCACACCGTTCATTCCCGCGCAAGCGGGAATCTGGCCGCTCGTGTCCCGGGCGCAGCGCAGCGCGCTTGCGGTGCGTTGCAGACCCGGGACCGTCCAAAGTTCGGAATTCGCGACGGCCCCGGATCTGCGTTGCATCACGCAGCTTCGCGGCTTGCTGCAACGCGTCCGGGGCACGCAGAGCGCGTCAGTTCGATATCGCGTTCGACACCGTGTTGATGGTCAGCGCCAGCACCGCGACGTTGAAGAAGAACGACAGGATGCCGTGCATGGTGGCGATGCGGCGGATGCTGCGGCTCGATATGGCGACGTCGGAGACCTGCGAGGTCATGCCGATGACCACCGAAAAATAGAAGAAGTCCCAGTAATCGGGCTTTTTCTCGTCCGGGAAATTGAGCCCGCCGATCGCGCCGTCGCTGCGCTCGCCGTAATATTCATGCGCATAGTGCAGCGCGAAGATCGTGTGCACGAAGAACCACGACAGCACGATGGTGCCGATCGTCAGCACGACCAGCAGCGCGGCGTCTTCGTGCGGCGCCTGCTTGGAGCCGCCGAGCGCGAAGACGATGGCGAACAGGCTGGCGAAGGTCGCGAGCATCGTGAGCAGCAGGATGGCGAAGGCACCCTCGTCCTGCTCGGCGGCGCGGGCGCGGATGCGGTCGATGTCGCAGCGCATCATGGTCCAGTGGATCAGCACCAGATAGAGCGCGATGCCGATGTCCCAGCCGACCAGCAGGCGGGTGGTCAGAAATGTGAGCGGCGCCAGCGCAATGATGCCGAGTCCTACGAGCGCGCCGATGACGAGCTTGGCGTGCAGGCGCACGAAGCGCACCGGCATCGGCTTGAGCGGCACGGCCGGTTTCTTCTTTGTCATGAATGATGTCTTCAGGTGCGGCGTTGCGCGATGAAGCGCGCGGTGGCGCGCAGGATATCCGCTTTCTGGCCGAAAGGCTTGAGCACGGCCTCGGCTTCGGCGACCAACGTGTCGAGCTTGGCGCGCGCGCCTTCGATGCCGAGCGCTGTGACGAGCGTGCCCTTGCCGGCGGCGGCGTCCTTGCCGGCCGCCTTGCCGAGCGTCGCGGTGTCGCTCTCGACGTCGAGGAGGTCGTCGGCGATCTGGAAAGCCTGGCCGACGATGGCGCCGTAGCGGTCGATCGCCGCGCGCGAACTCGCATCCGCCTTGCCGAGAATGCCGCCGGCGCGGCAGGCGAAGCGCAGAAGCGCGCCGGTCTTCATCGCCTGAAGCGTGATGATCTCTTGTTCGGTGAGCGCGCGCTTTGCGTCGAAACGCCCTTCCGCGGCGAGGTCGAGCAGTTGCCCGCCGACCATGCCGCCAATGCCGGCGCCGCGCGCCAGTTCGCGCACGAGCTCGACACGCACGCCGGCGTCGGCGCTGACCTCGACGCGGGCGAGGATGTCGAAGGCGAGGGTGAGCAGTGCGTCGCCGACGAGGATCGCGGTGGCCTCGTCGAAGGCCTTGTGCACCGTCGGTTTGCCGCGGCGCAGGTCGTCATTGTCCATCGACGGGAGGTCGTCGTGCACCAGCGAATAGCAGTGCAGGCATTCGAGTGCGCAGCCGGCGAGCAGCGGGCCCTCGCCGGTGACGCCGAACAGCGCCGCGCTCTCCACCACCAGGAACGGCCGCAGCCGCTTGCCGCCGCCGAGCACGGAATGGCGCATTGCCGCCATCAGCCGCTCCGGCCGGGCGATCTCGCCGGGCAGGATGGACGAGCCGAGCAGGCGCGTGAGTGCATCCTCGGCCTCGGCGGCGACGGTGGAGAGGCGGCGGGTGAAATCCTGGTCGGGAACAGCGTCCATGCGGCCTTGTTAGCCTCAATGCCGCAGGGTCGGCAATCCGGGTGGGGGATGGGTTAATGTCACCGGGCATGGCCCGTTCCAGTCCCCAGAGCCGCGCCAAAGGGCGCATGAGCCTCGCCTATGACGTGCTGCGTCTGCCGCGGCTGTCGCGGCCGGTCCGCACGGTGCTGCTGATCTTGCTCGGGCTGTTCCTGCTGCCCTACGCGCTGACGCCGCTCTATGCGGTCATGGAGCCGGTATCGACGGTGATGATCTGGCGCCGGATCGCCGGCGAACCGGTGGTACGGACCTACGTCCCGCTGTCGCGCATCTCGCCAAACCTCCAGCTCGCGGTCATCATCGCCGAGGATGGGCGGTTCTGTGAGCACTACGGCGTCGATTTTCAGGGCCTCCAGGCGGCGCTGGACGACGCCGATAACCTGGAGGACATGCGCGGCGGTTCGACCATCACCCAGCAGGTGGCCAAGAACCTGTTCCTCTGGAACTCGCGCAGCTACGTGCGCAAGGCGCTGGAGTTCCCGCTGGCCCTGTGGGTCGACCTGGTCCTCTCCAAGCGGCGGATCCTGGAAATCTATTTGAACATTGCTGAGTTTGGCCCCGATGGCCAATTCGGCGCGGAGGCCGGCGCGGAATACGCGTTCCGCAAGTCCGCCCGGGACCTGTCCCGCTACCAAGCGGCGCTCTTGGCGTCGGTCCTGCCCAATCCGCACGACCGGAATGCTCGCCGCCCGGGGCCGGGGCTGCGGCGGTTGGCCGGCCTCTACGAGGCCCGGTCATCGCGCTCGCCGCAGGCGGCGGCCTGCCTGCGGGGGCGCTGACGGGGCTAGCCTTGGCGGCGGCCTTCCACTATAAGCGCGCGCAAACCGGCATTGACGGACCCTGATACGGCGGATCCGCGCCGTTTCGAGCCTTTTCTGGAGTTTACGATGGCTGTTCCGAAGCGAAAAACCTCGCCCTCGCGCCGCGGCATGCGCCGCTCGGCCGATGCGCTCAAGCGTCCCACTTACGTCGAGGACAAGGACTCGGGCGAACTCCGCCGTCCGCACCACATTGACCTGAAGACCGGTATGTACAAAGGCCGTCAGGTCCTGAAGGTGAAGACCGAGGCCTGATTCAAGGCCCCGCAGACGGAGGAAAGCTCGCATGTACCTGCTCGGCTTTCCTCTGCTGCTCATCACCTTTGCCGTCTACAACATCATCGCTTTCCTGATGCCCGGCGTCTCGTGGACCGGCGCGCTGTTCAGCGTGCACATGGTCTCGGGCGCGGACTGGGCAATGTCGGTCGGCGATCTCCTGATCACGCTCGCGATTCTGCTGCTCGCCGGCGAGGTCATGAAATCGACGCGCATCGGCACGCGGACGATCCTCGATCACAGCCTGTCGCTGGTCCTGTTCCTCGGCATGCTGGTCGAGTTCCTGCTGGTCAAGCAGACGGCCACCGGCACCTTTTTCGTGCTCCTGGTCATCAGCTTTGTCGACGTCGTCGCCGGCTTTGCCGTGACCTTGCGCTCGGCGCAACGCGACCTCACCGTCGAGGGCGTCGGTGGCCATCTCCCCACCTGAACTTTTCAAATTCCGGACCTGACATGAGCCGCGACTTCCAGCTCCCCGGGCGCTCGCCCGTGATTGCCATGAATGGCATGGCTGCCACCTCGCATCCTCTGGCGACACTCGCGGCCATCGATATCCTGCGTGACGGCGGCACCGCCGCCGACGCCGCGGTCGCCGCTGTCGCGACATTGTGCGTGGTCGAGCCGCACATGACCGGTATCGGCGGCGACTGCTACGCGCTGGTCGCGAATCCGGACAAGCCGGTGTGGGGCTATAACGGCTCGGGCCGTTCCAGCGCGGCGGCCTCATATGAGGCGCTTCGCGACAAGCGTCTCAACGAGATCGGCAACTCGATCCATTCCGTGACGGTGCCGGGCGCGATCGATGCCTGGGAGCAGATCCTCAAAGCGCACGGCCGCTTCGGCCTCGACCGGTGCCTGCGCGCGGCGATTGGGTACGCCGAGGGCGGCTTCCCCGTGGCGCCACGCGTCGCCTGGGACTGGCAGCGTCACGTGGCGAAACTCGCCGCCGATCCCGGCGCTTCGAAGCATTATCTGTTCGACGGCAAGGCGCCGCGGGAAGGCGACGTCATTCGCTTTCCGGCGCTGGCTGAAACCTTGAAGACGATTGCCAAGAAAGGTGCCAAGGGCTTCTACGAAGGCGAAGTCGGCGCGGACATGGCGGCGACGGTCGCTGCGCGCGGCTCGTTCCTCACGGAAGCGGACTTCGCCAACCATCGCGGCGACGCCGTCACGCCGATCTCGACCAATTATCGCGGCGTCGATCTCGTGGAGATTCCGCCGAACGGGCAGGGCATCACCGCGCTGGTGATGCTCAATATCCTCGAGAACTTCGACATCAAGTCGCTCGATCCCGTCGGCCCGGAGCGTTTTCATCTCGTGCTCGAAGCAGCGCGCATAGGCTATGCCGTGCGCGACACGCATCTCGCCGATGCCGACCATATGCGCACGCCGGTCCCCGCGCTCAACGACAAGGCCTGGGGCAAGAAGCTCGCCGGCCTCATCGACATGAACAAGCGCAGCGCGCTGCCGGCGGCGCCGGCTCCGGGCAGCAACACGGTGTATCTCACCGTGGTCGACAAGGACCGCATGGCGGTGTCGTTTATCAATTCGCTGTTCTCGAGCTTCGGCACCGGCATCTGCACCGAGAAGTCGGGCATCCTGCTGACCAACCGCGGCGCTTGCTTCACGCTCGAAGCGGACCACCCGAACACGTTCGGACCGGCCAAGCGCCCGATGCACACCATCATCCCGGCGCTGGCGATGAAGAACGGCCGCTGCGACATGAGCTTCGGCGTCATGGGCGCGCACTATCAGCCGATGGGGCACGTGCAGATCATGCTCAACATGCTCGATTACGGCATGGACGTGCAGCAGGCGATCGATTGCCCGCGCTTCTTCTGGGAAGGCGAGAAGGTCGAGGTCGAGACCGGCACGCCGCAGCGGACCATCGACGGTCTGCGCGCCCGCGGGCACGATATCGCCGTGTGCGAGCAGCCCTGGGGCGGCGCGCAGACGATCAAGATCGACTGGGCGCGCGGCGTGCTGATCGCCGGCTCCGAGCCGCGCAAGGACGGCTGCGCGCTGGGGTATTAGTCAGCGAGTCTATGGCCGGGACTGCATCACTGAGTTAGAGACCTCACGCCAAACGAGCGACGGCCCGGTAGGCCGCCAACACCTCGGCCGGCGCGGCGCGGCGCTTCTCGCGCGTCTGCGGCGCCTGATCCTTCGTGGCGATGAGATGGGCCAAGAACGCGGCGTTGCCGCGCGGAAGCTGCGGCGGCGCGTCACGCGGGGCCGGTGTGGAAATGACGGTCAAAGCGCGGCTCGCCGGCGCGGGCGACAGCGGCGCCTCGCGCGGCGGCTGACCGCTGCGCCCGAACGCTCCCTCTCTGCTGCCGCTGATCCGCATCACTCGCCTGTGCCATTGCGGGACACCTCGGTCCCTTCTGCCAAGGACATCGCAAGGGGCGTGCCGTTAACCCTCTGCAACCTGCGACACCGCGGATTCGGCCGTTTTTTCAAATTGTTTAAGGATTATCCGTAGCGTTCCAGTCACGTCTTTTGCAGGAAGCAACACGCGTGGCCCGTCCCGCGTTCCCAATAAGGGGCAGTCGTGATCCGTAACGATCCGCCGGCCGG
>DASTGR010000331.1:0-16377 GCA_035718885.1 Pseudolabrys sp. | reverse complement strand
TGCTCCGCTCGTCAGCGTGATCGCGCTTGGCCGCGCCTATTTCCTACTGAAAGGAGCAGAACAAGAAAGCCTACAAACACTAATATCGCCCGCTCTACGTGGATTGTCCCGCAGCGGCTCAACCATCCTCTTGATCGCTGTTGTACCAGGTGGATTCTTACTGCATCTCAGCTGCGGAGTCGTCGTTGGCTTCGCCCACACCTACGCGTGGGACAAGGTCAGCGAAAACAAAGAGGCGCTATTTGGGGCGATCGTGAAGCGGCTCAAAATTGCTCGAGACGACGTTGAGGCGAGCCCTTCTCTGCCGCCACCGTCGGCAGCACCATCTCCCGCTACAATCTCATAGTCTACGACGCGCAAGAGCAGGCGTGGATGGCCGGGACAAGCCCGGCCGTGACGATCAATTCAGTCGTCTGCCTTGGCGATTGCGCGAACCCGCGGCAGGTGCAGGCCGCATTCCTTCTCGCCGTTCGTCTCCCACCACCAACGGCCGTTGCGCTCCGGTTCGCCGGGCGCGACCGCGCGCGTGCACGGCGCGCAGCCGATCGAGACGAAGCCCTGCGCGTGAAGCGCGTTGACCGGCACGCCGGCCTCCTCGACCGCGGCGGCGACCCGCGGGCGGGTCCAGTCGAACAGCGGATTGAACTTGAGCACGCCGCGGCTCGCGTCGAGCGAAACAAGCCCCGCCTCGCGCCGCGTCTCGGTCTGGTCGGCGCGCGCGCCGGTGATCCAGGCCGCGGCGCCGTCGAGCGCGGCCTCGAGCGGCCGCACCTTGCGCGCGTCGCAGCAGGCGTGCCGTGCCTGCTTCGACTCGTAGAAGCCGTTGATGCCGTGACGCGCGACCATGGCTTCGAGCGCCGCGCGCTCGGGATAGATCGCGCGGATGGCGCGGCCGTAGCGGCGCTCGGTCTCCGCCCAGAGCGAATAGGTCTCGGCAAAGAGCCGCCCCGTATCGAGCGTGACGACGTCGATATCGAGATCCTGCTCGCACAGCCAATGGAAAATGAGCTGGCCCTCGACGCCGAAACCGTGAGTGAAGACGATGCGGCCCGACAGCGTGCGGCGCAGCTCCGCCAGACGCTCGGCCGGATGAAGCGGCGCAAGCGCGGCGGAGAGACTGTCGGCGAGTGAACCGGTACGATCGAGCATCGGCGCACTCAAGGCGCGCCGAACGCGGGCGTCAAAGCGAAAATATCCTTCGCAGATCGCGGCTTTTTGCGACGTCGCGGCCGCGCCACGACTGCAATTTGCGCAATGAATTGCTGCAAATCGGGCAATTCGCGCGCGCAAGAAACGTGTCGCCGATCAGCCCAAACGCAACGCGCCTGTCACGCCGGATGCGCGGCGAAGGGAACATGTTTGCCGGGAGGGGGCGTTTGTTCCGCCGTGCGCGCCGCGCAGGCAATGCCCGCCTTCTCCAACACACGGGCCGGGCAAGACTCTTCCCCGCCCCTCACTCCATGGCCGCGCCGGTGTCGATGCGCACCGGCTGATAGCCGCTCGCACCCATGGCGGCGAAGATCTCGTCGGCATGCGCGGCGTCGCGCGTCTCGATCGTGACGTCGAGCTTGGCGCCCTTGGCCGGCACGTCGAGGAACAGGCGGCGGTGATCGACCTCGAGAATGTTGGCGCCCAGTTCGCCGAGCCTTGTGGCGATCGTGCCGAGCACGCCAGGGCGGTCGGGGATCGTCAGGCGGAACGAGACGATCCGGCTCTCGCGGTCGAGCTCGCGCACCATGATCGAAGCGAGAATGCGCGGATCGATGTTGCCGCCGCACAGGATCAGGCCGACGCGCTTGCCGCGGAAGCGCGCTGGCTCCGCCAGCATGGCGGCCAAGCCCGCCGCGCCGGCGCCCTCGGCCATCGTCTTCTGCAAGGTGAGATAGGCGTTCACCGCGCGCTCGAGCTGCGCCTCGTTGGCGAGGATGACGTCGGAAACCAGCTCGCGGATCACCGGCAGCGTGAGCTTGCCGACGTTCTTGACGGCGATGCCTTCGGCGAGCGTCGGGCCGCCGATGGCGCGGTCCTCCCCGCGCAGCGCGTTCCACACCGAGGGATAGAGGGCGGCTTCGGTGCCGACAATGTCGATTGCCGGCTTGACCGCCTTGGCCGCGACCGCGTTGCCGGCGATCAGCCCGCCACCGCCGATCGGAATGACAAGCGTGTCGAGGTCGGGCACCTCCTCCAGCATTTCGAGCGCGATGGTGCCCTGCCCGGCCATGATGCGCGCGTCGTCGTAAGGATGCACGAGCGTCAGGCCGCGCTCGGCCTGGATCTCCTCGCAGCGCGCCTGCGCGTCGGCGACCGTCTCGCCATAGAGCTCGACCTGCGCGCCGTGCGAGCGCGTGGCGGCGACCTTCACGAAGGGCGTCGTCACCGGCATGACGATCACCGCCGGAATTCCCAGCCTGGCCGCGTGATAGGCGACCGCCTGGGCGTGGTTGCCGGCCGACATGGCGATGACGCCGCGCTCGCGCTCCCTGGCGCCAAGCGAGGACAGTTTGACCAGCGCGCCGCGGTCCTTGAACGAGTTGGTGACCTGGAGATTCTCGTATTTGACGAAAACCTCCGCCCCGGTCAGCGCCGAGAGCTTCGGCGCCGGCAGCATGGGCGTGCGCAGCACGACGCCGGCGATGATGCCGCGCGCCGCCTCGATATCCTTGATGGAAATGGTCAAACCGGCTCTCCGCTCCGCGGCGATTACCATGCCGCAGACCGGCTGTCGCGGCCAGCCCACAGGGCGCGCGCAAGGCGTTCCTCCGGCCTTGCCGTTCGGCTAGTCTTACCCGATATCGCAAGTCAGCGGCGGTACGGGCCGCCAGATGGACCTCGCGCCGATGCCGATCGACATCAAACCGCACGCCTACGACCCCGCCCTGGCGCCCGAACTGTTCGACGGCGTGCTGGCGCGGCGGGTCGTCGCCTTCGTCATCGACTTCGTGATCATCGCGGTTCCGGTGCTCATGGCGGCGATGTTCATCTTCGCCTTCGGCATCGTCACGCTGGGGCTCGGCTTCGCGCTCTATTGGCTGTTGCCGGCGGCAACCGTGATCTGGGCGCTGTTCTATTTCGGCGCGACGCTCGCGTCTCCCGCCTCCGCCACGATCGGCATGCGGGTGATGGACCTGGAGATGCGCACCTGGTACGGCGCGCCGGCCTATTTCGTGCTCGGCGCCGTGCACGCGATCGGCTTCTGGTTCACGGCATCGTTCTTCACGCCGTTCGTGCTCCTGATCGCCTTCTTCAACGAGCGGCACCGGCTGCTGCACGACATCCTGCTCGGCACGGTGGTCATCAACAATGCCCAGCGCGCGGCCATGCTGCGAGCGTCGGTGTTCGGCGCGGGGTCCTACAATGGCCTTTGACCTGGAACGGGAAAGCGCGCGATGCTTTCTTCCGAATCGGGGCGAATGACACTTTGGCCTGACCGGTGACCCAGCACTCCCGCGACACCCCGCAATTCTACCTGACAGCGCCGTCCCCCTGCCCCTACCTCAAGGGCCAGGAAGAACGGAAGGTGTTTACGCACCTTGTCGGAGAACGCGCCGGCGAGTTGAACGACCTGCTGACGCATGGCGGTTTCCGCCGCAGCCAATCGATCGCCTACCGCCCGGCCTGCGAGGGCTGCCGATCCTGCGTGTCGGTACGGGTGGTGGCGAACGATTTCGCGGCGTCGCGCAACATGCGCCGTGTGGTCGAGGCCAATGCCGACCTCGTCGGCGAGGTTCGGACCGCGGCGCCGACCTCCGAGCAGTATTCGGTGTTCCGCGCCTATCTCGATGCCCGTCACCGCGACGGCGGCATGGCCGACATGACCGTGCTCGATTACGCAATGATGATCGAGGACAGCCACGTCGACACGCGCGTCATCGAGTACCGCCGGCGCGGGCCCGACACCGGCTTCACCGGCCGCGGCGCCGGCGACC
Organism: Pseudolabrys sp.; assembly: GCA_035718885.1. Taxonomy (GTDB): domain Bacteria; phylum Pseudomonadota; class Alphaproteobacteria; order Rhizobiales; family Xanthobacteraceae; genus Pseudolabrys. The sequence continues at coordinate 12,451 of DASTGR010000331.1, read as the reverse complement.
TCATCGCCGTCGCGCTGTCCGACGTGCTCTCGGACGGCCTGTCGATGGTCTATTCGTTCTTCGAGCCGGGCGAAGCGGAGCGTTCGCTCGGCACCTTCATGATCCTCGACCACATCACGCGCGCGCAGAAGATGGGGCTGCCCTTCGTCTATCTCGGCTACTGGGTCGCCGGCTCGCGCAAGATGGACTACAAGGGCCGCTTCCTGCCGCAGGAGCGCCTCATGGCGTCGGGATGGGTCAGGTTCGAGAGCTAGAGCGCCTCAGCCGCGCTCTGCCGGACGGACAATATCCGTTGCACCGTGTGCACATTGTCCACGATGTAGTCGAATAGCGTCCGCACGCGCGGCGCATCCTTCATGTCTTCATGAATCAGCAGATAGAATCTTGTCTTCAAATTCGGGATGGGGCCGAGCACGCGCATCAGCTCGGAATCGTCATCTCCGATCGTCGTTGGCAATGCGGCCAGACCGATGCCCGACCGTGCGGCCGACACAAGAGCGGTCATGGTGTTGCAGCGCGCTACGACGCGCGCCTTGGGAGCGACCGACTGGAGCCACGCTTTCGTCTCGTGCTGCTCGACGTCGTACACCGCAACACAATGCCGATCGAGGTCGCCGACATCGACCACCGATCCGGCGCGATCGAGATAGGCGCGGCTCGCATAGACGCTCCACGCCGTTTCGGCGATCTTGCGTCCGAACAGGGACTGATCGAGAGGCGCCGTCGCACGGATGGCGATATCGGCTTCACGCGTTGAAAGGTCGAGCACCTTGTCGGTTATGACGAACTCGACCCGCAAATCCGGATAACGTGCGCCGAACGAAGCGAGCAGCGGCGAGTTCAAGAGCCGCACGCTGATTGCCACGGGGCAGGTCATTTTGATCGTGCCCACCGGTTTGTCACCGGCTGCCGCTTGGCGCTCGAAGGCCTTCACGGCGCTTTCGACCTGCTCGGCGTGGGTCAACATCGCCCGGCCGAATTCGGTCAGCTTGTAGCCGGACGGCTGACGGATCACGAGCCGGCCGCCGATCCGCTTTTCCAGCTCCTCGATGCGGCGATGGACGGTCGATTGGTTGACGGAGAGCGCCTTCGCAGCCGCGATCGTACTGCCGTTTCGCGCCACGGCCAAGAAGTGCCTGAGGTCGTCCCAGTCGAACATTGCGCACATTATGGGCGTTTTCTGACCACGGAAGCTTATGCAGTTTTGCCCGACGAGTCAGCAAACATGCGGCTCCCATGCGGGAAACGGCGGCTTTAGAAGCGAAGCCTGAAACGGTCCTGACCCTCGGGAGACCAGCCGTGACCCTTTTGACGGAAGCCGTGTCCGTCGTTGCTTCGATGCCCGACGAACAGGGAGCACGACGCGCGCGATCCATCCTGACGTTCGCCAAGGGCCTGCGCGGGCGATGGCGGCAGCGGCGCGAACTGTCGATGATGGACGAGATCGGATTGCGCGATCTCTCGCTCACCGCCGCAGATGCGCGCTACGAATTGAACAGGCCCTTCTGGAGCAGCCTGTCCGTAACGGGTCGCGGATAAGCGCGGCTTGCTCCGCCTCAGCCGCCCGCGACAGTGTCGATCAACAGCTTCACGTTCAGCACCACGATCAACGCGGCGACGATCCAGGCCAGGATCGCGACCGGACGTGAGATCGTGAACGAGCCCATCTTCCTGCGGTCCGCGGTGAACATCACCAGCGGAATCACCGCGAAGGGCAACTGCATCGACAGCACCACCTGACTCAGGATCAGGAGCTTCGCCGTGCCGCCCTCGCCGTAGAGCGCGGTGATGATGACCACCGGCACGATGGCGAGCGCGCGCGTGATCAGGCGGCGGACCCAGTGCGGCAGGCGGATGTCGAGAAAGCCCTCCATGACGATCTGACCGGCGAGCGTCGCCGTCACCGTCGAGTTGACGCCCGAGGCGAGCAACGCCACCGCGAACAGCACCGAGGCGATGCCGACGCCGAGCAGCGGCGACAACAGATTATAGGCCTCATCGATCTCGGCCACCTGCTTGCCATGGGCATGAAACACCGCGGCGGCGACGATGAGGATCGCAGCGTTGACGAACAGCGCCAGCATCAGCGCGATGGTGGAATCCACCGTCGCCCACTTGATGGCGTGGGCGCGGCCGGCTTCGCTCTGCTCGAAGCGGCGCGTCTGCACGATCGAGGAATGCAAATAGAGATTGTGCGGCATCACGGTCGCGCCGAGGATGCCGATGGCGATGTAGAGCATCTCCGGATTGGTGACGATCTCGTGCGAGGGGATGAAGCCGCCGAGCACGTCGGCAATGGGCGGCGCGGCCAATACGATCTGCACCGCAAAACAGCCCGCAATGACGATCAGCAGCGCGACGATGAAGGCTTCCAGGAAGCGGAAGCCGTGGTTCATCAGGAGCAGGACGAGAAAGGCGTCGAGGCCCGTGATCAGCGCGCCGGCGACGAGCGGAATGCCGAACAGCAGATTGAGCGCGATCGCGGTGCCGATCACCTCGGCGAGGTCGCAGGCGATGATCGCAAGCTCGCAGCCGGCCCAGAGCACATATCCGACGGGTCTGGGATAGGCGCCACGGCAGGCCTGCGCCAGATCTCGGCCGGTGGCGATGCCGAGCCGCGCGGCAAGCGCTTGCAGCAGGATCGCCATCAGGTTGGAGACCATAATGACGGCGAGCAGCGTGTAGCCGAAGCGCGAGCCACCGGCGAGATCGGTCGCCCAGTTGCCCGGGTCCATGTAACCGACCGAGACCATGTAGCCGGGCCCGGAGAAGGCGATGAGCCGGCGCAGCCACGTGCCCTCGTTCGGCACCGGAATGGTTGCGTGCACCTCCGCGAGGCTCAGCCGCTGCGGCTCGTCGTCGGGACGCAGGCGCCAGCCTGAAGCGGGATCGCGCATGGAGTCGGAGGACTTTCTGGCCGCGGGCGCTCCTCCAGTCCGCGGGCCACGCACGGTCGGAGATATGCAGTTGCGAATTAGTAGCAACAAAATCGCAGAGATCCGGTTCCGCGTCAAGCCAGTTGCGAACGGCTCGCAACAAATGGCGGCGCCGGTACGTGGAACTTCCGGGGTTCCGTTCGTGTTGTGTCAGGCCTGACCGACCGTCCGGACTCCCGTCGACAACCGCGTGAGACGGAGCGCTGCCGCGCTAGCAGCGTTGCCCCCTTGCGCGCCGGGATGCCTGCGCGATCCGACCCGCCTTGCGACCTCGCCCACGACCGGAGAGCCGTCGAATGCCCCTGCCCCGCCTGCGGCCCATGTCCGGCTGGATCGCGACGGCTATGATCATCGCCGCGCTCCTTGCGGCCGCGCCGGCACTGGCCGCGGCGCCGGGCGAAACCAAGGGACCTTCGGTCGTCATCTTTCTCGCCGAGCTGACGCTGCTGATGCTGGTCGGACGCCTCCTCGGGGAGGCGATGCTGCGCATGAAGCAGCCGGCGGTGATGGGCCAGCTCATCGCCGGGCTCATCCTCGGCCCCTCCCTCCTCGGCACCGTCCTGCCCGGCGTGCACGATCTGCTCTTCCCCCAGGCGGCGGACCAGAAGGCGATGCTCGACGGCATCGCTCAGGTCGGCGTGCTGTTTCTGCTGCTGATCACCGGCATGGACACCGACCTGAAATTGGTACGGCAGACGGGCCGCGCCTCGGTCTTCGCCTCGCTGATGGGCATCGTCGTCCCGTTCGGCTGCGGCGTCGGCCTCGGCCTCGCCCTGCCGGATTCGCTGCTCTCGGATCCGGGCAAGCGGATCGTGACCGCCCTCTTCCTCGGCACGGCGCTGTCGATCGCGTCGGTGAACTTCGTCGCCATGATCGTGCGCGAGATGAATTTCACCCGGCGCACGGTCGGCCAGGTGATCCTCGCCTCGGCGGTGATCGACGACTCGATCGGCTGGATCATCGTCTCGATCATCTTCTCGCTCGCCGCCGCCGGCAAAGTCGAGCCGATGGCTCTCGCCGAGAGCATTATCGGCACGCTCCTCTTCCTCGGCGTCAGCCTGACGCTGGGGCGGCGCGCCGTGTTCTTCGTCATCCGCTTCGTCAACGACAATTTCAAAAGCGAGTTCGCCGTCGTCACGGCGATCCTCGCGATCATGGCGTGCATGTCGCTGATCACCTACTCGATCGGCGTGCACACCGTGCTCGGCGCCTTCGTCGCCGGCGTGCTGATCGGGGAATCGCCGATCCTTTCGAAGCACATCGAGGAGCAGCTGCGCGGGCTGGTCTTCGCCTTCTTCACGCCCATCTATTTCGGCCTCGCCGGCCAGAGCGCCAACCTTACGGTGCTCGGCGATCCGACCATTGCGCTGTACACGGTCGGGCTCGTCGGCATTGCGAGCATCGGCAAATTCGGCGGCGCTTTCGTCGGCGCCGAGCTCGGCGGCCTGACCAGGCGCGAGGGCATCGCGCTCGCCTTCGGCATGAATGCGCGCGGCTCGACCGAGGTCATCATCGCCACCGTCGGGCTGTCGATGGGCGCGCTGTCGCCCACGCTCTTCACCATGATCGTGACCATGGCGATCATCACCACCATGGTCATGCCGCCGACCCTGCGCTGGGCCCTGTCGCGCATTCCGATGCGCAAGGAGGAGAAGCTCAGGCTCGAGCGCGAGGAGATGGAGGCGAAGGGCTTCGTGCCGAAGCTCGAGCGCCTGCTGCTCGCGATCGACGACAGCGCCAACGGCCAGTTCGCGACCCGCATCGCCGGCATCATCGCCGGCACCAATGCGATGCCGACGACGGTCATGCACATCCACGGCAAGAGGCGGCCGAGCAAGACGGCGGTCGAGCAGGCCAAGGAGAAGGCCAAGGAAATCGGGGAGACCGTGCAGGTCGTGGCGGAGCGCAGCGACAAGGCCAAGGGCGAGGAAGAGAAGAACGAAACGAAGATCGACGTCACCACCATCGTCGAGAAGGCGCCGAAGGCGGACGCCGTCGCGGCCGAGGCCGAGAAAGGCTACGACCTCCTGGTGGCCGGCCTCGACAAGATGGTCAGCAGCAAGACCGAATTTCACGACGACATCACCAATCTGTCGGCCGGCTTCGACGGGCCGCTCGCGGTGGTCGAGGCGCGCGACGGACAGCTCGACGATCCTCTACGCAGCCGGCTGAGCATCATGGTGCCGGTCAACGGCACCGACGTGGCGCGCCGCGCCGCGGAAGTGGCGATCGTCATCGCCCGCGCGACCAAGGCACCCCTCACCGCGCTCTATGTCGCGCCGCGCAACCAGAAGGGACGCCGCTCGCGTCAGTACGAAGAGGCGATCCTGAAGGACATCGTGGCGCTCGCCGAGACCTACAGCATCCAGATCAAGACCGCTGTGCGCGCCGACATCGCCGCCGACCAGGCGATCGTCAAGGAGATGGGCCGGCGCCGCAACAACCTGCTGGTCATGGGCGTCAACCGCCGGCCGGGCGAGAAGCTGTTCTTCGGCGACACCGCCGCGGCGCTGCTCGCGAGCTCGACCAAGTCGCTGGTCTTCGTGGCGACGTGAGCGAGCAGAAACGGCGGCGATCATCGATGCGCCCTCTCCCCCTGTGGGAGAGGGCATAGAGAGACGTTCACCAAACTCTGCCGGGCGAGGGGGAAGCCCCCTCACCCATTCTTTTCAAATTGAGAAGCTGCGGCCGCCCTCTCCCACAGGGGGAGAGGGCACTATGACGGGCGCCTCTCCCGCGGAGACGTCTACTCCCCGCCCTTCGCCGCCGGAGCCGCGCCGAATTTGTTGTTGGTGAGGAAGCGGTCGGGACGGATGCGGCCTGCGGCCGCGCGGTCGCCGCGCCAGTCCTTCAATTCCTTAAGTGACAGCACGAAGCTGCGGCCGGCCGTATCGATCCAGGTCAGCCCCTTCTCGGCCTCGAAGGTGGTGACGTCGGACAGGCCCTTGTCGAGGTAGCGTTGCAGGCGCACGCCGCGGCCCTTGGTCATTTCGGGCACCTGGTCGATGCCGAAAATCAGCAGCTTGCGGTTCTCGCCGATCGCGGCAACGAGTTCGCCGGTGGCCACGGTCACCGCGGCGGCACGGTCGGGCGCCTTCAGCGTCAGCACCTGCTTGCCCTTTCGCGTGGTGCCGAGCACCTCGCTCTCCGGCACGATAAAGCCGTTGCCCTGATAGCTCGCCACCAGGAACTTGCGGCTGCCGTCATAGGCCATGGCGGCGACGACGTCGGCGCCCTGCTCGAGATCGATAAACAGGCGCAGCGGTTCGCCGTGGCCGCGGCCGCCGGGCAGCTTCGATGCGTCGATGGTGTAGAAGCGCCCGTTCGAGCCGAAGATGAGGACCTTGGCCGTGGTCTCGGTCGGGAACGCGAACTTGAGCGCGTCGTCCTGCTTGAAGGCGACGCCGGAGAGATCGCCGACATGGCCGCGCAGCGCGCGCACCCAGCCCTTCTCCGAGACGACGACAGTGATCGGCTCGCGCACCACCATCGCCTCCTCGATCGCGGCGATGTCGTGCTCCGGCGCGTCGGCGAAATGGGTGCGGCGGCGGCCGAGAGCGGTCTTGGGTCCGAACTTCTCCTTCGTCTCCCTGATCTGGCCGGCGATCGTCTTCCACTGCTGGTCTTCCGAGCCGACCAGCGACTTGAGCTTCTTCTGCTCGTCGCGCAGCGCCTTGTCCTCGGCGCGGATCTCCATCTCCTCGAGCTTGCGCAGATTGCGCAGGCGCATGTTGAGAATGGCGTCGGCCTGAACCTCGGTGAGCTTGAAGGTCTTCATCAGGACGGGCTTGGGCTCGTCCTCGGTGCGGATGATCTTGATGACCTTGTCGAGATTGAGATAGGCGACGAGATAGCCGCCGAGCACTTCGAGCCGGTGCTCGATCTGCGACAGGCGATATTTCGAGCGGCGCAGCAGAACGTCGCGGCGATGGTCGAGCCATTCGCGCAAGGCCTCGGCGAGGCCGAGCACCTTCGGGATGCGGCCCTTCACCAGCACGTTCATGTTGAGCGGAATGCGGCTTTCGAGCTCGGTGAGCTTGAACAGCGATTCCATCATCAGCCCGGCGTCGACCGTGCGCGCGCGCGGTTCGATGACGATGCGGACGTCTTCGGCGCTCTCGTCGCGCACGTCGGCGACGAGCGGCAGCTTCTTGTCGTTGAGCAGTTCGGCGATCTTTTCGATCAGCCGCGATTTCTGCACCAGCCACGGGATCTCGGTGATGACGACGACGTAGGTGCCGCGGCCGCCCTCCTCGCTCGTCCATTTGGCGCGCACGCGGAATGAGCCGCGGCCGGTCGTGTAGGCCTCGGCCAGCGCCTCGGCGGAATCCACGATGATGCCGCCGGTCGGGAAGTCCGGCCCTTTGACATATTTCAGGAGCGTGCGGCTGCGTGCCGCCGGGGTCTCGATCAGATGCAACGCCGCGTCGCACAGCTCGGCCGCGTTATGCGGCGGGATCGACGTCGCCATGCCGACCGCAATGCCCTGCGAGCCGTTGGCGAGCAGATTCGGAAAGGCCGCCGGCAGCACCACCGGCTCCTCATTGGAGCCGTCATAGCTCGGACGGAAATCGACCGCGTCTTCTTCCAGCCCGTCGAGCAGAAGCCGCGCCACGTCGGTGAGGCGCGATTCGGTGTAGCGCATCGCAGCGGCGTTATCGCCGTCGATGTTGCCGAAATTGCCCTGTCCGTCGACCAGCGGATAGCGCTGCGCGAAGTCCTGCGCGAGTCGCACCATGGCGTCGTAGATCGCCTGGTCGCCGTGCGGATGGAAGTTACCCATCACGTCGCCGACCACCTTGGCCGATTTCTTGAACGCGGCGCCGGGGTCGAGGCGCAGTTGCCGCATCACGTGCAGGATACGGCGATGGACGGGCTTCAGACCGTCGCGCGCATCGGGAAGCGCGCGGTTCATGATGGTCGAGAGCGCGTAGGCGAGATAACGCTCTTCGAGCGCCTCGCGCAGCGCGACGTCCTCGACCTCGCCCTTGTCGGGGGGAATCAGCCTCGGTCCCATGGGGAAGTGCTAAGCCTTAAGCAGGGGATGAACAAGCGATGAACGCGGCGGCCATCGACCCTTCCAAAATGATCGCTATCATCCTGAACCTGGACGGCCCGATCGCGTTATAGTGGGCTTCACGCAAGGTTCGGGCTTTTTTGAGATGGAGGACGGGACAATGCGCCGGACTGTTCTTTCTGCCGCCGCCGCCTTTGCAATCCTCGCCGGTGCGGCGCTCGTGCCGCAAAGCGCCGAGGCCATGACCCTGCCGGCCCCCGCGGGAATCGCCGCGGCCGCCCAGGAGAATACGCTCGCCCAGGATGTCGCCTATGTGTGCCGCCGCGTCTGGCGCTGCGGCCCCTATGGCTGCGGCTGGCGGCGCTCCTGCTTCTGGACGGGGCCGCGCTACTATCGCCGCCCCTACTGGCGCCACCGTTACTGGCGCCGCTGGTAACCGGGCGGTCGGGCGTTCGAAGAATTGCGGCCGGCTTCTGCCGTAGGCCGGCCGCAAGGTGCCATTCACGGCGACTGACGTCGGGGGCGCCGGACAGGTGTCTGGGTAAGGGCTCCGCGACACATCGGAGGAAATAAGAGAATGCGCAAGATCGTTCTGTCGGCTGTCTTTGCGTTGGGCATGGGCCTTGCCGCTTCGACGGGTGCGTCGGCGACGCCGCTGTCGATCGGTCTGACCAGCGGGGCCGCGGCTGCGCCGAATGCCTCGCTCATCGAAGACGTGGCATGGCGCTGCCGCCGCGTGACCGTGTGCCACCGCGGCTGGCACGGCCGGCGGGTGTGCGAGACGCGTCGCGTCTGCCGCCGCTGGTGATCCGATCGCAACGTGACTATAGCGGCCCGGCCCTCGCGCCGGGCCGTTTGCTTTTTGACGAACCGCGTCAGGCGACGTCCGGCAGCGCGCGGGCGAGCGCGGCGATGAAGTGCGTGCGTTCGTCGCCGAGCAGGAGGCCCCGCGGATCGAGCACGTAGCGCGCGAGAAAGAATCCGGTCAGCGCGAAGCCTTCCGCGACGTCCTTGCCGCTCACGGGCGCGCGCTCGTCGCGCAGGAAGGCCGGCAATCCAAGCATGCGCCCGGCATAGGGCGCGCCCGCCTCGCGCGAGACGGCGCGGCCCGACTTCGGCGAGACGTAGACGAGATCGTCCGTCGTGCCGGTCGCCGCGCATTCGGCAAGGTCGAGGCCGAAGCCGAGCTCCGACAGCAATTGCAGCTCGAAGCGCACCACCATGGGGGCGATGACGAATGCCTCCTCGAGATGATCGAGCATGGTGTCGAACAATGCGTACAGGCTCTCGTGCGGATCGCGCTCCGGCAACAGCCGCATCAAGGCGGCCAGGTGCGTGAGGCCATAGATCGCGTGCGGCTTGGCGAAGGTGCCCGCGGCGCGAAGGTTGACCGGTTCGACCGTGTAGTTGCCGAGATGATCGTCGAGCCGCGCGCGCCAGGTCGCGCTCACCGTATTGCCCGGCTGAAGGATCGGCTTGAGACGCGAGCCGGTGCCGCCGCGCACCATGCCCAGATGGCGACCGTGCGCGCGCGTCATCAGGTCGAGGATGGCGTTCGCCTCCCCGTGCCTCTTGACGCCCAGCACGATGCCTTCATCGGTCCATTGCATTGAATATCGACTCGTCAAACTCCTAACGTAGTCGGTGACTGCGTTGCCACAAGCAGGGCCGGCCCCCTCTCCCCTGTGGGGAGAGGGATGGGATGAGGGGGTTTCTGAACTCGAGAGTCTGTAACCCCTCACCCGCCCGCCTTCGGCGGTCGACCTCTCCCTATGGGAGAGGTGAAGTGCGCCCGCGACGCGGGGGCTCGCTACTCCGTCGGAAACTCCAGGCCCATGGCGCGGTAACGCTCCGGATCGTCGCCCCAGCCCTCGCGCACCTTCACGAACAGGAACAGGTGCACCTTGCCCTCGGTGATCTTTTCGATTTCGCGGCGCGATGCTTCGCCGATCGCCTTGATCGCCGCCCCGCCCTTGCCGAGCACGATCTTGCGCTGGCTTTCGCGCTCGACATAGATCGTCTGCTCGATGCGCACGGCATTGCCGCGCAGGTCCTTCCACTGCTCGGTCTCGACCGTCGCGTGATAGGGCAATTCCTGGTGCAGACGCTCGAACAGTTTCTCGCGCGTGATTTCCGCCGCCAGTTGCCGCATCGGCGCGTCCGACATCTGGTCGGGCGGATAGAGCCAAGGCCCGCCCGGCACGCGCGAAGCGAGCCAGCGCTTGAGGTCGGCGACGCCGTCGCCGGAGAGCGCCGAGATCATGAAGGTCGCCTCGAAGCGCGCCTTCTCATTCGCCCTCTGCGCCAAGGTCAGCAGCACCTCCTTGGCGACGAGGTCGACCTTGTTGAGGATCAGGATCGCCGGGGGCTTCACCTCGGCGAGCCGTTCCAGGATCGCCTCGTTGTCCTCGTCGAGGCCCTTGCGCGCATCGATCAGCACACCGACGAGGTCCGCCTCGTGCGCACCGCTCCACGCCGTCGTCACCATGGCGCGGTCGAGCCGGCGCTTCGGCGCGAAGATGCCGGGCGTGTCGACGAAGATGAGTTGCGAGCGGTCGACGATGGTGATGCCGCGGATCAGCGCGCGCGTCGTCTGCACCTTGTGCGAGACGATGGTGACCTTCGAGCCGACGAGCGCGTTGAGCAGCGTCGACTTGCCGGCATTGGGCGCGCCGATCAGTGCGACGAAGCCGCACCGGGTGTCGCCTTCGGGCATGATATTTTCAACCATCGATCTTGTCCGCGGGTACGCCGACGGCGGCAAGCATCGCTGCGGCGGCGGCCTGCTCCGCCGCGCGCTTAGAGGAGCCCTGACCTTCCGCCGCAGGCCGCTCCGGCAGTTCGACGGCGACGCGGAATTTCGGATTGTGATGCGGGCCGGTGCGCGCGAGCTCGCGATAGGCGGGGGTCGGCAGGCCGCGGCCCTGCGCCCATTCCTGCAACATGGTCTTCGGATCGCGCAGCGGCCGGGGCGGCTTCAACATGCGCTCTTTCCAGAAGCGCGCGACAAAACCTTCCGCGGCGGCATATCCGCCGTCGAGATAGACGGCGCCGATCAGTGCTTCGCAGGCGTCGGCGAGTATGGTGGCGCGCAGCCGGCCGCCGGCCGAGGATTCCGACGAACCGAGGCTCAAGGCCGGACCGACGTCGATCGCGCGCGCAACGTCGGCGCATGTCTCCTTGCGCACGAGGTCGGCGAGCCGGCGCGACAGCTCGCCCTCATTGGCGCGGGGAAAGGCGCGGTAGAGCATGTCGGATACGACGAGGCCGAGTACATGGTCGCCGAGAAATTCGAGGCGCTGATAGCTGTTGACGCGCGCGCCGCCGGACGCGGCGGAGATGTGCGTCACGGCGCGCTCGAGCAGCGTCTTGTCGGCGAAGTGATAGCCGATGCGTTCCTCGAGGGCGCTGCGGTCCTTGGCCCTGTTACGGCTCATCTGACGATCGTGAATAACCTGGTCCAGCGCACCGAGAACGGCCAGCGCCAGAACTCCCAGGCGCGCTCGCCGTCGTAGACGGAGAAGAAGATCAACTGCGCCTTGCCGACGATGTTCTCGAACGGCACGAAGCCGACCTGGCTGAAACGGCTGTCGGTGGAGTTGTCGCGGTTGTCGCCCATCATGAAATATTCGCCGGGCGGAACTGTGTAGACCTGGGTGTTGTCGGCAAAGCCGTTCTCGACGAGGTCGAGCGTATAGAAGGTCTTGCCGTTCGGCAGAGTCTCCTTCCAACGCTTGACCGGCTGTTCGCGCGTACCCTCTTCGGTCTCGATGAAGTCCGGCGCGCGCTCGCGCTTGACGCCGGTGCCGTTGATGAAGACCTGGCCGTCGATCACCTGGATCTTGTCGCCCGGCAGGCCGATCACGCGCTTGATGTAATCGACGCTCGGATCTTTCGGCAGGCGGAAGACAACGACGTCGCCGCGATCTGGCGTCATGCCGCCGGGAATGCGGCCGGAGAACAAGGGCGGCGACAGCGGCAGCGAATATTTCGAATAGCCGTAGCTGTATTTCGAGACGAACAGGTAGTCGCCGACGAGCAGCGTCGCCTTCATCGAGCCGGAAGGGATGTTGAACGGCTGGAAGAGGAATGTCCGGATGACGAGCGCGATGATCAGGGCGTGGAATATGACCCGGGCGGTTTCCCCAATACCGCCTTCCTTCCGCTTGGTCCCGGATGTCACGCTCATGTGCCTCTTGTCCGCTTTCGCGCCCCGCGAGTCTTGTAGCGGCAGACCCCAAGGGGCGCAATGAAGATTGCCGCGCGATGCGGCTAAGGGGTTGGCAATATTGGACTTCCGGGCCTCACCGGGCGACCGAGCCGAGCGGCACGGCCTGGATGATGACGATCGCCTGGGCGAGCGGCCCCTCGTCGGTCAGCGACACGTCGATGACCGCCTCGTGGCCCGGCGGCGTGATCGCCTTGAGCCGCTCGAGCGCCCCGCCGGTCAGCTTCATGGTCGGACGGCCGGACGGCAGATTGACCACGCCCATGTCCC
>DASTGR010000330.1:0-5884 GCA_035718885.1 Pseudolabrys sp. | reverse complement strand
GCCTGGACGGAAGACCGGCGCGAGAACCTGATCGCTTCGTTCCATTCGCGCGACCTGTACATTTCCCTGCATGGCGCGTTCGACGCTCAGGGCAAGCTGCTCGCGCTCAAGGGCGACGTCGTCTCGAACGTGGGCGCCTATTCCTGCTTTCCGACCACCTGCGGCGTCGAGCCCTTGATGGCGATGGCCGAGATGCCGGGCCCGTACGACTTCCGCGCCTATGACTGCCGCGCCCGCGGCGTCGTCACCAACACCTGCACCATGGCGCCCTATCGCGGCGTGTCGCGGCCGATCATCACCTTCACGCTCGAACGGCTGATGGACAAGGCGGCGCGCGCCTTCGGCGTCGAGCCGACAGATATCCGTCGCCGCAACCTGATCGCCAAATTTCCGTATACCTCAGCAGCCGGTCTCAAGTTCGACGAGGCGAGCTACAGGGAAACGCTGGAGATGGCGGTCGCCGCAATCGACCTGCCGGCGTTCCGCAAACGGCAGAGCGAGGCGCGCACCAAGGGCCGCTATCTCGGCATCGGCTTCGCGACCTTCTCCGAGCGCACCGGCTATGGCAGTCCGGCCTTCGCCGCGCGCGGAATGGCCATTACGCCCGGCTGGGAGACAGTCATCCTCACGGTCGATCCGTCCGGCTTCATCGAGGCGCGCATCGGCTCGTCGCCGCACGGCCAGGGCCTGCGCACCACGCTCGCGCAGATCATCGCCGACGAGCTCGGCGTCACGCCGGACGTCATCAAGGTCGTGCACGGCGACACCGACCGCGCACCCTATGGCTGGGGCACCTTCGCCAGCCGCTCGCTGGTGATCTCCGGCGGCGCAACTCTGATCGCCGCGCAGAAGGTGCGCGCGAAGCTGATCAAGCTCGCGAGCCACATGCTCGAAGCAGCGCCGCACGACATCGTGCTCGAGAACGGCGCTGCAAAGGTCGCCGGCACCGACCGCAGCATCGCGATCTCTGCCTTGGCGCGCGAGGCATACACGCAGACACACCGCTTCAAAGGCGAGATCGAGCCGGGACTGACCGAGACCGGCACCTACGATCCGCCGGGCACGTTCTCCAACGCCTGCCACGTCGCCGAGGTCGAGGTCGATATCGACACCGGCCGCACGATCGTGACGCGCTATCTGGTCGCCGAGGACGCCGGCCGCATCATCAATCCGATGATCGCCGACGGACAGGTGCATGGCGGCGTCGCGCAGGGCATCGGCAACGCGCTCTACGAAGAGATCGTCTACGACGACAATGGCGCGCCGCTGACCGCGACTTTGGCAGATTATATGACGCCGACCGCGCACGAAGTGCCGACGATCGAGCTGCATCACAAGGAAACGCCGAGCACCGAGTCGATCACGAAGGCCAAGGGCCTCGGCGAAGGCGGCGGCATCGGCGCACCGGCGGCGATCGTCAACGCCATCAACGATGCATTGGCGCCGTTCGACGTGGTGATCGACGAGTTACCGGCGACGCCGCAGCGCGTCCGCGCTGCTTTGCGAGGCTCGAAAGGTGTTCAATGAGTCGCCCCGCGCTCCGTTCGTTCCCGCGCAAGCGGGAACCCAGGGCCACGAAGATGGGCGGAAGAGTTTTTCGCTGGGTCCCCGCTTGCGCGGGGACGAACGGTCGAGAGGCCGAGAATGACAGATAAAACGAACATCACCCTCACCATCAACGGCCACAAGCATGCCGTCGCGGTCGAGCCGCGGCGTACGCTCGCCGACGCGATCCGCGAGGACTGCGGCCAGACCGGCACGCATATCGGCTGCGAGCACGGCGTCTGCGGCGCCTGCACGATCATCGTCGACGGCGCGCCGGTGCGTTCATGCCTGATGTTCGCGGTGCAGGCCGACGGCAAGACGATCCGCACCGTCGAGGGGCTGGCCGACGGCGACAGGCTGCATCCGATGCAGCAGGCCTTTATGGATCATCACGGCCTGCAATGCGGCTTCTGCACGCCGGGCTTCCTCATGCTCGCGGTCGGCGTGCTCGAACGCGAGCCCGACATCAGCGACGCGGATCTGGTCGACGTGCTGTCGTCGAACCTCTGCCGCTGCACCGGCTACCAGAACATCGTCAAGGCTGTGCGCGCCGCGGCCAAAGAGATGCAAAAGTGATGTCCGCGCGAGCGTGCGCTTTCTTCACCTCTCCCCGCACGCGGGGAGAGGTCGAAACGTGCGTGCGGAGCGCGCGCGTTTCGGGTGAGGGGGCGTCTCGTACCGCTCAGGCAGTGGAGAAGCCCCCTCACCCCAACCCTCTCCCCGCACGCGGGGAGAGGGAGCGTGCTGCGGTGCGCAGTGATGACTGAAATCAAACCGGGCATCATCGGCCGCTCAGTGCCGCGGCGCGAGGATCCGCCGCTCATCACCGGACAAGGCCGCTTCGCCGCCGACATCAATTTTCCCGGGCAGTGGATCATGCGAGTCGTGCGCTCGCCGGTCGCGCATGGCGAGATCAAAGGTGTCGACACGTCCGCCGCGCTGGCACTGCCCGGCGTGCACGCAGTGTGGACGCACAGGGACGTCGCTCATATCCCGCCCATCCCATTCCGCCTCACCGGACTGAAGACGCTCGAGCCGTACCGGCAGCCGATCCTCGCCGACCGCGTCGTGCGCTATGTCGGCGAGCCGGTGGCGCTGGTGTTCGCCGGTGACGCTTATGTCGCCGAAGACGCCGCTGACTTGGTCGAGATCGACATCGCGCCGCACGATGTGGTGACGGACGCGTCCGGCACGCCGGGCGCATTCGACGTGGAGCGCACGACGGAGGCAGACGTCATCCGCAAGGGCTACGGCGACGTCGATGCGGCCTTCGCGAGCGCGCATGCCGTCGTGTCGCTCGATCTCGCGGTCGGCCGCCACACCGGCGTGCCCATGGAGACGCGCGGCGCCATCGCCACATACGACGCCGCGCGCGACCTCCTGGAGATGCACGGCGCCGCCAAGGTGCCGCACTGGAACCGCGACACGATGGCGCGCATGCTCGGCCGCACGCCCGAGACGATGCACCTGCACGAAGGCCATGTCGGCGGCGGCTTCGGCATTCGCGGCGAGATCTACCCGGAGGACGTCGCGGTCTGCGCCGCTGCTCTGGCGTTCAAGCGGCCGATCAAATGGATCGAAGACCGGCGCGAGCACCTGATCGCCGCCAACCATTCGCGCCAGCAGCAGCACCGCATCCGCGCCGCTGTGGACGCGCAGGGCCGCATCAGGGCCATCGACGACGAGTTCTTCCACGACAACGGCGCCTATATGCGCACGCATGCGGCGACGGTGCCGGACCTCGCCGCGGCGATGCTACCCGGCCCCTATTGCGTGCCGGCCTATCGCGCCGTCGGCCACATCCGGCTCACCAACAAGACGCCGTGCGGGACCTACCGCGCACCGGGCCGCTACGAGTCGACCTTCGTGCGCGAGCGGCTGATGGACGCCATCGCCGCGCAATGCGGCCTGGACAAGGTCGAGGTGCGCCGCCGCAACCTGTTGCCGGCGAGCGCAATGCCCCACGACGTCCAACTCGACACGCTCGGCACGCATGTCGTCTACGATTCCGGCGACTACGCGCTGCTGCTCGACAAGGCGCTGAAGCTGGCGGATTGGGACGCGCTTCAGGCGGACGCGAAGGCGCGCCGCGCCAGGGGCGAGCGCGTCGGCGCCGGCATCGCCTTGTTCGTCGAGAAGAGCGGGCTCGGGCCGTTCGACATGGTGCGCATCGAGATCAAAAAGAATGGCGTCGAGGTCGTGACCGGCAATGCCTCGGTCGGCCAGGGCGTCGAGACCGTGGTGGCGCAGATCTGCGCCGAGGTGCTGGGGGCGCGGTACGACAGCATCAATGTGGTGCACGGGCAGACCGACCGCATCGCCCGCGGCATGGGGGCGTTCGCCTCGCGCGTCACGGTGATGTGCGGCGAGGCGACGCGCATGGCGGCGGTGAAGCTGCGCGATGCGGCGCTCGCGGCTGCGGCCGAGCTGATGCAGACCGCGCCGCACCGCCTCGACATCGCCGACGGCCAGATCGTCAGCCGCGACGGCGGCGCCTCGATGCCGCTCACCGCGCTTGCGGGCCTGACGGCTGAGGACACCTTCGAGTCGCGCCACATGGTCTATCCCTACGGCGTGCACGTCGCCGCCGTGCGCGTCGACGACGAGACCGGCGGCGTGACGATCGAGAAATATGCGATCGCCTACGACGTCGGCCGCGCGGTGAACCCGCGGCTGGTGGAAGGCCAGCTCGCGGGCGGCCTGGCGCAGGGCATCGGCGGCGCGCTGTACGAGGAGTTCCTCTACGACGAGATGGGCGAGCCGCTGTCGGTCACCTTCGCCGACTACCTGATGCCGACGGCGCACGAAGTGCCCTCCCCGCTCCTGCTCGTCACCGAGGATGCGCCGAGCCCGCTCAACGCGCTCGGGCTGAAAGGCGCCGGCGAAGGCGGCGTCAATCCGGTCGGCGCCGCGATCGCCTCGGCGATCGACGACGCGCTTCAGAGGCCCGGCGCCGTCACGCAGCTCCCCGTGACGCCGCAGCGGCTGAAGGCGCTGCTCAAGCGCTGATCACGGATGGAAGTGCGGCCTGTAGCCGTCCGCAGTCTTCTCGACGCGGCCGGCGAACGGCAAGCCGACGTGACCGGGGAACACCAGCGAGTCCGTCGCCGCGCAATGCTCGAGCACCTTGCGGCGCGACACCACCGCCTGCGCGGCGTCGGAGTTCTTGGTGAAATTCCAGTCCGGATGCAGCACCTGCAAGATGTGATGCCAGACGTCGCCGATGAAGGCGGCGCGCTGCCCCCGGCTCTCCAGCTTGAAGAAGACGTGGCCCGGCGAATGGCCGGGCGCCGAGTCGATCTCGATGAAGTCGTTGAGCCGGTGCGGCTCGCAGCCGACGAGATCGGCCTTGCCGTGTTCGAGGATCGGCACCACGCATTCGCGGAAGGTGCCGAGCTCGGCCGGGCCCTCCTTCGGATCGGCGTCGATCTTCGCGAAATAGTCGACGTCGGGCTTGGAGAAGACGTAGCGCGCGTTCGGGAAGGTCGGCACCCATTTGCCGTCGCGGTTGATCGTGTTCCAGCCGACATGGTCGTGGTGCAGGTGCGTGCACATGACGACGTCGATCTCCTCCGGCTTGACGCCGACAGCGGCCAGCCGCGCGAGGTAGGGCTGGTTGAGCATGTGCCAGAACGGCCGGCCGGGCTTGTCCTTCTGGTTGCCGCAGCAGGCATCGATCAGGATGGTCTGGCCGCCGACGCGCAGGAGCCAGGAGTGCACGCTCAGGAGGATGCAGCCGCTCTTGGGGTCGTAGTGATGCGGCGCCAGCCACGGCATGTAGCTTTCGAGCTGCGCATCGGTGATCTTCGGAAATACCTGCTTGACCGGATAGGTCGGCAGGTTGGTCTCCTCGATGCGATGTATCGTTGCGTCGCCGACCTTGAACATCAGTCTCTCCTCCATCTCCGGCGTCATGCCCGGCCTCGTGCCGGGCATCCCGCTTAGTCAGGCACTGCGTCCCTAAGCGAGATGGCCGGGACAAGCCCGGCCATGACGAGTGTGTCGTTTCTTATCGCGGCGGCAAAATCGCCTTGGCGGCGTCGCCCATCGCTTCGACGTTGTCGCCGGCATCGACGAAACAGGCGATGCGGCACGGGCAGCCTTCGAGGCCCTCGTAGCGCCACGGGAAGGCGCCGATCAGGCAGCGCTTGTTGAGCATCAACTCGATGTCGCCGCCGATGTTCTCGGCGTGCAGCAGGCCCTCCTGGAAGGCCCAGTTGTGGAACGGAAAGACGTCGGCCGACACCTTCCGGCCCGAGCGCTTGTGTGTGTAGTGGAACGTGCCGAAGAACTCGCCCGGCGTCTTGCCGTGCTTCCTGGTGAACTCCTCGGCGAGATC
>DASTGR010000329.1:0-5072 GCA_035718885.1 Pseudolabrys sp. | reverse complement strand
ATCGCGAGGCGGCCGAGAGCGATCCGAACGCCGTCGCGGCGGCTTCGCTTGCGGCAGCGACCGCGAATAACATGCCGGTCGTCGAATTCGTGCCTTCGCCGCGAAGGCCCAAGCCCGCCAATAACGGCGAGATGATCCTCGAGGCGACGGGACTGACGAAACGCTACGGCGGCATCGTCGCCAACAACAACATCGACTTCTCGGTCAAGCGCGGCGAGCTGCGCGGCATCATCGGTCCGAACGGCGCCGGCAAGTCGACCTTCTTCAAGATGCTCACCTGCGAAGTGCATCCGACCGAAGGCAAGATCGTGTTCGAAGGCCGCGACATCACCGGCTTCGGGGTCACGCAGGTGTGCCAGCTCGGTCTGACCAAGAGCTACCAGGTCAACCAGCTCTTTACGCGATTGACCGTGCGCGAGAACGTCACCATCGCCGCCCTCGCCGAGAAGCGCGGCCCGTTCAACCTCGACCTGTTCCGCAGCGTCGGCCACGTCGAGGGGTTGACGCAGCGCGTCGAGGATACGCTCAAGCTCGTCCACCTGACCGAGCGCGCCGACCTGCCGGTGTCCGAGCTCGCCTATGGCGAGAAGCGGCGGCTCGAGATCGGGCTGGCGCTCGCCACCGCGCCGAGCCTCCTCCTGCTCGATGAGCCGCTCGCCGGCATGAGCCCGCGCGAGCGCATCGAGACGGTCCAGCTGCTCAAGTCGATCGCGCGCGGCCGCACGATGATCGTGATCGACCACGACATGGATGCGATCTTCGAGCTGGCCGAAAAGATCACGGTGCTGCGCGAGGGCGCGGTGCTGGTCGAGGGTACGCCGGAACAGATCAAGGCGAACGCGGCCGTCCAGGAAGCCTATCTCGGCGGAGTGCACGCGCCATGAGCCTGCTCGAAGTCAACGGCCTCAACAGCTATTACGGCGACTCGCACATCCTGTTCGACGTCAGCCTGAAGGTGGAGCAGCACGAGGTCGTGGCGCTGCTCGGCCGCAACGGCGCCGGCAAGTCGACGACGCTCAAGAGCCTGATGGGCGTGCTCAAGCCGCGCTCCGGCGCGATCAAGCTCGACGGCAAGGATCTCTCGGGGAGCCCGGCGCATGTCATCGCGCGCGCCGGAATGCAGCTCGTGCCGGAAGACCGTCGCATCTTCGGCAGCCTCAATGTTGAGGAGAACATCATTCTCGCCGGCCTGACGGCGCAGGCGAAATGGCCGCTCGAGCGCATCTACGAGATGTTTCCGCGGCTCAAGGAACGGCGCGGCAGCCGCGGCACCGACCTCTCGGGCGGCGAGCAGCAGATGCTGGCGATCGCGCGCGCGCTGGTGCGCGATCCCAAGATCATCCTGCTCGACGAGCCGTTCGAGGGCCTTGCCCCGGTCATCGTGCGCGACCTGATGCTCGCCTGCCGCAAGCTGGTGGAAGCCGGTCAGACCATCGTGCTGGTCGAGCAGAACATCGCCGCGACGCTGGCGCTCGCCAACCGCGCCTACATCATCAACAACGGACACATCGTGCACGAGGGGCCGACCGCCGAGATCAAGGCCGACCCGCAGGTGTTGCAGCGTTATCTCGGCGTGTGAGGCGCCGCAGGGGCGCTTCACCCCAGCCCTAGCCGCGGCTGCCGCGAGCGCCGCTCTCGGCCGACCCGGCGGTGCGCGCAATGGTTGCCGTCATCCTCGCCAAGGAGGCGCGCATCGCGCCATCACGCGACATTATGGGGTGGCTGTGACGCGCGTTTATGGCCGGAAAACCGCGCTCTATAGAATTCCCAATGCTTTGCGGCGCTATCGGTGAATCTAATTTTAAATTCGAATTGCAATTTTAAATCTATTTCTCTTTCGCGCGTCGGTTGTGATTTTACATCTCTCTGTTAGGAATTTGGCATTGGGGACTTCGGGGCCAAGGACCTTGAGGGGAGCGACATGGAGAGCGTGCTTCTGACACCGGCGATGCGTTCGAGCGTGAATGCGTTGTCGAGCATCCAGGCGCAGATCGACGCGGCGCAGTTGCGGCTTGCGAGCGGCAAGCGCGTCAACGGGCCGGTCGACGATCCGAACGCCTATTTCACCGCGGCTGCACTGAATTCGCGCGCCGACTCCATTTCGGCGCTGACGGATAGCCTGCAAACGGCGCGCGACACCATTTCCGCCGCGAGCAACGGCATCAAGTCGATCCAGGCGCTCTTGGCGGAGGCGCAGAACCTTGCCTACCAGGCATTGCAGGCGAACGGCACCAGCGCGCCGAGCATTTCCGGCTCGCGCAGCGCCCTGACGACGGCAACCCTGATTGCGAGCACCAGCGGCACCTCGACCAAGTTCAAGGCCGGCGACACCGTCACCGTCAGCGACGGCAGCACGACCGCGACCTACACGGCCGCGAATAACGACACGGTGCAAACCTTTATCAACGCGATCAACACCACGAGCGGGCTGAAGGTCGTCGCCAGTCTCAACGCCAGCGGACAGGTCCAGCTCACGGCGACGACGACCGTCAGCGTCACGGTCGGCGGCAGCGTCGCCGGCGCCAGCGGCGCCACGCTCTCGAGCGTACTCGGGCTTACCGCGGGTACGACTGCGCCGGGCGCCAATACGGCGCTGCGCCAGAGTCTGGCGTTGCAGTTCGACGCCATTCGCGCCCAGATCGATCAGGCCGCCGGCGATTCGAGCCTGAACGGAACCAACCTGCTGACCTCAGGCTCGCTCAGCCTGACGCTTAACGAGACAGGCTCGTCGACGCTGACCGTGAGCGGCGCCAACGTGACCTCGTCCGGTGTCGGCCTCGCAGCGACCACAAACAACTGGGCGTCGGACAGCGACATTAACGCCTCGTTGGCGCTGGTGAACACGGCAATCGCCTCGGTGCAGGCGAGCGCGGCGAGCCTGAATGCGAGCGACACGATCCTTCAGGCGCGGATGGATTTCAACAAGTCGATGAGCGACACCTTGTCGAGCGGCGCGACGCAGTTGACGGCGGCCGACGTCAATGCCGACAGCGCGCTTCTGCTCGCCTTGCAGACGCGTCAGCAGCTCGCGGCGACGTCGCTCTCGCTCGCGCACGGGGCCTATGCGTCGGCGCTGCAACTGCTGGGGTAACGGCCGCGGTCATGGCCTGGCCGGAGCTTTGGGCGCCCGGATGCCTTTGGCGAAGACGCCGAGGGTGATGGCGCGCGCGACGTACTGCGACAGGCAGTTATAGCCGGCCTCGGTGCGTTCGAACTCCTCGGCGGGCGGCACAGCCGGCTCGTCGCCCGGCGGATTGAGGATCTGCATGGCCTCGAAGAAACGGACGACGATGACGTTCTCTTCCGCGGCGACGCGGCGGAGCGCCTCGCGAATCTCGACGTAATGCGCGTCGCGCAGCATCTGCGGCGCGAATTGCAGCCCGACCAGCACGACATCGACCTTGTGGCTTTTGAGCCACGCGACCTGATCCCTGACCGTCGCCGTGAATTCGGCTGTCGGCACGTATGCGAGCGCGTCATTGGTGCCGACCTGCCAGAGCACGAGGTCGGGCTCCTCCAGCGCCACCTCGTTCTTCATGCGCACGGCGGCGTTGGCGGCAAGCTCGCCCGAGACGCCGCGATTGATGATCTCGATGCGGGTGACCTTGAGGGCGCCCTGCAACATGCGCTCGATCTGCTCCGTATAGGTGCCGCCGCGCGGCCCCACGCGTCCGGGCGCGGCGCCGATGGCAAGAATGCGCACGTTCTTGCGTCCGGACAGCGCCGCCGCCACGTTCGGGAGCGGCTGTTCGCCGTTCTGCGCGGTGGCGCCCGGTGCGCAGGCGCGGGTCATCGGCGTCGGCGCCGGCGCGGTCTCGGCCGGCGGCGTCGTCTGCGCGACGGCCGGATATGTCAGCGTGCTGGCAAGCGCTGCGCCGAGGAGGGCGCAGGCCGCCCGCGCTGCCGCGATTCTGCGAGCCATGCGGTGACTGCCATGATGAGGATGCCGAGGAGGAGGACTGCGGTGTCGCCGGCGGCCGAGCCGCGATAATAGAGCCGCACCACCTGTGCCGAGAGAGACAGCAGCGAGCCGACGCAGAAGACGTAGAGAGAATTGCGCCCGAGCATGGCGAGGAGGCCGATCAGCCCGGAGACCGGGCGGCTGAGCCAGGGCGCTTTGGCCGCGCGGCGGATATAGGGCCACGCAAAGGAGAACACCGCGACCAGCGCCAGGAACTGGATGAGCCGCATCGGCGTCATGAACGTCTTGTCGGCGATGAAGAACAGCTTCGGGTTCGGAACGCGGGTCGGATCGGGCCAGAGATCGAAGATGTGGACGACCGCGCCGGCGACGACGATCGGCACGCCGGCGATGCGCAGCCAGACAATATTGCGGCGGGCGAAGGCGCCGAGGCCGCTCGCCGGCTTCGCCAGCGTGAAGCCGAGCACGAAGATTGCCTGCCAGGCCAGCGGATTGAAGAACCATGTTCCGGCCACCGGCCAGGTCGGCAGCGTCAGCCGGAAGGCGAGCACGCAGACGTAGAGGCCGAGCGAGAGCGGCAGCAGCAGCGCCGGCACGATGCGGTCGAGCGCCGCGAAGAGCGGCGCCATGAGCATCAGCACGACGTAGAGCGGCAGAATGTCGAAATAGCCGAGCTGGTGGGTGAGGACGGCAAGCCCGATATGGGTTGGCACCGGATCGGTGAACACGGCCGCCGCATTGTGCCATTGCAGCAGCAGGGGATTGTCGAGCTCGGTAGCGCTGACGGCGAGCAGCGCGATCGCCAGCATCGTGATCAGGACCTGCGCGGCATAGAGTTCGAGCGCGCGCCCGAACAGGCGCAGCATCACGTCACGGATCGGGCGAGGCTCGCCGCGGCCTTCGGCCATGAGGCGGAGCGACCAGCCGGCGAGGAAGACGAACAGGTCGGCGGCGTCCGAAATCGACACATTGGCCAGCGTGAAGCTGGCATAGAACAGGCCCGGAATGTGGTCGATGAAGATCGTGATGAGGGCGAAGCCGCGCCAGAAGTCCACGGCATTCGGTTCGCGCGTCATGTTCGATCAGGCTCCCGAGGCCGCAGCGGAAGCCAATTGTCGGAAGTGCGACATTCGCGGTCAAGCACGTGCCG
>DASTGR010000328.1:0-12788 GCA_035718885.1 Pseudolabrys sp. | reverse complement strand
CCGCGGCGAAGTAGACTGGTGTCGTCACCGGGCTTGTCCCGGTGACCTCGCTTAGGATGGCGCTGCGCTCCTAATCGGGATGGCCGGGACATGAGGGCGTTCACGCCCGTCTTCGACGGGCTATGCCCGGCCATGACAGTGGGACAAGAGGGGAAGTTTCAATGGCGTTCGATTTCGGCCCGCTCGTGCCGGCGGGCTCGCCCGTACCGGCCGCGCGGTGGACGGGGCTTGCAAAGTTCAGTTTCATCGGCGGCAACAACGACCCCGACGGCGTGCCGGTCGAAGGTCTGAAGGCTGCCATCGATGCGGTGCTGACGCGCGAGGGCAAATCGCTCGCGACCTATAATCTCGGCCACGGCCCGCAGGGCTACAGGCCGCTGCGTGAATTCCTCAGCGTCAAGCTCGCGCGCGATGCCGGCATGACCTGCACGGCCGACGACATCCTGCTCGTGTCCGGCTCGTTGCAGGCGCTCGACCTGGTTCACGGCGCGCTGCTGGCGCGCGGCGACACGGTCATCTGCGAACGCGACTGCTACGAGGGCACGCTCAACCGCTATACGCGTCTCGGCGTCAACGTCGTCGGAATCCCGCTCGACAGTGACGGCATGCGGATGGACGCGCTGGAAGCCTCGCTCGCCGAACTGAAGCGCAAGGGCGTCAGGCCGAAATTCATCTATACCATCCCGACGGTGCAGAATCCGACCGCGACGATCCTGACGAGCGAGCGGCGCGAGAAGCTGCTCGCGCTCGCCGATGCCTACGGCGTGCCGATCTTCGAGGACGACTGCTACGCCGATCTGATCTGGTCGGGCGAGCGGCCGCCGGCGCTTTACGCCATGAGCAAGTCGGCGAACGTGATCCACATCGGCTCGTTCTCCAAGTCGATCGCGCCGGCCTTGCGCGTCGGCTTCATCGTCGCGCCATGGTCGATCATGTCGCGCATGCTGGCGCTCAAGACCGACGCCGGCTCCGGCTCGCTCGAGCAGATGGTGCTCGCCGAATACTGTCCGCCGCATTTCAATGCGCACGTGCCCGAGCTGCGCAAGGGCCTCAAGGCCAAGCTCGATACGCTTGTCGACGCGCTCGGCGAGCAGTTCGGCACTTCAGCCGAGTTCGACTATCCTGCGGGCGGCATCTTCCTGTGGGTCAAGCTGCCGGACCAGGTCGACTCGATGAAGCTCTACGACAAGGCGCTCGCCGCGGGCGTCGCCATCAATCCGGGGCCGAACTGGTCGGCCGACAAGGCCTGGAGCAGAAGCAGGATGCGCCTGTGCTTTGCGAGCCCGACGCACGAGCAGATCCGCGAGGGTGTCGCCATTCTCGCCGACATCTGCCGCAAGGAATTTGGCGTGCCGGAGCGCAGCGCCAACGTCACGCGGGCAAGGGGCTGATTCATGACCGAAGGGCATGTTCCGGGCATCCTCGCCATCTGGAACGACGTGGCGCCCGGCCGCGAGGCCTACTTCGACGCCTGGTTTCAGGGCGAACACCTGGTCGAGCGGCTCGGCGTGCCTGGCTTCCGCTTCGGCCGGCGGCACGAGGCGGTGTTCGGCGCGCCGCGATTCTTCGTCTTCTACGTCACCGACGGTCCCGAGGTGCTGACCTCGAAACCCTATCTCGAACGTCTCGACAATCCGACGCCGATGACGCGGATGATCATGTCCGAGGTGTTCAAGAACATGAACCGGACGCTGTGCCGGCGCGTCGCGCGGCGCGGCGACTTTCGCGGCAGCTATGCCGTGACAGTGCGTTTCAACGACACGCCGGACCAGGCCGCGCTGACGTCGCGCATGGACGAGCTGGTGAACGACCACGCCGTCGCGGCCGCCGAATTGTGGGTCGCTGCCGACGCCGGTCCGGTGTCGATGGAAGAGAAGCTGCGCGGCGGCGACAAGAAGATCAAAGCCTGTCTTATCGTCGACACGCTGCGGCAGCAGCCCGCAGAGGCGCTGGGCGCAACGCTCGCGAAGGAGTTTTCGCAAGCCGAAGTCGGCGTCTATCGCGTGTTGTGCCAGCTCGGTCAAAGCATGGGGCTGTGATGATGGATGTGCTTACGCCGCTCGCCGAAAAAATCGCCGCGCGCCTGATCGCGCGCAAGGAGACGATCGCCGTCGCCGAATCCTCGACCGGCGGGCTCGTCTCGGCGGCGCTTTTGGCGCTGCCCGGCGCGTCGGCCTATTTCGTCGGCGGCGCCGTGGTCTATACGAAGGCCGCGCGTGCCGCGCTGATGGGCGTGGGCGACGCCGATATGCAGGGCTTGCGGCCGTCGACAGAGGCCTACGCGCTGCTGCTGGCGAAGCGCGCGCGCGAGCGTATGGGCGCGACATGGGCCATCGCCGAGACGGGCGCCACCGGCCCCACCGGCAACCGCTATGGCGACGCCGCCGGCCACACCTGCATCGCCGTCGTCGGTCCCGTCGAGCGCGCGATCACGCTCGAAACTGGGAACGCCGACCGCCGCGCCAACATGGACGCGTTTGCGAAACGTGCGCTGGATTTGCTGGCTGAGACGGTTGCCGCCGCCGGCTGACGCGTGCAGCCCATAAGCCTGCCTCGCAGTTGCCATAATTGGTAACATATATGATACTGTCTGGATGCAGGTCCTGGAGTATCTGGACGAGTCCGGGCGCAGCCCCTTTCGCCGCTGGTTCGACAGGCTCGACGCGTCTGCGGCAGCAAAGGTCACGATCGCTCTGACTCGGCTCTCGCTCGACAACGTTTCAAATGTGAAAAGCGTCGGGCGTGGCGTGCTCGAACTGAGAATCGATTTCGGCCCTGGCTACCGCGCCTATTTCGGTCGTGACCGCGGCGTCCTGGTGATCCTCCTCGGGGGCGGAACAAAGGCGCGCCAGAGCGACGACATCGAGGACGCGTATGGACGCTGGGCTGACTTTAAGCGCCGCAAGAAGGGATCGACTTGAGATGCCTCTCACTCGCGAGTTCAAAGACACCGTCAAGGCGCGCGCCGAGCGTGACCCAAAATTCCGCGCCGCCTTGTTGAAGGAATCGGTCGAGCAAATGCTCGCCGGCGACATCGAAGCGGGCAAGGCGGTGATGCGTGATTACATCAACGCGACGATCGGATTCGAGCGCCTGTCGCAAGAAACGGGCACGCCGGCGAAGAGCCTGATGCGGATGTTCGGCCCAAACGGCAATCCGCGGGCCGACAATCTCTTCGCTGTAATTGCCAAGCTGCAAAAGACGTCGGGCGTGAAGCTCGGCGTCGCCGTAGCGCGCTAGCCGGGCTCTTACTCCGCCGGCTCGCCCATCTCGGCGCGGACCTGCGCGCGGAAGGTGTCGATCGACGTCAGGCCCTTCGGGGTCTCGACGTGCCAGAAGGTCCAGCCGTTACAGGCGTCGAGCCCCTGCGCCAGCGCACCGATGCGGTGGATCGAGCCCACCTTCTCGCCGAACGACAGCGCGCCGTCGGCACGCACCAGCGCCTTGTGCCGCTTCTTGGCATCCGTGAGCTTCACGCCGGGGGTGACCAGCCCGCGCTCGATCAGCGCCGAGAACGGCACGCGCGGCGCTTCGCGCGCGGTGACGAAGGGCGCGATCGACGGCGCGTCGAGAGGCTCGGTCGCGTCGATGCGCTTCTGAGCTTCCTTCGCGTATTTCGTCTCGCGCTCGAAGCCGACGAAACGGCGGCCGAGATGCTTGGCGACGGCGCCGGTCGTGCCGGTGCCGGAGAAGGGATCGAGCACGAGGTCGTCGACGCGCGATGAGGAGAGAATGACGCGCGCGAGCAGCGCCTCCGGTTTCTGCGTCGGATGCAGCTTCTTGCCGTCGCCGCCCTTCAACCGCTCATCGCCGGTGCACAAGGGAAGCGTCCAGTCGGAGCGGACCTGGATGTCCTCGTTGCCGGCCTTCAGCACCTCGTAATTGAAGGTGTAGCCCTTTCCGCCCGGCTCGCGCGACGCCCAGATCAGCGTCTCGTGCGCATTGGTGAAGCGGCGGCCGCGGAAGTTCGGCATCGGGTTCGATTTGCGCCAGATGACGTCGTTGAGGATCCAGAAGCCGAGATCCTGCATCATCGCGCCGACGCGGAAGATGTTGTGATACGAGCCGATCACCCAGATCGTGCCGGACGGCTTGAGCACGCGGCGCGCGGCCAAGAGCCAGGCGCGGGTGAAGTCGTCGTAATCCTTGAAGCTCGCGAACTTGTCCCAGTCGTCGGTGACCGCATCGACATGCGAGTCGTCCGGACGCTTCAGGTCGCTGGCGAGCTGGAGATTATAGGGCGGGTCGGCGAAGACGAGATCGACACTCGCCGCCGGCAATTTCGACATCTCGGCGACGCAGTCGCCGACGACGATGCGATGTTGTGGAGTGCTTGAAACTCCACGGGGCGCCCGTGAGGGCGCCCCGCGACGCGACACAACCATGACTCAGAACTCTGACTCACAGACGACGCGGTCGGCGACGCGGGACCTACAACCGACAGGCCTGCATCTTGCGTGATGACAGTGAAAAAACTGTTTATGGAAATCGCCATCTGCTCGGCAATTTCTGCCGATTTAACGAGAGGTTAGCGATGGTAGCCGATACCCGTCTCGCGTCACCTTTCGACGCGGCGATGTGGCACCAATTCTGCTTTCCCGCCCCCGCGACGCGCGCGCTTGATGCGTTCGATCTGCGCGACATCGCCGGCTTGCAGATAACGGCCGCGTTCGAGCAGTTCGAGCGTGTATTCCTCGTAGGTCAGGCCGATGCGCTCGGCGCGGGCGGCGCGCAGCATCATGATCGCGGGCGATACGCCGCGATACGCCTTGCGGTGCGCCGCCTTCCAGGAAAAATAATTGCCGATGCCGCCTCGTCCCCATTCGGGAACATGCTCGTCTTCGAGCGGCGGGCCGCCATTGTGCCCGCGAGCGGCGTCGTCTCTCATTGCTTCAAGACCAGCACCGCGTAGGTGCAGGGCGCGTTGCTCTCGTTGCGGTACGTGCAGTCGGCGGGCGGTCCGAACTCGAGCGAGTCGCCAGCCTCCATCTCGTGCGCGACGTCGCCCTCGATGAAGGTCAGCCGCCCTTCGAGAAGCCAGAGAACATGACGGGTGAAGCCGTAGGACGCGGCGGGGAAGGTGACCGAGGCGCCGGCCGGCAGCACGACGCGGGTCAACTCGGCCGGCAAATCCGAGCCGGGCGCCGGCGCGATCTGGGTGCGGACGTAGCCGGTCGCGGGGTCCTGCCAGCGGGACTGGTCGGCGGCACGCATCAGCCTGCCGGCCACCGGGCCTTCGGTGCGGGCCAGCAGCGCCGACAGCGTCAGGCCAAAGGCGCCGGACAGGCGGCCCAGCAGGGCAGCGGTCGGGCTGCTCTCGCCGCGCTCGACCTTGTTGATCATAGCCCGCGACACACCGGAGCGGGCGGCCAGATCGGACAGCGACCAGCCACGCGCCTCGCGTTCGAGGCGAAGTCGAGCGCCGAGGCGAGTATCGAGATTATCTATTATATGAGACATTACGGTATCATACGATACGGATGGCTGCGTCGCCAGTGCTCGCTTCCTGACGGGCTTTGAAACCCCCATATTGGCCTGCGACATCAGGAGGACCCGAATGCGTTGGGACGATTTCCGCCGCAGCGACAATGTCGAGGATGACCGCGGCGGCGGAGGTTACGGCGGCGGTGGCGGCTTCGGCCTGCCGATCGGCGGTGGCGGGCTCGGCATCGGCACGATCGTCGTGCTCGGCATCATCGGTTACGCGCTCGGCATCGATCCGAGCGTGCTGATCGGCGGCGCCGAGATGCTCAACCGCGGCGGCAGCTCCTACCAGCAGCCTTACGAGCAGCCCCAGCGCCAGCAGACCGGCGCGCCGCGCGACCGGACCGGCGACTTCGTCGCCGCGGTGCTTGGCAATACCGAGGATGTCTGGACCGGCATCTTCAAGGACAGCGGCCAGAGCTACCGGCCGCCGAAGCTGCGGCTCTTCACCGGCAGCCTCGAGGGCGGTTGCGGCCAGGCGCGGGCGGCGATGGGCCCGTTCTACTGCCCGAACGACCGACGCATCTATCTCGACACATCGTTCTTCCGCGACATGCAGGTGCGCTTCCACGGCTGCTCGGGGAAGGCCTGCGAATTCGCCGAGGCCTACGTGATCGCGCACGAGGTCGGCCACCACGTGCAGAACCTGCTCGGCGTCCTCCCGAAGGCGCAGAACGCGCAGCGCGCCGCCGGCAACAAGGCCGACGCCAACCGCATCCAGGTGCGCGTCGAATTGCAGGCCGACTGTTTTGGCGGGGTCTGGGCGAACCGCTCCAACCAGCGCTGGAAGTCGCTCGAGCCGGGCGATGTCGAGGCGGCGTTGCAGACGGCGTCGGCAATCGGCGACGACCGGTTGCAGAAGCAGGCGCGCGGTTATGTCGTGCCGGACTCGTTCACGCACGGCACCTCGGCGCAGCGACAGCACTGGTTCTCGGTGGGCTTCAAGGAAGGCAAAGTGTCCGCGTGCAACACCTTCAGCGCGGCGCAGCTTTAGATCTTCTTTATCCCTCCCCTGAAAGGGGGAGGGTGGCGAGCGTTAGCGAGCCGGGTGGGGGTCGCTTCGACAAATTGATAGATAACCCCGCCCCGCCGGCTTCGCCGGCGACCCTCCCCTTGCAGGGGGGGGATAAGAAAGGATGGGCCATGCCCGGCATTGACGAATCCAAATCCTTCGTGCCGCTGCGCATCGCGGTGTTGACCGTGTCGGACACGCGCGAGTTCGCCGACGACAAGTCCGGCTCGACGCTGGTCGAGCGGCTGGAGAAGGCGGGGCACAAGCTCGCCGACAGAAAAATCGTCAGAGACGAGGTCGATGCGATCCGCGCGCAGGTGAAGGCGTGGATCGCGGATAAATCGATTGATGTGGTGATTTCGACCGGCGGCACCGGCTTCACCGGCCGCGACGTCACGCCGGAAGCGGTCGAGCCGCTGTTCGAGAAGAAGATGGACGGCTTTTCGACGCTGTTCCTGCTGGTCAGCTACCAGAAGATCGGCACGTCGGCGGTGCAGACGCGCGCCACGGCCGGCGTCGCCAACGCGACCTATGTCTTCTGCCTGCCGGGCTCGCCCGGCGCCTGCAAGGACGCCTGGGACGAGATACTCGTGCACCAGCTCGATTACCGCTACCGGCCGTGCAATTTCGTCGAGATCCTGCCGCGCCTCGACGAGCACCTGCGCCGCCCGAAGGCGCAGGGGTCGACGGCATAGCGTCTCATGTATGCCGGGGAGTATGGGTCCGGGGCTTCGCTGCTCGCCCGGGACGACAAGATTAAAACTTCAAATCCCAATGCTCCGAGACGACCTCCTTGCCGAATGACATCTTCGTCTCGCTCGAGGTCAGCGTGAAGCCGCGCTTGGCGTAGATGCCGCGCGCAGCGACGAGTTCGGCGTGCGTCCATAACGTGATGCGCCGGTAGCCGGCCTCGCGCGCGAAGCCGATGCATTCGTCGACGAGGCGCTGGCCGAGATGCAGGCCGCGCGCTTGCGCATCGACCAGCAGCAGCCGGATCCGGGCGACCTCGTCGGAATCGCGCACGAGGAAGATGCAGCCGACGTTCTCGCCGTCGATCTCGGCAATCCAGCAGCGCTCGCGCTTCGGATCGTTCTGTTTGGCGAAGTCGGCGACGATGCCGGCGACGAGGCCTTCGAACGGCTCGCCCCAGCCGAACTCCTTTGCGTAAAGTTCGCCGTGTCGGCTGACGATCCAGCCGAAGTCGCCGATCTTCGGCGACCGCAGCGTGTAGGCCTTCGCGGCCGGCGCGGTCTCGCCGAGGATCGTTTCGATCTCGCCCATCGCGGCGGTCAGGCGCCTGCGCTGATCGGCGGTGAGCTTCTTCAGAATCTCTCCGGCCTGATCGCGCGATCGCTGCTCGAATGGGGCGAAAGCCTTGCGGCCGCGCGCGGTGATCGCGAGTTCGCTCGCGCGCGCGTCGGCCTTCGAGGTCCTGCGCGAGAGGAAGCCGCGTTTCTCGAAGGCGCGCAAGGTGCGGCTGAGATAGCCGGCGTCGAGATCGAGGGCGCGGCCGATGTCGCGCGCGGTCGCCGCGCCGTGCGCCACCTCGTAGAGCACGCGCATCTCGCCGAGCGAGTAGGGGCTATCGAGATAGGTCTTCCTGAGCACGCCGATCTGGCGCGTGTAGAAGCGATTGAAGCGGCGAACGGCCGCGACCTGGTCCTGTCCGGGCATGGAACGAGGCTCGGACGATTAGTTGATAAAGTCAAGTATCTGTGCGGGCCGCGCGTACGGCCGCCGCAAGGAGGGCGATGCGGCGGCGGCCGAGGGTTCTGAGCAGGGCGGCCTCGGCGTCTTCGCCGGCGGTGTGCCCGCCGACGCTGTCGTAGAGACGGCGCGCGATCAGCAAGCCCTGCTCGGGACCGGGCGCGGCGCCGAACAATGCGGCGCGCAGGGCGCGGAATGCGGCGGCAAGGCCGGGCTCCGCGAACTCCTCGCTGCGCAGGCGAAAGATCCCCGCCTGCGCCGTCTCGCGGTCCGAGCCGATGAAGCTTTCGACCGTCTCGATCCAGCCTGGCTCGGGCACGGTGCCGGGCCGCAAGAACAGGAGCCATGGCGCCCGCGCTTCTTTCGCCGCTCCGGCAAGGCGGGCGCCGGTCGCGCCGTCGGTTGCGACATAGCGGCAGCCGGCGAGGTCGGCGACGTCGGCTGTGGCGTCTTTCGAGCCTGCATCGGCCACGATCACCTCGGCGATCAGGCCCGCCGTCGCGCCGGCGACCAAGGGCGCCAGCGTCTGGACCAGCGGCCGCTCCGATTCGCGCGTTGGGATGATGACCGTGAGCATGGAACCCGACTGGTATTCGGCGACTTTCCCTCCATATCAAGTAGCGGTGCGTCCGGCAGGCACAAAATCGAGGCAGCTGCGCCTCGCCGATCCGCTCTCCCAAAATGTTCTTGTTTCGTTCACATGGCCTCGCTAGGGTGAAGGCATGGCTCGTTCGAACACAGCCCCGCGACGCCCGCCGGTTGAGGAGCTGCCCTCCGCACCGGCGGGCGGCAAAGGCGGCGCCTACCAGGACGTCAGCGAGATGCTCGGCGTCGTCGTCGAGCACGAGCGCCGCCGCGGCCGCGGCGCGCAGTCGAACGCCGTCGGCCGGTACGAGCCGCTGGCGCGCGTCGCCTTCGACGACGGCTGGAGGAGCATGGACGAGCTGCCTCCGTTCAAGACCACGGTGCAGGTCGATGCGACTCGCAAGATCATCACCCGCAACGATTCCCCCGATATCGGCTTCGACCGGTCGATTAACCCCTATCGCGGCTGCGAGCATGGCTGCGTTTACTGTTTCGCGCGGCCGACGCACGCCTATCTCGGCCTGTCGCCGGGCCTCGATTTCGAATCCAAACTGTTCATGAAGCCGGAGGCGGCCGAGCTCCTCGAGAAGGAGCTTTCGGCGCCGAGCTATCAGCCGCGAGTCATCGCCATCGGCACCAACACCGATCCGTACCAGCCGATCGAGCGCAAGTATCAAGTGATGCGCCGTATCCTCGAAGTGCTGGAGCGCACCGGCCATCCTGTCGGCATCGTCACCAAGTCGGCGCTGGTCTTGCGCGACATCGACATCCTCGCGCGCATGGCGGAGCGCAAATTGGCCAAGGTGGCTTTGTCGGTGACGTCGCTCGACCCGGAACTGGCGCGCAAGATGGAGCCGCGCGCGGCCACTCCGATGCGCCGGCTCGAGACGCTGCGCCGGCTCTCGGACGCCGGCGTGCCGACCACGGTGATGGTCGCGCCGGTCATACCGGCGCTCAACGACAGCGAGATCGAGAGGATATTGGAGGCCGCGCAGGTCGCCGGAGTTCGGGAAGCCGGTTACGTACTGCTGCGTCTGCCGCTCGAGGTGCGCGACCTGTTCCGCGAATGGCTGATGGCGAATTATCCCGACCGCTATCGCCACGTCATGAAGCTCGTGCGCGATACTCGCGACGGCAAGGACTACGACTCGGAATGGGGCACGCGCATGAAGGGCACCGGGCCTTACGCCTGGATGCTCGGCCGCCGCTTCGAGGTCGCCTGCGAACGGCTCGGCCACAACGTCAATCGAACGAGCCTGACGACGCAGTATTTCCGCAAGCCCAAGCCCGACGATGCGCAGATGAGTTTGTTCTAGCGATGGGTGGCACCGCGCTCTTCACCTCTCCCATAGGGAGAGGTCGCCGCGCGCAAGCGCGGCGGGTGAGGGGTTACAAAGCTACAAATTCAAGAACCCCCTCACCCAGCCCTCTCCCCACAGGCGAGAGGGAGCGCGCTCTGCCAGCGGCGCGTTTGTCGTTAGTCGGACGGCCAGTCGTACTTCGGCAGTTGCATCGTCTCGACAATGTCGCGGCCGACCATGAGCCTGGCGAGTCCGGGCAGCGAAGCGACGTTGAGCACCTGGTTGCGGAACCACAGGCCCATTCGCGTCCGCGGCGCAAAGGCGGTGGCGAAGCGTTCGGCCCCCTTCTGCTTGCCATCGATGTAGCCGCGCAGCTTCGTTTCGTAATTGCGGAAGGCCGTGGCGTGGTCGCCGTCCGCTTGGCCCAGTTCGCCGGCGAGCACGTAGGCGCCGAGCATGGCGAGCGCCGTGCCCTGGCCAGCGAGCAGCGACACGCAATAGGCGGCGTCGCCTAGCAGTGCGATGCGCCCACCCGACCAGCGCGGCATGCGGATCTGGCTGACCCGGTCGAAATAGACATCGCCGGCGGCATCGAGCGCGTGGAGGATCGCCGCGCACTCCCATTGGCCGTCGCCATATGTCGTGCGCAGCAGCGCCTTCTGTCCGGCAGGGTCGGGCATATGCGGCCCGGCCTCGTGCGCGAACACGAACAGAAAAAGCGTCTTGTTGTCGCGCAGCGTGACGCGGCCGAGCATGCGGCCGGGCTGGCAGTACATGACGTAGATGTCTTCGTCTCGGTGCGGATAGCCCTCCGCCTCGAATGCGGCCACGACGTAGCCGAGATGTTTCTCGTATTGCGCCTGCGGCCCGAAGGCGAGGCGGCGCACGGCCGAATGCAGGCCGTCGGCGCCGACGACGAGGTCGAAGCGGCGCTGGCCGCCGTGCTTCAGGTGGACCACGACGTGGCCGGCATGCTCGGCGAGCGACACGATTTCGTCGCCGAAGAGCGTTTCGACGCCGTCCGCGCCCTTTTCGAAGGTCAGCCGCGACAATTCGCTGCGCGCGATCGTGACATAGCGTCCGCCAGTCAGCTCGGTGAAGACGCTGGTGCCGAAGCCGGCGACGCGGCGCCCGCCGCCATTGACGACGCGCAATTCCTTGACGCGATAGCCGGTGCGCAGGATGTCCGGCTCGAGCCCCATGCGCTGGGCGATCTCGTAGCCGAGCCCCCAGAAGTCGATGACGTAGCCGCCGCCGCGCAGTTGCGGCGCGCGCTCGACCAGCGTCGGCGCAAAGCCGGCGCGCTTGAGCCAGAACGCGAGAGTGGGGCCGGCAATGCCGGCGCCCGATATCAGCACCGTGCGGTCCATCGCTGTCTACATCGCCTCCTTGAGGCCGGATTTGATGAGCCACCAGTTCACCGGATAGCTGGTGAGAAAGCCGCACAGCATGGCGATCTGCATCATGAACCAGAATTCCGGCGTGTTCACTTTTAAATCCGTGCCGATGAGCGTTCGGAATACGTAGAACTGCGCGAGCGCCATGAAGCCGTACATGCCGATCTGCCACGCGGTCAGCGACAAGGTGTCGGCCTTGACCGCGGCGGCGAGGCC
Organism: Pseudolabrys sp.; assembly: GCA_035718885.1. GTDB lineage: Bacteria > Pseudomonadota > Alphaproteobacteria > Rhizobiales > Xanthobacteraceae > Pseudolabrys. The sequence continues at coordinate 1,086 of DASTGR010000328.1, read as the reverse complement.
TTCGCCGAATGACAGGCCTCGCATCGGCACGATGGTCATGTACTGGAAGACGATGCCGATCAGGAAAGCGAGCACGTAGTCGAGGACCCACACGGCAAACATCTTTTCCGGGAAGATCGACTGCCAGCCGAGCGCGACGGCGATGCCGGGAAAGGCGAAGGCGAGCCATTCGGCGCAGATGTCGCCGATCGCGCAGCCGCTGCCGCAATGCGTCGTGCCCTTGCCGACCATCGCCCAGAACGGCGTCAGAGTCTTGCTCGGAGGCTCCGCATCCTTCTCCATCGCCGCCTTGGTCATCTCATGCGCGGCAAGCCGTCCGTATGTGAAATAGGCCCAGAGCGCGAAAGGGCCGCCGAACAGCGCCGTTACCGGCCAGACGATGTTCATGATGAACATCGTCTGATGGTGGCGCGTGACGTGGATGGCGATCGCGAGCGCGCAGAAGACGCCGGCCAGCAACGCCGCGATCGACAGAAGATGCAGCCAGGCCGGAACCATGACGTCTCCGAGATTGGGACTGTGGCCGGACGGCAACGTGACCCGCGCGGGCGGTGTTCCCGCGGTATCACGCAGCGGCCCGCGGGATTTGCGGTCCCCGGATTTCACACGCGGCGCAATCGAATCGTTGACAGGGAAGGGCGGAGCGAGGCTCATCGGGCCATGCCGCGTCCCGCCAAGCCGACCCCGCGCCTGCCGCTGAAGGGGCCCGTGCTGCGCCCGAGCTTCCGGCGCGAGCGCCGTCTCATGGCCAAGGGTGTTTGGCCGATCGCCGGCTGCGACGAGGCGGGCCGCGGCCCGCTCGCGGGCCCGGTGGTCGCCGCCGCTGTGATCCTCGATCCGGATCGCATCCCGCGCGGCTTGAACGACTCCAAGAAGCTCGACGCCGAAGAGCGCGAGCGGCTCTACGCCAAGATCTGCGCCACAGCGCAGGTGTCGGTCGCCTTCGGCTCGATCGAGCGCATCGACCGCGACAACATCCTGCGCGCCTCGCTCTGGGCGCTGGCGCGGGCGGTGAAGGCGCTGCCGGTCAAGCCGCAGAAGGTCTTCGTCGACGGCAACATCAAGATCGATTGCGGCTGCGACTGC
>DASTGR010000327.1:0-19599 GCA_035718885.1 Pseudolabrys sp. | reverse complement strand
CCGCGGATTCGGCCGTTTTTTCAAATTGTTTAAGGATTATCCGTAGCGTTCCAGTCACGTCTTTTGCAGGAAGCAACACGCGTGGCCCGTCCCGCGTTCCCAATAAGGGGCAGTCGTGATCCGTAACGATCCGCCGGCCGGAGTCCCGGACGCGGCGGCCATTCTCCGGTCGGTCGGCGAAGCCGCCTACGAATGGCGGCTGGACACCGACGTTCTGTCCTGGTCGCCGCAAGCGGGCGACCTGTTCGGCGTTCCGGCGGCCGATTTCGCCAGCGGCCGCGCTTTTGCTGCTCACGTCCAGGCCGAGCCGGGCGAGAGCCGCGCCGACGTCGTGCAGGCTTCGACGCAGAGCGACGCCGGCGCCGGCGTGCCCTACGTGCTCCACTATCGCTTCAAGGCCGGCGAGGCCATCGTCTGGGTCGAGGATGTCGGCCGCTGGTTCGCCGGCGCGGACGGCAAGCCGGCGCGTGCGCATGGCATCGTCCGCCGTATCGACGAGCGCAAGGAACGCGAGCGCGAACTCAAGCGGCTTGCCCGCTTCGATCCGCTCACCGGCGAGCTCAACCGGGCTGCGCTCACCGAGGTCATGGCCGCCACGCTCGACAATGCGACCAAGTCGCGCGGGTCCTGCGGCTTCCTCATCGCCTCGATCGATCATCTTGGCCAGTTGAACGAGTCCTACGGCGTCGACGTCGCCGACGACATCATCGCCCAGGTGGCCAAGCGACTGCGCGTGCGTCTGCGCGGCAAGGACCACATCGGGCGGTTCTCCGGCAACAAGTTCGGCATCATTCTGTCGAGCTGCACGCCGGACGAAAAGTCCGTCGCGGCCGAGCGCCTGCTGGCCAGCGTGCGCGACGAACCACTCACGACGGCAGCCGGTCCCGTCGCCGTGACGGTCACGATCGGCGGCGTGACCGCGCCGCGGCACGCGCGCACGGTACCCGACATCTTCAGCCGTGCCATGGACGCGCTGCACGCGGCCCGCGACAAGCGCCACGGCTCGTTCGCCTCCTATCGTCCCAACATCGAACGCGACGCACTCCGGCGCGAGAGCCTGCGTGCGACCGATGAGATCGTCGCGGCGCTCAACGAGCGGCGCATCGCGCTCGCTTTCGAGCCGGTGGTCGATGCGAAGACGCGCGAGCGCGCCTTTTACGAATGTCTGATGCGGGTGAACCGTGCCGACGGCAGCGTTGCCCATGCCGGCGAGATCGTGCCGGTGGCCGAGAAGCTCGGCCTCGTTCGCATGCTCGACTACCGCATGATGGAATTGGTGGTCGAGGCGCTGGTCGGCGCGCCGGCCTTGCGCGCGAGCGTCAACGTCTCTCCGCCCTCGACGCTCGATCCGCAATGGTCGGCCGGTTTGACTGCGCTGCTGCGCGCCAATCCCGGCACGGCCGAACGGCTGGTCGTCGAGATCACCGAGACTGCCGCCATCCAGGACATCGACGACGCTCGCGGCTTCGTCACGCGCATGAAAGACCTTGGTTGCCGCGTCGCCATCGACGACTTCGGCGCCGGCCACACCTCGTTCCGCAACCTGAAGCGCCTCGGCGCGGACATCGTCAAGATCGACGGCGAATTCGTACAGAACATCGCCAAGTCGCCCGACGACCGTGCCTTCGTGCACACGCTGATCGACCTGTCGCGCCGCCTCGGCCATCAGACGGTGGCGGAATGGGTCCAGTGCGAGGAGGCCGCATCGCTGCTCGCCGGATGGGGCTGCGACTATCTCCAGGGCGCTCTGATCGGGCTCGCGTCGAGTGCGCGGCCGTGGGACGTCGCGGCCAAGAGTCAGGCCGCCGCCGGCTGATCGATCGAACGCTGCTAAAACCGGCTGGCCGCGGCGCGCGCCGCCGTGTCATGCTTCCCTTGAACGAGGGCGCACGCCGTTGAAGATCTCCGACATCAAGATCCACGTCCTGAAGAGCCCGTTGGCCGAGCCTTTCGCGTTCTCGCAAGGCTGGGTGCGCCAGCGTTCGGCAACGCTGGTGGAAATCGAGACTGACGCCGGGCTGACCGGCTGGGGCGAGGCTTTCGCGCAAGGGCTCGAGCCGCCCGAGATTGCCGCGACCGTCATCGACAAGGCGCTGCGGCCTCTCGTGACCGGCGCCGATCCGCTCGACATCGAGGTCTTGTGGCATCGCATGTACCATATGACCCGCGACTACGGCCGCAAAGGCTCGGTCGTGTCGGGCATCAGCGCGGTCGATATCGCGTTGTGGGACATTGCCGGCAAATTCTACGAGCAGCCTGTCTACAAATTGCTCGGCGGCGCGTTCCGCACGCGCGTGCAGCCTTATGCCACCGGCTTCTACCGCATCAAGGGGCAGGGCGAGGCCGCGCGCTTGGCCGACGAGGCGATCCGCCATTTCGAAGCCGGCTTCACGCTGATGAAGGTCAAGCTCGGCTACGGCGTCGACGACGACATCGCCTGCATGTACGCGATCGGCAAGGCGATCCAAGGCAAGCCGGTCTCCCTGATGGTCGACACCAACCATGCCTATGGCCGCGCCGAGGCGCTGCGCCTTGGCCGTGCGCTCGAGGAATACCGGCTGCGCTGGTACGAGGAGCCCGTGGTCCCGGAGGACCTCGACGGCTATGTCGAGATGCGCGGCAAGCTGACCATGCCGATCGCCGGCGGCGAGAACGAGCACACATTGTTCGGGTTCGGGCAGCTGCTCCGCGCCGGTGCGGTCGACATCGCGCAGCCGGACATCGGCTCGTGCGGCGGCATCAGCGCTGCGCGCCATATCATGGCGCTGGCGCAATCATGCGGCGTTCAGGTCAATCCGCATGTCTGGGGCTCTGCGATTGCGCAAGCCGCGTCGCTGCACGTGATCGCGGCCGTGCCGGTGGCGCATCACTCGCTGTTTCCGCAGGAGCCTGTGCTGGAATACGACCGCTCGTCGCATCCGTTCCGGCAGAAGCTGATCACGGAGCCGATCGCGCTCGCCGACGGCGTCGTGCACATCCCATCGAAGCCGGGACTCGGCGTCGAGGTCGATCGCGCTGTGCTGGAGCAGTACCGGAGCTAGAGCGCCGCCCTAGTCCTTGCCGCCGCCCGACATCTTGTCGAGCCGCTTCTGCATCTCGTCGAGCTGGCGCTTCAAATCGTTCATCTCGCTGCCGCCCTCGGACGAAGCCGGCTTGTCCGGCGCGGCCGCGGCGGGCTTGCCCTGCTGCGGGCGCGCGAATGGCGAGAACATCGCGAACGCCTTCTCGAACATCTCCATGTTGCGGCGGACCTGCTCTTCCATCGGTCCGAAGCCGGCATTGCCGAAGGCCTGCGCCATCTGGTCGCGGAATTTGTCTTGCTGGCTGGTCAGCGACTGCATCGATTGTTCGAGATAGCGCGGGACCAGCATCTGCATGCTGTCGCCATAGAAACGGATGAGCTGGCGTAGGAAGGTGATCGGCAGGAGGCTTTGGCCTTCCTTGTTTTCCTGCTCGAAAATGATCTGTGCCAGAACCGAGCGGGTGATGTCGTCGCCGGACTTGGCGTCGTAGACGACGAAATCCTCGCCATCCTTCACCATGGAGGCGAGATCTTCCAAGGTCACATAGGTCGAAGTCCCGGTGTTATAGAGCCTCCGGTTGGCGTATTTCTTGATTGTGACCGGCTCTTTGTCTTCTGCCATGGTTCACACGTTTCCCCCTGCCCAGAGCCCGAGCATAGCCGCAGCTTCACGCCGCGGCCAACCCCTTTTGTGGCGGCGCGGCAGGCCGGATTGCGGCACCGCCCGCTCTTGCGCCAAGGGTGAAAAACCGCCACTTCTCAGGAGTCTTCCTGAGGTGCCGCGGCGTTGACAGGCCGGTCCGGCTTCACAAGGATGCGGCAGTGCCGAAATGGCCGCCGAGGCCCTCGTCCGCCCGCCATAGACCGAAAAGAGGAGTTTCCGATGAAAGACGACATCGTCATTGCCAGCGCCGCCCGCACGCCAGTCGGCGCCTTCAACGGGGCCTTCGCCAACCTGCCGGCGCATGAGCTCGGCAAGACGGCGATCAAGGCCGCGCTCGAGCGTGCCGGCGTCTCCGGAGACCGCGTCAGCGAAGTGATCATGGGCCAGATCCTCACCGCCGGTCAGGGACAGAACCCGGCGCGCCAGGCCTCCATCGCCGCCGGCATCCCGGTCGAGAGCCCTGCGTGGGGCGTGAACCAGCTCTGCGGCTCGGGCCTGCGCGCGGTCGCGCTCGGCTATCAGGCCATCCTCAACGGCGACAGCGACATCGTCGTCGCCGGCGGTCAGGAATCGATGAGCATGGCGCCGCATGCGCAATACCTGCGCGGCGGCGTGAAAATGGGCGCGGTCGAACTCGTCGACACGATGATCAAGGACGGCCTGTGGGACGCCTTCAACGGCTATCACATGGGCACGACGGCGGAGAACGTCGCCAAGCAGTGGCAGATCACCCGCCAGCAGCAAGACGAGTTCGCGGTCGCTTCGCAGAACAAGGCCGAAGCGGCGATGAAGTCGGGGCGGTTCAAGGACGAGATCGTTCCGGTCACTATCAAGGGCCGCAAGGGCGACACCGTCGTCGACACCGACGAATATCCGAAAGCGGGCGTCACGCTCGACGGCATCGGCAAGCTGCGTCCGGCCTTCGACAAGGAAGGCACGGTGACCGCGGCGAACGCCTCCGGCATCAATGACGGCGCAGCAGCCGTCGTGCTGATGAAGGCGTCGGAAGCAGCGAAGCTCGGCCACACGCCGCTCGCGCGCATCGTGTCCTGGGCGCATGCCGGCGTCGATCCGGCAATCATGGGCACTGGTCCGATCCCGGCCTCGCGCGCCGCGCTCAAGAAGGCCGGCTGGAAGACCGACGACCTCGACCTCGTCGAGGCCAACGAGGCCTTCGCCGCGCAGGCCTGCGCGGTCAACAAAGACCTCGGCTGGGATACCGGCAAGGTCAACGTCAATGGCGGCGCGATCGCCATCGGCCATCCGATCGGCGCTTCCGGCGCGCGCGTTCTTGTCACGCTCCTCTATGAAATGCAGAAGCGCAACGCCAAGAAGGGCCTCGCGACGCTGTGCATCGGCGGCGGCATGGGCATAGCCATGTGCGTTGAACGCTGAGCCACCTGCTCCCCGCAGCGCACAAATTTTATACTTGATCTGCGTCATGGCCGGCCTTGTGCCGGCCATGCACGTCTTTAAGCTGTCATTGGGAGGACGCGAACGCCCTGCACAAGGGCGTGCGTCACGTTTTTGGAAGGAGAGAGGGGCATGGCGCGTGTTGCATTGGTCACCGGCGGAACCCGCGGCATCGGCGCGGCAATTTCGAAGGCGCTGAAGGCGGCGGGTCACAAGGTCGCGGCGAACTACGGCGGCAACGACGAGGCGGCGCAGAAATTCAAGGCGGACACCGGCATCCCGGTCTTCAAGTGGGACGTGTCGTCTTTCGAGGCGTGCAGCGAAGGCATCAAGAAGGCCGAGGCTGAAGTCGGGCCGATCGATATCCTTGTCAACAATGCCGGCATCACCCGCGACGCCATGTTCCACCGCATGACGGTCGAGCAATGGCAGCAGGTCATCAGCACCAATCTCGGCTCGTTGTTCAACATGACCCGGCCAGTGTGGGAGGGCATGCGCACGCGCAAGTTCGGCCGCATCGTCAACATCTCGTCGATCAACGGCCAGAAGGGCCAGATGGGACAGGTCAACTACTCCGCCGCCAAGGCCGGCGACCTCGGCTTCACCAAGGCGCTGGCGCAGGAAGGCGCGCGCGCCGGCATCACGGTGAACGCGATCTGCCCGGGCTACATCAACACCGAAATGGTGCAGGCCGTGCCGAAGGAGGTGCTGGAGAAGAACATCCTGCCGCAGATTCCGATCGGCCGGCTCGGCGAGCCCGAAGAGATCGCGCGCTGCGTCGTGTTCCTAACGTCCGACGATGCCGGGCTGATCACCGGCGCCACAATCTCGGCGAACGGTGGACAGTATTTCGCCTAGCGATCAGAAGAACCCGATCGACTCGCATCCCGATCCCGCCTTGACGTGGCCGATGTTGCGCCGGCGCGGGATGTCGATGATGTGCATCGTGCCGTCGCCCTGGCAGCCGACGAACAGCTCGTTTCCTTTGAAGGCGAAATCCATCGGCTGGCTGCCGACGGAAATTGCCGACTGGCTGCCGAAGGTCGCGGCGTCGATGATGCTCAGCTTGTTGCTGTTGAGGCTCGAGACGACCAGCAACTTGCCGTCGGGCGAGTAACGGGCGATCTGCGCCGCCTTCTCGACGCCCTCGAGCGGCACCGTGCGCACGACCTTGCTCTCCGCCGTGTCGATGGCGAACACGACCGGGCTGTCGTCGCTGACCGCGATGACAGTCTTGCCGTCAGCCGACACGGCGATGCCGGCGAGCTTCTCCGGCGTCGCGATCTTGCCGAGCAATTTGCGCTTCGGCAGGTCGATGACCGAGACGGTCGCGTCTTCCTCATTGTCGGTGTAGAGGCGCTCTCCGTCGTCGGGAATGCAGAGGCGGTGGCCGTTGGTCGAGCCTGAGTCGATCGTATCGATCACGCTATTGGTCTTCGGGTCGATCACCGCCACTTTCGCGCTGTTCTCGCAGGTGATGTAGATCAGCCCGTCGGCGCCGAGCCGCAGCGTGTGCGGCGCGCTCAACGGCGCGAGATCGATGGTGGCGATGTGCTTGCGCGCCAGGCAGTCTATCACCAGAAGCGTATGCCCCGGATTTGGATTTCGCCCGTGAATGCCGTCGCCGAAGATCGGCACATAGGCGCGTCCGGTTTCGGGGATCACGAGCAGTTCGTGCACCGTCTTCTGGAAGCCATCGAGGACGGCCTCGATCAGGTGGGTGCGCGGATTGAGAAACAGGATCTTGGTGCCGATCTTGTCGACCGCGATCATGCCGCGGATATCGCCGTTATTGGCCATTCAAGCCCCCCGTAGCGTCGTGTCTTCGACGGGCTTCTGCCCGGTCGTGACAGGATCTGCGTTGCTCGAACATATACCTTGCGCTACCCACGCTCACCATGTCCACAACCCGCGCCACGCTTATCGGCTTTTCCGCGATCCTGATGTGGTCGCTGCTTGCACTGCTGACGGTGATGTCCGGGCGCGTCCCGCCGCTGCAATTGCAGGCGATGACGTTCGCGCTCGGTGGTGCCATCGGGCTCGCCTGGGTTGCGCGCAACAAGGCCTGGGGCGCGCTCATTCAGCCCGCGAAAGTCTGGGCGCTGGGCGTCGGCGGACTCGCCGGCTATCACGCGCTTTATTTCGTGTCGCTCAGGTGGGCGCCACCGGCGGAAGCAGGTCTGATCAACTATCTCTGGCCGCTCCTGATCGTGCTGTTCTCAGGCCTCCTGCCGGGGGAGGGCTTGCGCGCGAAGCACGTCGTTGGGGCGCTGCTTGGGCTCGCCGGGACGGTCGCATTGTTCGTGGGCAAGGGCGGCACGCTCGGGCTCGACAACTGGCCGGGCTATGCCTGCGCGTTCTGCGCCGCCTTCGTCTGGGCGGGTTATTCGGTGCTGTCGCGCCGCTTTGCCGCCGTGCCGACGGCGACCGTCGCCGGTTTCTGTGTGGCGACCGCGCTCATCGCCGCGCTCGGGCATGTCGCGTTTGAAACGACGCTGTGGCCGCAGAATGCGACGCAATGGTTGGCTGTCGCAGCTCTCGGCATCGGCCCGGTCGGCATCGCCTTCTATGTCTGGGACATCGGCGTGAAGCGCGGCGACATCCGTCTGCTCGGCGTCGGCTCCTATGCGGCGCCGGTGCTCTCGACTTTGTTCTTGGTGCTGGCGAACTACGCGCCGGCGTCGGCGAGCCTTGTGCTCGCGGCGTTGCTCATCTCGGGTGGCGGCTTCATCGCCGCTTACGAGCGCAGGAAAAAGTAGTCAGCGCGGCGACCAGTCTTTCGCCGCGAGCTCGAACGTCTCGAATACGAAGCCCGGCGCGACGGTGCAGCCGACCAGCGTCCAGTCGCCGAGCGATTCCGCCGCCTGCCACGCGCGCGCCGGGACGGTCGCCTGCGGCGTTTCATCGCCGTGAATGTTGGAGCCGAGGCGGAGGATCTCTTCCTTCGACCCATCGACGATCTCGAGCTTGAGCGGCGCGCCGGCGTAATAGTGCCAGACCTCGACCGCGTCGATGCGGTGCCAATGCGAGCGTTCGCCGCGCGCCAGCAAGAACAGGATCGCGGTCGAGGCCGGCCGCCCACCGATGAGATGCGCGTCGCGGAACGTCTCGCGGTAATGACCGCCTTCCGGATGCGGCTTCAGCGCCAGCTTCGCGATCATCTCGGCGGCGGTGGGGAAGGGCACGGTTAGAACTTGTTCTTCCGCGCGCGAACTTCGGTGAAGACGTCCGCCGCGGATTTTCCCGCCAGCCCAACATTGGCCGCGACGTCGGCGCGGTCCGCGCGCAGGAATGGGTTGGCGAGCTTTTCGTCGCCGATGGTGGTCGGAATGGTTGGCGTCGCCTCCTGCACCTGCCGCTTGGCCTCCGCCTCGCGCGCCGCGAGCACGGAGTTGTCCGGCTCGACGGTGAGGGCGAACTTGATATTCGACAGCGTGTATTCGTGGCCGCAATAGATTTCGGTGTCGTCCGGCAGGTCGCGCAGCTTCTTCAGCGAGTCCCACATCTGCGCCGGCGTGCCTTCGATGACGCGGCCACAGCCGATCGAAAACAACGTGTCGCCGACGAAGGCGAGCTTCTCGGCATGAAACCAGTAAGCGATGTGGTCGAGCGTGTGTCCGGGCGTCTCGATGACGCTGGCGGAGAGCTTGCCGACTTTTACCGTATCGCCCTCCTTCACCGTCTCGTCGACGGCAGGAATCTTGTTTCCGGCGGGGGCGACGACGCGGCACTTGTGGCGCGCTTTCAACTCCTCGATGCCGCAGGTGTGATCATGGTGATGGTGGGTGATCAGGATGTCGGTGAGCTTCCAGCCGGTCTCCTTCAACGCCGCCTCGACGGGGGCCGCCTCCGGCGCGTCGATCGAGGCCGTCGCGCCCGTCGCGGGGTCGTGCAGAAGCACGCCGTAATTGTCGGACAGGCAACGAAACAGGCGGATCTGTGCGGGCATGGAGCGGTCCTTTTCGGTTCCGGGAGCTTTACCATGCCGGGCAATCGGCATGCACTCCCCCGGGTTCCGGTCCGCGTCCTGCGGCGGAAACTGTGGTAATCGTGGCGGCCATGACGATCGACGTCGTTGACCTGCGCAACTTCTACAGCCAGCGGCTCGGCATCGTCGCGCGCCGCTTTATCGGCCGCGGCATTCGCAGCCTCTGGCGCGACACGGCGGGCCAGAGCGTACTGGGCGTCGGTTATGCGACGCCTTATCTTGGATTGTTTCGCGAGGAGGCCGAGCGCTGTCTCGCCTTCATGCCCGCCGCGCAGGGCGTGGTGAAATGGCCAACCGCACGGCCTGCGCTCTCGGCTCTGGTCGACGAGTTCGAACTGCCGCTGCCCGATGCCGCAGTCGACCGCATTCTGATCGTGCACCATCTCGAGATGACGCACGATCCGGCGGCGCTGCTGCGTGAAGTTTGGCGCGTGCTCGCCTCGGGCGGGCGCCTGCTCGCCGTCGTGCCGAACCGGCGCGGCGTCTGGGCGCGGACCGACACCACCCCCTTCGGTCATGGCCGGCCCTATTCGCGCAGCCAGATCAATCAGCTTCTGCGCGAGACCTGGTTCACGCCGACTGGCTGGAGCGAGGCGCTCTACGTGCCGCCGGTCGAACGCGGCTGGTTTCTGCGCTCCGCCTTTGCGTGGGAGCGCACCGGCGCGACCTTGTCGGCGCCCTTCGCGGGCGTTCACCTGGTCGAGGCGACCAAGCAGGTCTACCGCGCCATTCCGGCGCGGCGCGTAAAGAGGCGGCTCATGCCGGCTCTGGAGCCGGCTCTGGCGCCTGCGCCGTCACCGGGCGGCTGAGACCACCCGGCCTGCTTTTCCGAACGATGCGATGGCGCTACTCGGCGCCCTGATCGCCACCCTCGGCGCCCGGCTGGCTGCCGAAGTCCGCGCGCTCGGGACGGAAGCCGCCGCCGCCACCACCGCCGCCACGGCGCCGGCGCCGGCGGTGATGGCCGCCGAAGCGGTCACCCTGGTCATGTCCGTTTGGTCCGTTCCCGTTCGGCTGCGTCTGCTGCTGTCCGCCGCCGCCCGTGATGAACGCCGGCAACCCGCCCGTATCGGTTTCACCGGACGGCTGCTGATGCGGCTGCTGCTGTTGCGGATACGCCTGCTGCTGACGCGGCTGCTGCTGCTGATCGCGCTGCGGGAAGGGTTGCGCATCGCGCGGCAGATAAGGCTGCGGCTGAGCTTGCGGCTCGCGCTGCACGAAGCCGGGCTCGTTCTGACCCGAGAAATTGGGCTGATCGTCGCCGTCGTCGTCGAAATTGTCGTCGGCCGCGCCCTGCGGCGTGCCGCCCGGCTGCTGCTGATAATAGGGATTCTGTTGCCGGAACTGCTCCTGCGCCGCGGCGATGAGGCGGAAGTAGTGCTCGGCGTGCTGATAGTAATTCTCCGCCGCCACCGGATCGCCCGAGCTTTGCGAGTCGCGCGCGAGCTGGATGTATTTTTCAGCGATGTGCGAGGCGGTGCCGCGAATCTTCACATCGGGGCCGTTGGACTCGTAGACTCGGGTGAGGGGGTTCTGACTCTTGCGGTGATTATTATTCCCCCGCCCCCGCATGCGCTTCTGACCGTTTCTCATGATTTGCCTGTTCGTCGACTTCCCTTGTGCCGCGGATTAGCGCCGGCGTGTTTCGCATTCCGTCAGCAAGTCCAGACCAATCCGTTGCGCGGCCGGACCTGCCATTCGTCCGCGCCAGAAACCCGAGCTCATGCGAGCGCTATTGTGCCTTCGCTACCTGCGATAAAAGCAGCAACCCCTTGGCCGCGGCCGCCCGCGGCGTTGCCCAGTTCTCGTTCAAGCGCGTTTTGCTCTGATGTAGAATTTTGCTGCGCCTAACCGGTGTAGCGTTCAGACCCGCCGCTGACGCCTGTCCTTTGCCGATCTTCGTAAAGGCGCCGACTTCGTAAAGGCCTTTTCCACTGGCTCTTTGCTAAGCCGGCTCTCGCCGTCCGTCCTGCGCCGCCGCCACTCAGAGCCGTGCTCCGGGGAACCTGCGGGACAATGATCACGGGTCGATTCCGTAACTGAAAGCTAGTCTTTCCCAGCCCTTATTCCAAGTGGTTTTTTACCCCGCAGCCGAGCCCTGCGTTTTCAGCCTTTAGGCAATGCAGTTCCCTCATGACCCGCCGATAGGGCGATTTTGGCCGAAATGGCGCGGGGGATCCCGGCCAGATCGTTACGGATCGATAGGACAGTAAACTTGGCGGCCTCGAGGAGGCTCGTGACCGGGGGCGCCTGGCCGATACCCAATTCCATGATCAGCCGCCCGCCCTGCGCCAGCAGCGGCGGCACGCTGGCCGCGATCGCCCTGTAGGCGTCAAGACCGTCGGCGCCGCCGTCGAGCGCCAGCCGCGGATCGTAGTCGCGGACTTCAGGATCGAGCGAGGATATGGCGCCGCGCGCGATATAGGGCGGGTTCGAGACGATCAGGTCGAAACGGCCTTGAACGCCGTCCGCCAGATTGCAGGCGACGAAGGAGCACCGCGAAGCGAGGCGAAGCCGCTCCGCATTGCCACGAGCGACATGCAACGCCGACATGCTCAGGTCGGTCGCGACGCCGCGCGCATTCGGCAGTTCCTGAAGCAAAGCGAGCATCAGCGCGCCAGTGCCGGTTCCGATGTCGAGAATGCGCAGCGGCTCGAGACGCAGGCCGCCGCGCACCACGTAGTCGAGCGCCGCCTCGATGAGTGTCTCCGTGTCCGGACGCGGCACCAGGACATCCGGCGTGACGTCCAGGGTCAGCGACCAGAATTCCTTGCGGCCAAGGATGCGCGAGACCGGCTCGCGCTTCATGCGGCGCGCGGCGAGGGCGTCGATGGCCGCAATCTCGCGCGGCTCGAGCAGGCGGTCGGATTGCGCCAGAAGTTGCGCCCGCGACAGGCGCAGGGCAGCGCCGATCAGTGCGCGCGCGTCGGTCATGCCGGACTCGATGCCGGCAAGCGCGAAGCTTTTCGCCAAGTGCCGCTGCGCCTCGTCGACGCTGACGCCGGCCTTCAGTCCGGCGACGCTCCTCACTGGACGCCTTCCGCCGCCAGCAGGTCGGCCTGATGCTGCGTCACCAGCGCATCGACGACCTCGTCCAGCGCCTCGCCTTCGATCACCTTGGCCAAATTGTACAGCGTCAGGTTGATGCGGTGATCGGTCACGCGGCCCTGCGGAAAATTGTAAGTGCGAATGCGCTCGGACCGGTCGCCGGAGCCGACCTGCCCGCGGCGCTCGGCGGCGCGCTCGGCGTCGAGCTTGGTGCGCTGCTGGTCGTAAAGCTTGGCGCGCAGCATCTTCATCGCCTTGGCGCGGTTCTTGTGCTGCGAGCGCTCTTCCTGCACGTAAACGACGATGCCGCTCGGCATGTGGGTGATGCGAATTGCCGACTCGGTCTTGTTCACGTGCTGGCCGCCCGCGCCCTGCGCCCGCATCGTGTCGATCTTCAGATCCGAATCGTTGATCTCGATGTCGACGTCCTCGACTTCGGGCAGCACTGCAACCGTCGCCGCCGAGGTGTGAATGCGGCCCGAGGCTTCCGTGTCCGGCACGCGCTGCACGCGGTGGACGCCGGACTCGAACTTCATCTTGGCGAACACGCCGCGGCCGTGAACTTCGGCGATGATCTCCTTGACGCCGCCCTTGGTGCCTTCGCTCAGCGACAGCACCTCGGTCGTCCAACCTTGCTTGGCGGCGTAGCGCTCGTACATGCGGAACAGGTCGCCGGCGAACAGCGCGGCCTCGTCGCCACCGGTGCCGGCGCGGATTTCGAGGATTGCGTCGTGATCGTCCATCGCGTCCTTGGGCAGGAGCGCGATGCGGATGTCGTGGGCGAGCCTGTCGCGCTTCTCCTGGAGGGCGGGCTTTTCGGCCTCGGCCATCTTCTTCATTTCGCCGTCGGTCGCGGCATCCGCGATCAGCGCATCCAGATCGGCGATCTCCTCCTCGGCGGCGCGCCAGGCTTTGATGGCGCTCACAACCGGCTCGAGCTCGGCATGCTCGCGCGACAGTTTGACGAAAGCCTCGGGCGCGAGGCTCGACGACAGCTCGCGCTCGATGAGCGCGTGGCGGTGGAGGAGGGCGTCCAGTTTCTGCTGCGGCAGGGAAATCAAGGCTGGCGTCTCGGTCGGAAATTGATGCTGCGGAATTGTGAGCGTAACGGCGTCGGGCGATGGGTCGCTACAATTGCAGCCCTTCCGAGGCGGCGAACTCCTGAAGCTTATCGCGCATCGAAACGCTGCCGACCGGCTGCTCCAGGAGGGGCAGCAGCGCGGCTTCGGCCTTGCGGGTGTCGAGGTCGAGCAGCAGGGCCTTCACCGGGCCAACCGAGGATGGCGACAGGGAGAGGGAGCGATAGCCGAGCGTCGTCAGCGCCAGCGCGCCGATCGGCTGGGAGGCCAATTCGCCGCACAGCGCGACCGGCTTGTTGTGTTTCTTCGCCCGTTCGGCGACGTCTTTGAGCGCGCGCAGCACCGGCGTCGACAGGGGATCGAAGCGGTCCGAAACGCGGGTGTTGCCACGGTCAGCGGCATAGAGGAACTGCATCAGGTCATTGGAGCCGACCGACAGGAAGTCGACGCGCTCGAAAAGCTCGTCCAGCTGGAACAGCAGCGACGGCACTTCGAGCATGGTGCCGATGTGCACCCGCTCCGGGAGCATGTGGCCGTGCCGGCGCAGATGCGTGAGTTCGACTTCGACCAGGGCCTTCGCCTTGTCGAACTCCTCGACCATCGCGATCATCGGAAACATCACGCGCAGTTCGCGGCCGCCGGCGGCGCGCAGGAGCGCGCGCACCTGGCTGCGCAGGAGGCCGGGGCGGTCGAGGCCGAGACGGATCGCGCGCCAGCCGAGCGCCGGGTTTTCCTCCTCGATATTGCGCATGTAAGGCAGCACCTTGTCGCCGCCTATGTCGAGTGTACGAAACGTGACCGGCTTCTTGCCGGCGGCGTCGAGCACGGTGCGATAGAGCGCGAGCTGCTCATTGGTTCGCGGCAGCGTGTCCGCCACCATGAACTGCAATTCCGTGCGGAACAGGCCGACGCCGGCCGCGCCGGTCTCCTCGATATGCGGCAGGTCGATCGCAAGACCGGCGTTGATCATCAGTGCGATCTTCTCGCCGTTCTTCGTCACGCAGGGACGATCGCGCAGCGCGCGGTATTGCGCCTGCCGCCGCGCCCGAATCTTGACCCGCTCGCCATAGGCCGACTCGATCTCCGGCGTCGGCCGCATATGGACATGGCCGGTCGAACCGTCGACGATGATGGCGTCGCCCGCCTCGACGAGGCCGGTGGCGTTGTCGATTTCGCCGACGGTCGGGATGCCGAGAGCGCGCGCGACGATCGACACGTGCGATGTCGGGCCGCCTTCCTCGAGCACGAGGCCGCGAAGCCGCTTGCGATCGTAGTCGAGCAGCGCGGCCGGCCCCATCGAGCGCGCCACGACGATAGCGTTCTCCGGAAGTTGTTCGCGCGTCGGCGCGTGGTCCTGGCCCATCAGGACGCGCATCAGCCGGTTGGCGAGATCGTCGAGATCGTGAAGACGATCGCGCAGGTAGGGGTCCGATGCGCGCAGCATGCGCGCGCGCGTATCCGATTGCACGCGCTCGACGCCGGCTTCCGCGGTCAGGCCTGTCGACACCGCCTCGCGAATCTTGTGCAGCCAGCCCTGGTCATACGAGAACATGCGATAGGTCTCGATCACCTCGCGATGCTCGCCGCCGTCGGCGAGGTCACGATGCTCCATCAGACGGTCGAGATCGGCGCGCAGGGTTGCGATCGCCGCGTCGAGCCGCTTCAGCTCGCGCGGCACGTCGTCGGCGATGACATTGGTGATGACGACGCGAGGCTCGTGCAGCACGACATGGCCGAGCGCGATGCCGTCCGAAAGGCAGGCGCCGGACATGTGCATCGGGTGCCGCGCCGCAGGTTCGGCGCCCGGCCGGGCGAGGGACGAAAGCTCGCCCGAGGCGATCATTTCGGCGAGCACCATCGCCGTCGTCTGGAGCGCTTCTTCTTCCTCTTCCGAGTAATTGCGCCGCGCGCGGTTCTGCACGACCAGCACGCCGAGCGTGTTGCCGGCGCGAAGGATCGGCACGCCGAGGAAGGAGTGATAGATTTCTTCGCCCGTTTCCGGCCGGAACGAGAAGGCCGGGTGCGACTGCGCTTCGGAGAGGTTGATCGGGTTGGCTTCCGAGGCGACGAGGCCGACGAGGCCCTCGTCCTGCTTCAGCACGGTCTGGTGGACGGCTTCGCGCTTGAGGCCTTCGGTGGCGTACAGCTCGAGCGTTCCGTCTACGCGCAGGACGTAGACAGAGCACACCTCCGCCACCATGTTGGCGGCGATCAGCACCACAACCTTGTCGAGACGGTCCTGCGCGCTGACCGGCTCCGCCATTACCTCGCGAAGCCGGCGTAGCAGCACGCGCGGACCGCCGAGCGCGCCACGCATCAGTGATTCCTCAAGCCCGGGGGAGCCGAGGCCCCCATACGGGCCGATCATGGACGAAGCAGGGCCGGGAAAGCCGATTTCCCCAGCCTTGCCCTGTCAGGCTATGCCAAATGCCCATGCAAGGGGCAAGCCAGCTTTCCCTTTCCCCGCTTGCTGGGAGAGGGTGGCGAGCGCCGTCAGGCGCGAGCCGGGTGAGGGGGCGCATCGGGTGGGCTCAGGAGAGCGGAAACGCCCCCTCACCCAGCTTTCTCGCTTTCAGCTCGAAAGCCGACCTTTCCCCGCGCGCGGGGAGAGGTGAAGTGGGGGCCTACGCCTTATCCAGCCCGTAGAGGCTGTGCAGGGTGCGGACGGCGAGTTCCGTATAGGCCGCGTCGATCAGCACCGAGAACTTGATCTCGGTGGTGGTGATGGCGCGGATGTTGATGTTCTTGTCGGCCAGCGCCTTGAACGCCTGAGCGGCGACGCCGGCATGGCTGCGCATGCCGATGCCGATGACCGAGACCTTGGCGACGTCCGACGCTCCGTCGATTCGGCCATAGCCGATCCGATCCTTGGCCTTCTCGATGGTGGCGCGGGCACGGTCAAAGTCGGCCGACGGCACCGTGAAAGTAAGGTCGGTCGTCTTCCCATCCTCCGACACGTTCTGGACGATCATGTCGACATTGATGTTGCCGTCGGCGAGCGGTCCGAAGATGGCGGCGGCAACGCCCGGCTTGTCCTGCACGGCTCGGATGGAGATCTGCGCCTCGTCCTTGGAGAAGGCGATGCCGGTGACGGTCTGCTGTTCCATGATCTCACTCTCGTCGCATATGAGCGTGCCCGGAGGCGTCTGCTTGGGGTCGATGTCTTCCGGCTTGACGAAGCTCGAGCGCACGAAAATGCGCACCTTGTGCAGCATGCCGAGCTCGATCGAGCGCACCTGCATGACCTTCGCGCCGAGCGAGGCCATTTCGAGCATTTCCTCGAAGGCGATCTTGTCGAGGCGGCGCGCCTTCGGCACGACGCGCGGGTCGGTGGTGTAGACGCCGTCGACGTCGGTGTAGATGTCGCAGCGTTCCGCGCCGATCGCCGCCGCGACCGCCACGGCCGAGGTGTCGGAGCCGCCGCGGCCGAGCGTGGTGATGCGGTTCGTGTCCTTGTGCACGCCCTGGAAGCCGGCGATCACTGCGACCTGCCCGCGCTCCTTGAAGCGGCGCAGCAGCTCGTCGCCGTTGATGCCGGCGATCCGCGCCGAGGCGTGCGCGTGGTCGGTGTAGAGCGGGAGCTGCCAGCCCTGCCACGAGCGCGCGTCCATGCCCATGTTCTGGAGCACGATCGACAGGAGCCCGGCGGTGACCTGCTCGCCGGTCGCGACCACGGCGTCGTATTCGCGCGCGTCGTGGAGCGGCGCGGCGTCCTTGCACCAGGCGACCAGCTGATTGGTGACGCCGGACATGGCGGACACGATCACGGCGACGTCGTAACCGGCATCGACCTCGCGCTTCACATGCCGCGCGACGTTGCGGATGCGGTCGAGGTCGGCGACGGAGGTGCCGCCGAATTTCATCACCAAACGAGGCATCGAGGTTCCCGGACCCAGCAAAAACGGCTAACAAGCGGCCGGCGGCGGGATCGGTCCCCAAGCGCCGGTCGGAAAAGGCGCGTATACATAACGGCGCGGCTGCGGCACTGCAACAATCGGAACCGTAGCGGGCGGCCGGGACCGGCCCGGATGCCGGGTGTAAGGTAAATCGCATGATGGTCGGGACGGTGCAGAACTCGGTTGACCCGCGCGAGGTCGAGCGGTTCGCCCGCATGGCGGCGAACTGGTGGGACCTTCGCGGGCCGATGGCGCCGCTGCACAAGCTCAATCCGGTGCGCGTCGGCTACATCCGCGACCAGGCCTGCGAGCGTTTCGGCCGCGAGGCGAAGCACCTTGGCTGCCTCAAGGGCCTGCGCATCCTCGATATCGGCTGCGGCGCCGGCATCCTGTCGGAGCCGCTGGCGCGGCTCGGGGCCGAGATGATCGGCATCGATCCGGCCGGCGAGAACATCGAGGCCGCGCGACTGCACGCGGCAGAGAGCGGCGTTGCGGTCGATTATCGCGCCACGACGGCCGAGGTGCTCGCGGAAGGCGGCGAGCGCTTTGATGTCGTGCTGGCGATGGAAGTGGTCGAACACGTCGTCGACGTGCCGGCCTTCGTCGCCACCTGCGCGTCGATGGTGAAGCCGGGCGGGCTGCTCGTCATGGCGACGCTCAACCGCACCATGAAGAGCTTCGCGCTCGCCATCGTCGGCGCCGAATACATCCTGCGTTGGCTGCCGCGCGGCACGCATCAATGGGACAAGTTCGTCAGGCCGGAAGAACTCGAGGCGGCAATCGAGGACAGCGGCCTCAACGTCATCGGCGAGCGCGGCGTCATCTACAATCCGCTCGCCGACCGCTGGCAGTTGTCGTCGGACATGGACGTCAACTACATGCTGGCTGCGGCAAGAGAGGGGGCCATCACATGATCCTGGAGCTGGTCGAGTTCAATTCGCCGAAAGGGCAAAGCCGGGCGCAGGTCGCCGAGGACGCGCGCAAAGTCATTCCGCGCTGGCAAAACGAGAAGGAATTGCTGCGCAAGCATTTCCTGCTGGAGCTGAACGGCAAGACCGGCGCCGGGGTCTATGTCTGGCCCTCGCTCGCGGCGGCGCAGCGCGCCCATGACGAGGCGTGGAAGCAGTCGATCATCAAGCGCACCGGCGCTGCGCCGACCATCCGCTATTTCGACTTGTTCCTGCTCATCGACAACGAGCACGGCAAGGTCACCGAGTTTCCGGAGGCCGCCGAGATCAAGGCGACCGCGGCATAACAGTTGTGCCGCCGGCGGGGCTTGTCCCGGCCGGTCAATTGTAGACACTGCGGCAATGCCCGGCAGTCCGCCGGGCATCGCTTTGTCGGGACCCGCACATGCTCTGGGCCGTCTTCACGCTGATCGCCGCGGCGGCGCAGACCGCGCGCAACGCCATGCAGCGCGAGCTGACGACGACGCTCGGCACCGTCGGCGCCACGCATGTCCGCTTCCTGTTCGGCTTCCCCTTCGCGCTGTTCGTCTTCCTGCCCGGCGTGATGGTCTTCGCCGGCTATTCTCTGCCGCATCCGCCGGCAATCTTCTGGCCCTGTGTCGTGGCCGGCGCGGTTATGCAGATCGCCGCCACCGCCACCATGCTCTCGGTGATGGGCGAGCGCTCCTTCGTCGTCGCCTATGCCTATATCAAGACCGAGCCGGTGCAGGTGGCGCTGTTCGGCCTGATCTTCCTGCACGACAAGGTGACGCCGCTCACCGCGGCGGCGATCGTCATCGCCACCATCGGCGTCATCGTCATTTCGCTCAAGCCCGGCGCCAGCAAGGTCTCGACCAAGCGCTCGACCGCGATCGGCATCGCCTCGGGTGCGCTGTTCGCGCTCTCCGCGATCGGCTATCGCGGCGCGATCCTGTCGCTTCACCTGCCGCACTTCGTCATGGCCGCGACCTTCACGCTCGCCATCGGCCTCGTCATGCAGGCGGCGATGCTGACGCTCTATCTCGTGCTGCGCGAGCCGAAAGTGCTCGGCAACATCATGCGCGCCTGGAAGCCATCGCTGTTCGCCGGTTTCATGGGCGCCTTCGCATCGGAATTCTGGTTCCTCGCCTTCGCGATCGCGACCGCAGCGAACGTACGCACTTTGGCGCTGGTCGAGGTGTTGTTCGCGCAGGGCGTGACGCATCTCGTCTTCAAGGAGCCGACCACGAACCGCGAGATCGGCGGCGTCGTGCTGGTGGTGCTCGGCGTGCTGCTGCTGGTCTGGGCGTACTAGCCGCAATGCTGCCCTGGGAGAAGCTCGACACGGCGCACATTCCCGGCGGTGCCGAATTGCGCCTGATGCGGCGCGGCAGCGAATTCGCGATCAAGCTCGGCTCCAACGAATTGATGAACAGCCGGCTGACCGCGACCGAGCAGGCGCTGGCGACGCTCGCCTGCGACCGGATCAAGACGCGCAAGGCGCCGAAGATCCTGATTGGCGGCCTGGGCATGGGTTTCACGCTACGCGCCGCGCTCACCGTG
>DASTGR010000326.1:0-43951 GCA_035718885.1 Pseudolabrys sp. | reverse complement strand
TTATCGAAGAAGATCACGGTGAACGTCTCGGGCGAGATCCTGCAGCTGAAGGAGACCATCAACACGATGGTCGACCAGCTCAACCGCTTCGCCGGCGAGGTGACGCGCGTCGCGCGTGAGGTCGGCACCGAAGGCAAGCTCGGCGGTCAGGCCATGGTGCGCGGCGTCGCCGGCACGTGGAAGGACTTGACCGACTCGGTCAATTCGATGGCGTCGAACCTGACCGGCCAGGTCCGCAACATCGCCGAAGTGGCGACCGCGGTGGCGCAGGGCGACCTGTCGAAGAAGATCACGGTGAACGTCTCCGGCGAAATCCTTCGCCTGAAGGAGACGCTCAACACGATGGTGGACCAGCTCAACGCCTTCGCGTCGGAAGTGACGCGCGTGGCGCGCGAAGTGGGCACCGAAGGCAAGCTCGGCGGCCAGGCCGAAGTGCCCGGCGTCGCCGGCACCTGGAAGGACCTGACCGACAACGTGAACTCGATGGCCGGCAACCTGACCGGCCAGGTGCGAAACATCGCCGAGGTGGCGACCGCCATCGCCGGCGGCGACCTGTCGCGCAAGATCACCGTCGACGTGCGCGGCGAGATCCTTCAGCTGAAGGAAACGCTGAACACGATGGTGGACCAGCTCAACCGCTTCGCCGGCGAAGTGACGCGCGTCGCGCGCGAAGTCGGCACCGAAGGCAAGCTCGGCGGTCAGGC
This sequence comes from Pseudolabrys sp., assembly GCA_035718885.1. Taxonomy (GTDB): domain Bacteria; phylum Pseudomonadota; class Alphaproteobacteria; order Rhizobiales; family Xanthobacteraceae; genus Pseudolabrys. Next base: position 43,247 of record DASTGR010000326.1, on the reverse strand, counting down.
CATGGTGCGCGGCGTCGCCGGCACGTGGAAGGATTTGACCGACTCGGTCAACTCGATGGCGTCGAACCTCACCGCGCAAGTGCGCAACATCGCCGAGGTGGCGACGGCGGTGGCGCAGGGCGACCTGTCGAAGAAGATCACGGTGAACGTCTCCGGCGAAATCCTTCGCCTGAAGGAGACGCTCAACACGATGGTGGACCAGCTCAACGCCTTCGCCTCGGAAGTGACGCGCGTGGCGCGCGAAGTGGGCACCGAAGGCAAGCTCGGCGGCCAGGCCGAAGTGCCCGGCGTCGCCGGCACCTGGAAGGACCTGACCGACAATGTGAACTCGATGGCCGGCAACCTGACCGGCCAGGTGCGTAACATTGCCGAGGTGGCGACCGCCATCGCCGGCGGCGACCTGTCGCGTAAGATCACCGTCGACGTGCGCGGCGAGATCCTTCAGCTGAAGGAAACGCTGAACACGATGGTGGACCAGCTCAACCGGTTCGCCGGCGAAGTGACGCGCGTGGCGCGCGAAGTCGGCACCGAAGGCCGCCTCGGCGGTCAGGCCAACGTGCCGGGCGTCGCCGGCACATGGAAAGACCTCACCGACTCGGTGAATTCGATGGCCGGCAACTTGACGGCCCAGGTGCGTAACATCGCCGAAGTGACCACGGCCGTGGCGCGCGGCGACTTGAGCCGCAAGATCACCGTGGACGTGAAGGGCGAAATTCTCGAGCTGAAGAACACCATCAATACGATGGTGGACCAGCTCAACGGTTTCGCCGGCGAGGTGACGCGCGTCGCCCGCGAAGTGGGCACCGAAGGCAAGCTCGGCGGCCAGGCCGAAGTGCCCGGCGTCGCCGGCACCTGGAAGGACCTGACCGACAACGTCAACTTCATGGCGTCCAACCTGACGGCGCAGGTGCGTAATATCGCCGAGGTGGCGACGGCCATCGCCGGCGGCGACCTGTCGAAGAAGATCACCGTCGACGTGCGCGGCGAAATCCTGCTCTTGAAGGAAACGCTGAACACGATGGTGGAGCAGCTGCGCTCCTTCGCGGCGGAAGTGACGCGCGTCGCCCGCGAAGTCGGCACCGAAGGCCGCCTCGGCGGCCAGGCGGTCGTGCCGGGCGTCGGCGGTACCTGGAAGGACCTGACCGACAACGTCAACCTGCTCGCCGCTAACCTGACCACGCAGGTGCGTAACATCGCCGAAGTCACCACCGCCGTGGCGCGCGGCGACCTGTCGCGCAAGATCACCGTCGACGTGAAGGGCGAAATCCTCGAGCTGAAGAACACCATCAACACGATGGTGGACCAGCTCAACGCCTTCGCCTCGGAAGTGACGCGCGTGGCGCGCGAAGTCGGCACCGAAGGCCGCCTCGGCGGTCAGGCGGAAGTGCCCGGCGTCGCCGGCACGTGGAAGGACCTGACCGACACCGTGAACGTCATGGCGGCGAACCTGACCGAGCAGGTGCGCGGCATCGTGAAGGTGGTGACGGCGGTCGCCGACGGCGACCTGAAACAGAACCTGACCGTGAAATCGAAGGGCGAGGTCGCCGCGCTCGCCGAAACCATCAACAACATGACCGACACGCTGGCGACCTTCGCCGACCAGGTCACGACCGTGGCGCGCGAAGTGGGCGTCGAAGGCCGCCTCGGCGGCCAGGCCAACGTGCCGGGCGCTGCCGGCACCTGGAAGGACCTGACCGGCAACGTCAACCTGCTCGCCGCCAACCTGACCACGCAGGTGCGCGCCATCGCCGAGGTGGCGACGGCGGTGACCAAGGGCGACCTGACTCGGTCGATTCAGGTCGACGCGCGCGGCGAAGTGGCCGAGCTGAAAGACAACATCAACACGATGATCGGCAACCTCCGTCTGACGACGGAGCGCAACACCGAGCAGGACTGGCTCAAGACCAACCTCGCCAAGTTCACCAACATGCTCCAGGGCCAGCGCGACCTCGGCACCGTCGGCCGCCTGCTGCTCACCGAGCTGACGCCGCTCGTCAACGCGCAGCAGAGCGTCATCTACCAGATGGAGACCGACAACGAGGCGCGGCTCCAGCTCCTGTCGTCCTATGCCGGCATGGAGGAGGGCGGCCATCCGTCCGCGCTGCGTCTCGGCGAGGGGTTGATCGGCCAGTGCGCGATCGACAAGCGCCGCCTGCTGATCACCGACATCCCCGGCGAGGTCGTGCCGATCGCATCGGCGCTGTTCAAGGCGGCCCCGCGCAACATCGTCGTGCTGCCGGTGCTGTTCGAGAACCAGGTCAAGGCGGTGATCGAGCTTGCCTCGATCGACGCCTTCACGCCGCTCCAGCTCACCTTCCTCGAGCAGCTCACCGCTTCGATCGGCATCGTGCTCAATTCGATCGAAGCCACGATGCAGACCGAGGGCTTCCTCAAGCAGTCGCAGCAGCTCGCCGCCGAACTCCAGTCGCAGCAAAAGGAATTGCAGCAGACCAACGAGCAGCTCGAGCAGAAGGCGCAGCAGCTCGCCGAGCGAAACGTCGAAGTCGAGCGCAAGAACCAGGAAATCGAACAGGCCCGCCGCGAGCTCGAGGAGAAGGCGACCGAGCTTGCCCTCACCTCGAAGTACAAGTCGGAGTTCCTGGCCAATATGAGCCACGAGCTGCGCACGCCGCTCAACTCGATCCTGATTCTCGGCCAGCAGCTCGGCGAGAACCCCGAAGGCAACCTGTCGGCGAAGCAGGTCGAGTTCGCCCGCACCATTCACGGGGCCGGCACGGACCTCCTGAACCTGATCAGCGATATTCTCGACCTGTCCAAGATCGAGTCGGGCACAGTCACCGTCGAGGCGGAGGACATCTTCTTCGGCGATCTGCTCGAAGCGGTCGGCCGGCCGTTCCGCCACGAGGCGGACGCGCGGGACCTGTCTTTCGAAGTCGGCCTCGACCCGGAGCTCGAGCGCAGCATTACGACGGATTCGAAGCGCCTCCAGCAGGTGCTCAAAAACCTGTTGTCGAACGCGTTCAAGTTCACGTCGCGCGGCAGCGTGCAATTGCGCGTATCGCGCGCGACCGGCGGCTGGAACCCAAACCATCCCGTGCTGGGGCAGGCGGCGAGCGTGGTCGCGTTCGAGGTCTCGGACAGCGGCATCGGCATTCCGCCGGAGAAGCAGAAGATCATCTTCGAGGCGTTCCAGCAGGCCGACGCTTCCACCAGCCGCAAATACGGCGGCACCGGTCTCGGCCTCGCCATCAGCCGCGAGCTGGCCAGCCTGCTCGGCGGCGAAATCCAGCTCCGCTCGACACCCGGCGTCGGCAGCGCCTTCACTCTATACCTGCCGCTGCGCTATGCCGGCTCGACGCTCGCCCTGCGCGCCGGCGCCGGCGGCGCGACCACGCAGCCGAGCGCGCAGCCGATCCTGCTGCCGCCTGAGCGCATCGTCGAGCCGATCCCGGACGACCGGCGCGTGCTCGAGCCGGGCGACTCGATCCTGCTCATCGTCGAGGATGACCCGCACTATGGCCGCGTTCTCGCCGACCTCGCGCGCGGCAAGGGCTTCAAGGTTCTGGTCGCGTCCAACGGTGCGCAGGCGATCGAGCTTGCCAAGCAGTATCAGCCGACCGCTGTGTCGCTCGACGTGTTCCTGCCCGACATGCTCGGCTGGAGCGTGCTCAGCCAGCTCAAGCAGAACCCGCTGACGCGGCACATTCCGGTGCAGATCGTCACGCAGGACGAGGACAAGCAGCACGGGCTCGCCCGCGGCGCCTTCTCCTTCGTCACCAAGCCGACGACGATGGAGGGGGTCGAGGAGGCGCTCGCCAGGATCAAGGAATACTCGACGCGCAAGCGCAAGCGCCTGCTCGTCGTCGAGGACAATCCGGCCGAGCAGTTGAGCATACGCGAGCTGCTTGGTCATACCGACATCGAAATCGAAGCGGCACAGTCCGGCGAGGAGGCCTTGAGCGTGCTGCGGCGCGAGCCGTTCGACTGCGTCGTGCTCGATCTCAGGCTGCCCGACATGACGGGCTTCGAAGTGCTCGAGAAGCTGCACAAGGAGAGCCCGCTCTCCGACGTCCCGGTGATCGTCTTCACCGGCCGCGAACTCAGCGCCGAAGAGGACGCGCAGCTGCACACGATGGCGCGCAGCATCGTCGTCAAGGGCGTCGAGTCGCCCGAGCGTCTGCTCGACGAGACGGCGCTGTTCCTGCATCGCGTCGTCACCGAGCTGCCGCCGGAGAAGCAGCGCATGCTCGAGCGGCTCAATTCGTCCGACGAGGACCTCGTCGGCAGGCAGGTGCTGCTGGTCGACGACGACGCGCGCAACATTTTCGCGCTGTCGAGCGTTCTCGAGCGGCACGGCATGCACGTGCTGACCGCGACGACGGGTCGCGAGGCGATCGAACTCATCGAGACCAACCCGCAGCTCTCGATCGTGCTCATGGACATCATGATGCCGGAAATGGACGGCTACGAGACGATCCAGCAAATCCGCGCTCAAGGGGCCTATCGGCGCCTGCCGATCGTCGCGCTCACCGCCAAGGCGATGAAAGGCGACCGTGAGAAGTGCCTCGAGGCCGGCGCGTCCGACTATCTCGCCAAGCCCGTCAACACCGAGCAGCTCCTGACCATGCTGCGCATGTGGCTGCACCGGTAATGGCCATGACAGGGGAAGAACAGGTCAACATCCTGCTGGTCGACGACCAGCCGGCGAAGCTCCTGAGCTACGAGGTCGTGCTGCGCGACCTCAACGAAAACCTTATCCAGGCGACCTCGGCGACCGAGGCGTTGCAGCTCCTGCTCAAGAACGAGGTCGCGGTCGTCCTGATCGACGTCTGCATGCCCGATCTCGACGGCTTCGAACTCGCCGCGATGATCCGCGAGCACCCGCGGTTCCAGAAGACGGCGATCATCTTCATCTCGGCGGTGCTGCTGTCGGAGACCGATCTTCTGCGCGGCTACGAGATGGGCGCAGTCGACTACGTGCCGGTGCCGGTGGTGCCGGAACTGCTGCGCGCCAAGGTCAGGGTCTTCGCCGAGCTCTATCGCAAGACGCGGCAGCTCGAGGCTTTGAACGCACAGCTCGAGACGCGCGTGCGCGAACGCACTGCCGATCTGGAGGCCTCGGCCGAGCGGCTGATGGAGAGCGAGCAGCGCCGCAATCTGGCGCTCGCCGCCGGCCAGATGGGCTCGTGGGACTGGGACATCCTCAAGGGCGACTGGATGTGGGACGAGGGCCAGTGCCGCATCTTCGGCGTCGATCCGGCGAGTTTCACCGTCTCGCTCGATACGGTCGCCCCGATGGTCGCGCCGGAAGACCTCGCGCGGCTCAAGGAGATGCTCGCCGGCTTCTCCGGCGGGGCCGGACAGTCGTTCCAGACGGAGTTCCGGGTTTTCCGTCCCGACGGCGAAGTCCGCTGGTGCTTTGGAACGGCGACGCCGACAATCGACGGCGACGGGCGCCTGACGCGCGTCAGCGGCGTCACCGTCGACATCACGGAGCGCAAGCAAGCGGAGGAGAAGCAGCTTCTCCTCGCGCGCGAGGTGGACCATCGCGCCCGCAACGCGCTCGCCGTGGTGCAGGCGATCGTGCGGCTCACCCGCTCGACGACCAAAGAGGGCTATATCAAATCGGTCGAAGGGCGCATCCACGCGCTGGCGCAGGCGCATACGCTTCTGTCCGAGAGCCGGTGGCAAGGCGCCGAAGTCCGACGGCTGGCGATGGAGGAGGTTGCTCCTTACTCTGGCGACTCCGCGCGCGTCGTCTTCGACGGCCTCGAGATGGCGCTGTCGCCGGAACGATCGCAGAACCTGGCGCTCGTGCTGCACGAGCTCGCCACCAATTCCGCCAAATACGGCGCGTTGTCGGTACCGGAGGGCCGCCTTGCGATCCGCTGGGCGGTCGAGGACGGCGCACTCAATTTGCATTGGCAGGAGGACGGCGGCCCGCCCGTCGTCGCGCCGCACGCGCACGGCTTCGGCACCAAGATCATCAATGCCAGCATCCGCGGCCAGGTCGGCGGAAATGTCGCATGGGATTGGCGGCCGTCGGGCCTACACTGCACATTGCAGATTCCGCTCGGCGGCGAAGCGCCAGGCTGGTCTCAGCATCAGCAGCACCGGAACCTCATTCATCTCCCCAGCGGCTCGATGAAGCGCGTTCTGCTCGTCGAAGACGAGGCCATGATCGGCATCATGATGCGCGATCTGCTGGTCGGATACGGCGTGTTCGTGGTCGGGCCCTGTTGCACGTTGCAGGAGGCGCGGTCCGAGGCCAAGGGCGATTTCGATTGTGCGTTTCTCGATCTCAATCTGTCCGGCGAATACGTCTATCCGCTCGCCAGCGAACTGGCCGAGCGGGGTATCCCCTTCGCCTTCGTCACCGGCTATGGCGGCGAGAGCGTCGATCCGAAATACGGCAATGCACCGATATTGCAGAAGCCGATCACGCCGGAAAGCGTCGGCCTCGAACTCGAGCGCATGCTCGGGGTGCGGGTGCGTCCGCAGGCCGATGGCGCGCAGCCAGAAGGTTCGCCGCAATCCCTGCGCCTGGCTTGATTGCGCACCGATTCCACACGGCGCCCTTAGCAGGCGCTGCCGGAGGTCATTCGATCGTGCATCCTTTGCAATGAACGCGTTCGCCTCGTAATGGAATCGGAAGCCGACATCCTGGAGTTCGCAGGCGCGTCGTTCAGGTCGGTCTGGGCCCTCGAACTGCTGCTGATGCTACGGCGCTCTCGCGAGCGCAACTGGGCCGCCGTCGAGATCCTCAGAGAGTTGCGCTCGAGCCAGGTCGCCGTGATCGAGGCGCTGGACAATCTTATCGTGGCCGGGCTTGTCGTCGCCGAGGAGGGGGAGCGCTATCGCTATAGCGCCACCGGCCGACTCGAGGACGCCGTCGGCGCGCTCGCCCAGCTCTACGCGCTCAAGCCCGCGGTGGTCATGCGCCAGATCGTCAATTCACCGAGCAATGCCAAGCTACAAATCCTGTCAGACGCCTTCAGGATCAAAGATGAGTAACCCGATCGCAACGATCGTCTACTGCCTCTGCTTCGCCACCAGCGCGGGCTGCGGCGCTCTGCTGGTGCGCAGCTATTTCCGCACCAGGGCCAAGCTCCTGCTCTGGACCGCGAGTTGCTTCGTGCTGCTCGCGCTCAACAATTTCCTGGTCGTGCTCGACATGGTCTTCCTGCCGAACATCGACCTCCAGTTCGCGCGGCTCTCGGCGAACCTGGCGGCGCTGGCCGTGCTGATCTACGGCTTCGTGTGGGAGATCGACTGATGGCGACCTTCCTCTCGGGCATGATCACAGCCGGCTTCCTGGTGGCGGCGCTGTTCTTCTTCCGGTTCTGGCGGCGCACCGGCGACTCGCTGTTCGCGATCTTCGGCATTTCCTTCCTGCTCTTCGCTGCCGGCCAGAGCGTCTCGGTCTCGTTCGATTTCCTCCAGGATGACAAGAGCTGGGTCTATATCCTGCGCCTCATCGGCTTCGGCCTCCTGCTCGCGGCCATTGCGCGCAAGAACATGGGCAGCAAAGGCAGGCTTTAGACATCGGTGGGACGGTTGGGCCGGCGCGCCACTACCGCGCGCCGTACTTGTCACCTTCACCCCTGCTTGCCATGCTCCGTCTCCGACCGCAGCATTGCCCATTCATGAAGGCAGAACGCGGCCAATAAAGGGGGAGGTGAGGATGACCGGCTTCACACGGCTTTTCAGCCGCTGCGGGTTCGCGGCGCTCGCGCTTTCGGCGGCATTCGCCGCGGCCGCCGCGGCGCCGGCCTCGGCGCAGCAGACCGTTCGGATCGCGCTGCCGACCAAGACCTATTTCCCGACCATCATCGCCGAGACGGCGGTGCGGCAGAAGCTGTTCGAGAAGGAGGGCCTGAAGGCCGAGCTCACCGTCTATCGCGGCGGCGCCGAAGCCTTCGAGGCGGTCGCCGCCGGCGCCGCCGACATCACGCTCGGCTCCTGCGCCATCGTCGCCGCCGGCATCAACAAGGGCGTCAAGACGAAAGCGATCTCCGGCTCCGGCCTCGGCTACAACGGCTGGTACCTGATGGTGAAGGCCGACTCGAAGATTCAGAACGTCTCCGAGCTCGCCGGCAAGAAGGTCGGCATCACCTCGGCCGGCTCCGCCTCCGACCTGCTGGCGAAATGGACCGTCTCCGACAAGAAGGTGAATTTCACCAGCGTGCCGCTCGGCGGCGGCGGGCTGGTGCCGAACCTGCTCTCGGGCAATGTCGAGGCCATCGTTCTCTATTCGCCGCTCTCGTTCAAGGTGCTCAAGGACAAGAGCGTGCGCGTGCTGGTCGACTTCGGCAAGGAAGTGCCGCAGCACCTGAGCGGCGTCTGGCTCGCCTCAGACAAGCTGATCGCCGAGAAGCCCGAGGTGATCCAGAAGATCAACAATGCGCTGTTCGGCGCCATGGCCTCGCTCAAGGCGAACCGCGCCGACGCGATCAAGCTCATCGCGGAAGTCGACGAGATCCCGCCGGACATCGCCGAAGCCGAGCTCGACGGCAACATCCTCAAGCTGTCGAGCACCGGCGAGATGAAGAAGGAGTGGATCGACCGCGCCCTCGATCTCGCCAAGCTCATCGGCATGAAGGACCTGGCGCCGGCGTCCGAAATCTACACCACCAAGTTCACGCCGGTCCCGACCAAATGACGGCGTGAGGCGGGGCGGCATGCGCGGCGCGTCGCTCATCATCGTTCGGCTCGGGCTGCTCGCGGCGGTGCTTCTCCTGTGGGAAGCGCTGCCGCGGCTCGGCCTCGTCAACGCCATGCTGCTGCCGCCGCTCTCCGACGTGCTCGCGGCGCTCGTGCATATTCTCGGCCGCGGCGACGTGCATGCCTCGCTCGGCGTGACGGCGGCCGAAGTGGTGGTCGCCTTCGTCATCGCCGTGCCGCTCGGCGCCGCGCTCGGCATTCTCGCTGCCGAGAACGCCTATTTCGGCGACATCTTCAAGCCGATGCTGTTCTACGTCTTCAGCGTGCCGAAATCGATTTTCCTGCCGATGTTCATCCTGGCATTCGGCATCGGCTTCCCGCAGAAGGTCGCTTACGCGGCGTTCTCCACGATCTTCATCGTCATCATGAGCGCGTCGGCCGCGGTCGAATCGGTCAAGGCCGAGCACCTCCTGGTCGCGCGCTCCTACGGCGCCACGCAGGCGCAGATCCTGCGTCGTGTCTACATTCCGAGCATGCTGCCGATCCTGCTCGAGGCGCTGCGCATCTCGATGATCTTCAATTTCACCGGCGTGATGATCGCCGAGATGTATGCCTCGCGCGTCGGCATCGGCCGCCTGATCGCAGACTGGGGTGAGAACTTCGAGATGGCGAAGCTGCTCGCCGGCGTGATCCTGCTGGCGGCCGCGGCGATGGCCTTCAACGAGGCCGTGCGCTCCCTGGAGGCGCGATGCAGCACGTGGCGAACGTGACCGGAACGCGCACGGACGCGAGGGCGGCGGTCGAGGTCCGCGGCCTGTCGCACGTCTATGCCGGCCGCGACGGCGCCGTGCCCGCACTTGAAGCCATCGACATCACCGTGCCGGCCGGACGTTTCGTCGTCATCGTCGGGCCCTCCGGCTGCGGCAAGACCTCGCTCTTGATGATGCTCGCCGGCCTGCGCGCGCAATCGAGCGGCGCGATCCTCATCGACGGCCGGCCGATCGACAAGCCCGATCCGTCGCGCGTCGGTGTCGTGTTCCAGGAGGCGAGCCTCTATCCCTGGCTCACCGCGGTCGAGAATGTCGAGTTTCCGCTCGTGCTCAAGCACGCGCCGCGCGCCGAGCGCCGGGCGCGCGCAGAGGCCATGCTCAAGCTCGTCGGTCTCGACGGCTTCGGCGCGCGGCACCCGCACGAACTGTCCGGCGGCATGAAGCAGCGCGTCTCGATCGCGCGCGGGCTGGTGCAGGACCCGCCGGTGCTGCTGATGGACGAGCCCTTCGCCGCGCTGGACGAGCAGACGCGCATGACCATGGGTCATGAATTGCTGCGCATCTGGGAGCAGACGTCGAAGACCGTGGTGTTCATCACCCACAGCCTGACCGAGGCGGTCTATCTCGCCGACGAGGTACTGGTGATGTCGGCGCGGCCGGGGCGCATTCTCGATCGCATCACGGTCGACCTGCCGCGGCCGCGCACCTACCAGATGATGGCGACCGAGGAGTTCGGTGCATTGCGCGAGCGCATTTGGCAGCAGATCAGGACCGCGCCATGAATTGGCCGACGCCCCGTACGGTCAGGCGGCTGATCGGCGTCATGATCCTGGTGCTGTGGGACGCGATCCCGCGGCTCGGCATATTGCCCGAACTGTTCATTCCGCCACTGACCAAGACGCTGCACGTGTTGTGGCTCGACCGCGCGATCTACGCCGCGGCGCTGTTCGTCACCGTCTACGAGGTGGCGGTCGCCATGCTGATCGCCTGCGGCGCCGGCATCCTGATCGGCAGCGTGGTCGGCGGCGTCGCCGGCATCCGCCGCCTGATGCTGCCCGTGTTCTCCAGCCTCTACGCCGTGCCGATCGTCATCCTCTATCCCGTGTTCACCGCGTGGTTCGGCATCGGCTCGGAATCCAAGATCGTCTTTGCCGGCGTCTACGGCTTCTTTCCGGTGATGCTGTCGACCGCGGCCGGCATCCGTACCATCGACGAGCAGTACCTGCTTGCCGCGCGCAGCATGGGCGCGAGCCTGCCGCAGCTCATCGTGCGGGTGATCATCCCGGCCTCGATCCCGACCGTGCTCGCCGGATTGCGGCTCGGCGGTGCGCTGACCATCATCGGCGTCGTCGTGTCGGAAATGCTGACCTCGGCGAACGGCATCGGTTATCTTGTCACCAAGAACCGCACGACGCTCGACAGTCCGCGCGTGTTCGCGGCGATCATCGTGATACTGACGCTGTCGGTGGTCTATGACATCGCCGTGCGCTTCATCGAGCGGCGCACTCTCGTTTGGCAGACGGCCGGCCGCCGTGCCGGCGGCCCGGAGACGGCGCGTGTCGCGCTGCCGGCGCAGGCGGCGGCCTGAAGACATTCGGTTTCATTCGGAGATGACAATGGCCCAGAAGCTTTTCCCGACCACGGTCGTCGGCAGTTACCCGCAACCGGACTGGCTGGTCGACCGCCAGATGCTGTCCAAGGTCGTGCCGCGCGTGCGCATGAAAGAGATGTGGCGCATTCCCGAGCAATTCCTCGAGCAGGCGCAGGACGACGCGACCATCGTCGCCATCCGCGACATGGAGCGCGCCGGCCTCGACGTGATTACCGATGGCGAGATGCGGCGCGAGAGCTATTCAAACCGCTTCGCCACCGCGCTCGAAGGCATCGACATCGACAATCCCGGCATGGTGAAGGCGCGCTCGGGCCTGACGCCGGTGCCGCGCGTCGTCGGCAAGTTGAAGCGCAAGGGGCCGGTCGAGGTGCGCGACATGGAGTTCCTGCGCCGCAACACCTCGCTGACGGCGAAGATCACGTTGCCCGGTCCGTTCACGATGAGCCAGCAGGCGATGGACGAGCACTACAAGGACCCGGAGGCGATGGCGATGGACATGGCCGCCGCCGTCAACGAGGAGGTGCACGATCTCGTGCGCGCCGGCGCCGACGTCATCCAGCTCGACGAGCCCTGGGTGCGCAACGATCCGGTGGCCGCGAAGCGCTATGCGATCAAGGCGATCAACCGCGCGCTTCAAGGCGTCAAGGTGCCGACCGTGGTGCATCTCTGCTTCGGCTATGCCGCGGTGGTGCCGGGCGACACCAAGCCGCAGGCCTACGCCTTCCTCGCCGAGCTCGCGGATACGGTCGCATCGACCATCTCGATGGAGAGCGCGCAGCCGAACATCGATCTCGGGGTACTCAAGGAGCTGGCGCCGAAGAACGTCATGCTTGGCGTGCTCGACTTGGGGACCCCGGTCGTCGAAACCCCGGAGATCGTCGCCGCGCGCATCCGCCGCGGGCTCGAACATGTGCCGGCCGACAAGCTCATCCCGGCGCCCGACTGCGGCATGAAATATCTCACGCGCGAGGTCGCCTTCGGCAAGCTCAAGGCGATGGTCGAGGGCGCCGCCATCGTACGCAAGGAATTGAGCTGAGATCAGGCGCGCGCGGCGTAGGTCCGGCCGTTGCGGCTCAGCGCGACCACGCAGGCAATGTCGAGCACGGTGACGCCGGCCACCGCGGCGAGCGCGATCGCAGCATTGCGCCGCTTCGACGGCCGCTCGATCGCGACCGAGACGAGCGAGGCAATGTCGAGCGCGTCGCCGGCCACGCGCGACCACATGGCCGGCGTCTTGTTGCTCGTCGCCAGGACGCCCATGCCGGAGGCGATCTCCCGCGCGCCGTAAGCTTTGAGAATGGGAGCGCCGTGGCGCATGCCGAGCCACGTCGCCATCGCCTTGGGCGCCATCAGTTCGGCCGCGCCGAGGCCGAGGCTGAACCAGCCGAGCACGTTGGCCAGCGTTTGCGATGAATGCGAGGCGAGGGCAGGGGTTCGGCGCATCGGCGGCTCCCGGAGAGGCTCGCCGGGTCAATGCCGCGGTTCAGCCATCCGTTCCCGAAGCGCCGACGCGTTCCTCGCGCCAGTAATCGCGGCCGGCGAACAGTTCATTGTAATGCCGCCAGCTGGCGGCGTGGTCGAGGCCCAGCAATCCGGCCACGGTGACGGCGTAAACCGCGCATTTGAGGTCGCGATCGGCGGCGGTCAGGTTTTCCGGCCGCTGGGCTGCCGCATAACCCATGTGATGGACGATGCGTGCTGGTAGCCCCTTGGCCGCGTCGAGCACCGCTTTGGCCGTGGCCCGGTGATCGGCGTGGTCGCCGGGGTTGAGCGCGGCGTCGAGATCCGGCACGTGCAGGTCCGGCACGAGACCCTCGCTCTCTCCGATGATGAGGGCCCGCAGGGTTGCCGTGAGGTCGGACCAGTCGGCATAGCGCGCCGAGCCGTCGACGGCCCGCATCGTGGCGATGGCGCCTTCCGCCAATCGCTTCAGCGACTGGTAGCCGGTCGCCTCATAGCCGGTGCCGTCCGGATTCCCGTCCGGCAGGCGCGGGAAATACGCGACCGTGTTGCGATAGCTGATCCGGCGGATCGCGCGCCCGGCATAGACCGGCGCATCGACCGCCGGCTCGACCGGATGCCCGCCGCCGCCGTGGGCCATGAAGCGGATCGCCGCGGCGGCGCCGTGCTCGCGTGCGAGATAGTAGGGATGCTTGCGGCCGCCATTGCCGAGGCCGAGGCCCGCGTCGCCCGCGGTGAGATGCACGAACACGCAGCGCACGCCGTCGTCGGCCACGTCGCGGTACGCCGCCGGCATCATGAACAATTGCCAGTCGTCTTCGTGCGGCGAGAAATAGAAGGCGACGCGTTTCGGCTTGTCCGTCACGGTTCCCCCACTAAAAGCACGGCCGGATATAGGGGCGGTTCGCCTCCCACAATTCGTCGAGCAGCTTCACCGCCGCGCTCGCCGAATTGATGACCGGGTCGATCAGCAGTGCCTGAAGCGCGATCTCCTTCGACGCCCGGACGGCGGCCTCGACCGCGAGCGCCTGCACGTTGACCTGGATTGACAAGAGCTTGGCGATGGCGTCGGGCAGGGGGCCGAGCGACACCGGATGGATGCCGGCGGCGTCGGCGATGACCGGCACCTCGACCGCGGCGTCGGCGGCAAGGTTCGGGATCGCGCCACGGTTCGGGACGATGCCGGACTCGAGCGGACGCTTCCGGTCATAAAGGACCCCGCCGATCGCCGCCGCACCCCGCTCGCCCGACGCGGTCAGCCAGTCGGCGGGCGGGGCTTCTCCGGCGAGCACCTTGGCGATGGTCTCGGCAAACCAGGCGCGGCCGCGCTCGTCGCCGGCGAAATCATAGCCCTGCTCGCCGCCCTCCCAGCCATAAGCGAGGTACTCGCCGAAATGGTCGTCGCTGCACGTCATCCAATAGCCGAAGGCGCGGAACATGGCCCGCGTCAGCGGCATGAAGGCTGGATCGAACGTCTTCTCTTTCTCGCGCAGCAGCGGGTAGAGGTCCTCGCCCGTCGCCCGGTCGCGGATCTGCATCAGGCACTGCGAGTGATTGAGCCCCGCGGCCCATACATCGATGTCCTCGTATTTGCGGCCGAGCACGTGCGCGACGTCGCCGTGGCTCATGAAGATGCCGTGGCACAGGCCGAGCGCGGCGACGTTCGTGTATTTGCCGAGCGCGTGGACGATGCGGTTCTCCGGATTGGAAAAATTGATGAACAGCGCCTTCGGGCACAGCGCCTCGATGTCGCGCACGATGTCGAACACCAGCGGCAGCGTGCGCAGCGTGAACATCAGCCCGCCGGGGCCGCCGTTCTCGCCGAGCGTATGGCGGATGCCGTATTTGCGCGGAATCTTCCAGTCGAGCTGCCACAGACGGTTGCGGTCGATGGCGGTCGAATTGATGACGAAGCCGGCGCCGTCAAGCGCGGCGCGGCGGTCGGTGGTCTGCTCGATGACGAGTCCGGCGTTCATCCTGGTGTTGAGCAGCTTGGCGAGTCCGATCATGCGCGCCAGCGCCGCCGGATCGACGTCGACCAGAACGATCGTGCTGCCGCGCAGTTCGTCGCTCGTGAACAGATCGCGCAGCATGCTGAGCCCGAAGGACATGCTGCCGGCGCCGATGAAGACGATCTTGGTGGTCCGCGTCATGCACGCGCTCCGGCTGCGGCGTGGAGCGCGTTGGCGGCGGCGTTGACCTGCGTCATCGCCGCCGTCAGTTCGGCATAGACGCGGTCGTCGATCGTCACGGTGCCGTAGTTCGAGTTCTCGCCGTCGAAACGGCCCTGGGCCGGTTGGTCGGCGTGCTCGAACCAGTGCAGGCCGACGATGCGCGGATGCGCCAATGCCGTGGTGGCGTAAGCGCGGTATGCCGCGGCGCGTTCGGCCTGCGTCGCGACGATAGGGCTGGCGCCGCGGGTATTCGGTAGGCCGGAATCGGTGGCGCGGAAGGCGAACTCGCCGATCAGAAGCGGCTTGCCGCATCGCTCATAGATCGTCAGCGCCTGCGCCGGATCGGCGTCGTAGCAGTTGAATGAGACGACATCGGCGTGCCGCGCCGCGGCGGCGACGATCGAAGGCTTCGGCGGGTAAGCGAAACGGCTGCCGAGATTGAGATGGTTCGGATCGGCGGCGCGCAGGGCGTCCGAGGCCAGCGCGAAATAGCGATCGGCGACCAGCGCGACAAAGTCGTCGCAGTCGGCCTGTGTCGGCGCACCGGAATGCCGCGTCGTCAGCCAGTCAGAGGCGGCGCGGCGCCCCGGAACGTCGGGCGCGAGCGTGAGGAACAGCGGCAGCAACTCCTCCGGGCCGCGCCAGTCCGGTCCCCAGCGCAATTCGTTGTCCATGAACCAGCCGAGGATGCGGGGCTCGCTACGCCGTGTGGCGCAACGCTCGTGCGCGCGCTGCGTCACGTGGACGGCGAAGGCCGGGTCGAACACGTCCGGGAAAGCCTGCTGCGGCGCCTGCCGGTCGGCGTCGTTCTTCGCCCAGGCGAAGGACATGCCGAGATCGAGGTTCGGAGCGACGGCGGGCACCGTGCCGGCGCGGGCAACAGCCTCGTCCGACCAAGACCCGAGTGTGTTGAAGCCCCAACCGGCGAGCCGCGCGGCCGCCGCGGCGCGCCAGCCTTCGGCGTCGCCATATTTACGCGCGCAGGCCTCGGCGTAGGGCGAGCGCTTCGTGCCCTGAATCTGGTCCGGGTCGAAATTGACGTTGTTGACGCCCATGGACAGGAAGCGCCCACCGTCGGGATCGACCAGCCAAGACACGCCGGCGTCCTCGGCGACGCGAAAGCGTCCGCTGGCGTGGAACCGGCCATCGGTCATGCCGCCCCAGCGCGTGTGCTCGACCCGGCTGCCCATACTTATAAGGGTGCCGCATCCGGCATGCCGCACCCTTGATTTGTCTCAATATTCCGACGTCGTATTCCCAACACGCCGATGCTTTGCTATCGCGCAGGCGAGCCAAATCGAGGGCGAGGCAAGGGCGACGAATGTCAGATCGCGGCGGCGGCAAGCGTATCCTGTTGGCCGACATTGGCGGCACCAATGCCCGCTTCGCCCTGCTCGAAGGCGCGGAACTCGGGCCCGTCGCGCACATCCCCGCGGCCGGCCACGCGCAGTTTGCCGATGCGCTGCGCGCCTATCTCGAAACCGCCGGCGGGTCGATCGACGCCGCAGTGCTGGCGGTCGCCGGGGTCGTCGCGGGCGGACGTTGCGCTCTGACCAACAATCCGTGGGTCGTCGACGCCGCCGAGCTGCAAGCCACGTTCGGCTTGTCGCACGTGCGGCTGATCAACGACTTCGAGGCCATCGCCTGGGCGCTGTCGCATTTTCCCGCGCGCGACCTGTTCCGTATCGGCGGCGGCGAGGCGGCGGCGGGCGCGCCGCTCGCTGTGCTCGGACCGGGAACGGGGCTCGGCGTCGCCGCCTATCTGCCGCAGGACGGAGGGCGCGTGCTCAACAGCGAAGGTGGGCATGTCACGCTCGCCGCCGCCACGCCGCGCGAGGAGGCGGTCATCGCGCAGCTGCGCACGCGTTTCGGGCACGTCTCCGCGGAGCGCGCGCTGTCCGGTCCCGGCCTCGAAAATCTATACCGCGCCATCGCCGCACTCGACGGCGTCGCCGTGCCGTCGCGCGACGCGGCCGCGATCAGCAAGGCGGCGCGGGGGCGCGAATGCCCGGTCTGCCGCGCCGCGCTCGACATGTTCTGCGCGCTGCTCGGGGACGTCGCCGGCAACCTCGCGCTCACCTTCGGCGCGCGCGGCGGCGTCTACATTGCCGGCGGCATCGTGCCGCGCCTGAACGAGGAACTCGTGCGCTCGGCCTTCCGCACGCGCTTCGAGGAGAAGGGGCGCATGCGCGCCTATGTCGAGCCGATCCCGGTCGACGTGGTCATGCACGAGGACCCGGCCTTCGTGGGCCTGAAGGCACTGGCGCAGGCGATGAGCGCTTAGGCCGACTTCCGCCTCGCTGCCGCATTCGCCTCCAGCATGAAGCCTGCAAAGAAGTCGGAAAGCTCCGCCGTGGCGTCGAGCGGCAGGACGTGCGCGACATACTGGTCCGGCCGCACGACGACCATGCAGCCGCGCTTGCGGTCGATGCGGCGCATGTCGAAGATGTCGTTGCCGCTCTTCAAGTCCGGGCAGAACATCTTCTCGTAGTCGCGCAGGCCGTAGCGGCCCTTCTGCGGCAACAGCAGCGCCGGCATGGCTTCGACGCGCAAGTCGCGATGGCTCTGCTGGAACACCGCGCGTACGTCGATCACCGAATCGATGTCCGCGCCGGGAGGCGTGTGCCGGCGCACGGGCGAGCGCGGAGAATCGGCGAGGACGCCGCACAGGGCGCGGATCGCCGCGGCCGGATCGGCGGGGTCGGTCGCGTCGGCGAAGGCAAAGATGCGCCAGCGTCCGTCCGCCTTCACGGCATGGCCGAGCTGCATCGGTTTGGCGTCGCCCAGCCGTAGGACCGGGGCCGAATGGAAGCGCATGCCGATGGGGAAACCTTCGGCGAGGCCTTGATGACGAGGGCCGCCGCACAGAAGCGACGGCGTGTAGCGCACCGCCGTGCCGGCGGTGTAGCGGCCGTGCCGGATGAAATAGTCGCGCACCTCTTCCGGATCGGCACCGCCTTTGTCGGCGCCGGCCGAGGGCTTGCGCGGCGTCGCCAGCATGTTGGCCCATTCGCGGTCGAAGTCGATCAGCTCCTTGGCGATGGCCTGGCGCTCGGCCGAATAGGTGTGCAGCAGCGAGGCGGGCGAGCGGCCTTCGAGCACGGCCGCCAGCTTCCAGCCGAGATTGAACGCGTCCTGCATCGACACGTTCATCCCCTGGCCGGCCTTCGGGCTGTGCGTGTGGCACGCGTCGCCGGCGATGAAGACATGGGGCAAGTGCTTGGCGACGTCCGCTTCCGGAACGTCGTCGAACTTGTCGGTGAGCCGCTGGCCGATCTCGTAGACCGACCACCACGCGGTCTCCTTCACCTCGAATTTGTAGGGATGGAAGATTTTCTGGGCAGCGGCGATGATCTGGTCGAGCGTGATGTTGCGGCCGGCGACGCGCTCGGTCTCGTTGAGCTCGTCGAGCTCGACATAAATGCGGACGAGATAGCCGCCTTCGCGCGGGATCAGGACGATGTTGCCCTGCTTGTCCGACTGGATCAGCCCCTTCATGCGGATGTCGGGGAAGTCGGTGACGGCGAGCACGTCCATCACGCCCCAGGCGTGGTTGGCGGCTTCGCCGTGCAGCGCGCGGCCGAGCGAGCGGCGCACATTGCTGCGCGCGCCGTCGCAGCCGACGACATAACGCGCCTTGACGGTCTGGATTTCGCCTTCGTGGCCGGCGTCGGCGCGCTCCAGCGTCACCGTCACGGGATGGTCGGCCGCCGCGGTATCGACCTGGAGATCGACGAGGCGCCGCGAATAAAACGGTTCGAGCCGATGCGATGAGTTGCGCATGACATTGAGATAAGCATCGTGCACCCGCGCCTGGTTGAGGATGACGTGCGGGAATTCCGACAGCCCGTCCTCGACATCCTGGATGCGGCCGTGACGGACGATGCGCTCCGGGTGCGCCGCGTCCGGCTTCCAGAACGTCGTCTCGTTGATCCAGTGCGCCTCCTTGAGGATGCGCTCGGCGAAGCCGAAGGCCTCGAACATCTCGACCGTGCGGCAGGCGATGCCGTCGGCTTGGCCGAGCTGAAGCGGGCCGGGCTTCTGGTCGATGATCGCAAGCTTGAGGCCGGGAAACGCCGACAATTGCGTCGCCAGTGTCAGTCCGGCCGGTCCGCAGCCGACGATGAGGACGTCGAGGGTGCCGGGCAGGGCATCGCGGGAGGCCACGGCGCTGGTGGGCTCGTGGATCTCCGGGTCGCCGGGCCTGAAACCGTTCAGATGGAACTGCATGGCGACGTCTCCCTGCCTCTCGAAGCGTGACAGGCCTTGCCGCCTGCCGCAACGGCGGCACTTGATCTGTATACTGATTAATTGCTCAGTATACTGACGAATATCACCGAGTCAATGCGCCGGCCGATGGGCAACGATCTTGGGCCCGCCCGGGTGCCGTGGTAAAGCAACGCGAAACTTCGACGAAACGACCGGGCCTGCCGCCATGCGCGACGACGACCGACGGCTGTACGAAAAGCCCGGGCATCTGATCCGGCGCTTGCAGCAGATCTCGCTGGCCCTGTTCATGGACGAGACGAAGGGCTTCGACGTCACGCCGGTGCAGTATTCGGCGATCCTGGCGATCCGTCTGCATCCCGGCGTCGACCAGACGGCTCTGTGCAACATCGTCGCCATCGACCGCTCGACGATCGGCGACGTGGTCGGCCGTCTCGAGCGCAAGAAGCTGATCAGGCGCATGCCGGGCGCGCAGGACCGCCGCACCAAGCTGCTGACGATCACGGCGGCGGGGCGCAAGCTGCTCGACGACATCGAGCCGGCCGTGCAGGCGACGCAGAAGCGCATCCTCGAGCCGCTGACGGTCAAGGAGCGTAAGCTGCTGGTCGAGATGCTCGAAAAGCTTGTGCACCTCAACAACGAGCACAGCCGCGCTCCGTTGCGGATCGGGGAGGAGGCGGGCTAGGCGTCCGCTCTGGCCTGTGGCTGCGGCGCGGGTTCCTTGGCTTCAAGATCGTCCAGCGCCGCGACCAGCGTCGAGACGCGATGCGCCGATGAGCGCCAGTCGGCGAGCCGCTGGTAGTTGTCGACCAGCCAGTTGAAGGCGCTCTGCACGGTGACGAACGCCGCCGCGGTCTGCGTCAGTTCTCCCAGCGTCATGGCGCCGCTCAGATATTTCGGCACGCAGAGCACCCAGGCGACGACCGGCGCCAGCAGCGAATTGCCGTGCGAGATAAGCGTCGTCCGCATGAGCTGCCAGCACAGTTCGCGCCACCACAGCAGCGCCGCCTGGAGCTTGAGCGACAATTCGGTACGCTTCTCGCCCTCGGCGGCGGTCGCGTTCGGCTCGCCGCGAAACGCGTTCGCCGCCTCGCGCAATTCGGCGTCGGACTGGTTGAGGCGCTCGATCACGCCGGCGAGATGATGGCCCACGACCGCCATGAGGCCGGACATCAGCGTGGAATAGAGGATGACGCCGATCACCAGGTAGCCGGGAATGGTCAGCGTCCCGCCGAACAGCGGCACGTCGATGCTGCCGCCGACCGTCCACAAGACCCCGAAGAAGGTGAAAGCGGTGACGATCGAGGCGAAGAACGCGAGCGCGAGGTCGACCGGCGCGTCGGTCGAGACGCGGATGTCGGAAGCGATGCGGTATTCGGGATTCTCGGTGCCGTGCATCATGCCGTTGAGGCGGGCGTAGCGGCCGTTCGCCAGCCACCGGCCGATGACGTGGCGCGTCAGCGCCTCGCGCCAGCCGCGCTGCGCCGTCATGCGGCCCCACACCGACGTCGCCGCGAGCAGGATGCTGCCGGCGGCGAGCGGCACGAACAGCTCGATCTGCACCCAGAGCGCATGCGCGTCGCGGCGCTCCAGTGCATCGAAGAAATTGCGGTTCCACAAATTGAGGAGCACCTGCACCAGGAGTTGGAGCAGGACGACGCCGATCATGAAAGCACCAAGCGCGTGCACGGCCGCCCGCCGCGCGCGCCAGACCGCAAGGGTCGAAGCCCAGAACGGCTGGAGCTCCTGCTGCTGCTCGAAAGTGAGTCCGACCTGCCGGAAAAAACGCATGGACAAAGGTTAGGAGCGGGGCCTTTCTCCAGCTTTGATCTTTGTCATCCTTTCGGAGAAATTGGGTATGTGGGTCAGGGTGTTAGGGCACAACCACGACGGTGCAGGGGGCGAGGCTCGCCACCTTTTGCGACACGCTGCCCATCAACAGACGCGACAGGCGTCCCCGGCCGCGGCGGCCGAGAACGATGGCGTCTGCCTTATCCCGGCGCGCGAGGTCGAGGATGGCTTCGGCCGGGTCGCCCCACTCACAGCGCAGTGTCGCCGGACGGTGGCCAAGGCGGGTGGCGCGTACGGCCGCCTGTTTGAGCACCTTGTCGGCCTGCGCCTGGAGGCTCTTGGACAGATCCCCGCCGCGGTCGGCGAGCTTGCGCAGGTCGGTCCCGGTGACGTTGCCGCCAATGGTGACGATGGTGAGCGCCGCGCTCGTCGCCGCGGCGAGTTCGACCGCGGCGTCAAGCGCGCGGTTGCCGCCATCGGAGCCGTCAGTGGCGACGAGGATGCGTTTCATGACGAAGCTCGTCCGTCAGCCGGATGGCGGGCGAGAAGCTCGGTCACCGTGACATCGTCGACCTGGGTGAAATCGCCATAGAACGAACCGATGGCGCCGAAATTCTCGTGGTCCTCGAGGCAAACGATGTCGTCCGCCTCGTCCTTGAGCTCGGAGAGGCTGGAGGTCGGCGCGACCGGCACGGCGAGCACCAGCTTGCGCGGTTTTCGCGTCCGGATTGCGCGCAGCGCCGCGCGCGTGGTAGCGCCGGTGGCAATGCCGTCGTCGACAATGATGACGGTGCGATCCTCCAGCCGGGGATGCGGCCGGTCGCCGAGGTAGAGCTTGCGGCGGCGCTCGATCTCGGCGAGCTCGCGGTCGCGGACGGCGGCGAAATCCGCCTCGCTGACGTCGGTATGGCGGATGATCATGTCATTGCGCACGACGACCGGCCTTTGGCCGTCGACGACGGCGCCGGCGGCGAGTTCCGGCTGATAGGGGACGCCAATCTTGCGCACGAGCACGAGATCGAGGGGCGCATCGAGCGCGGTCGCGACTTCCGCTGCGACTGGTACGCCGCCGCGCGGCAGCGCCAGTACGACCGGTTTGTCGGCCTTGTAGCGGACGAGCGCCCTTGCAAGGGCACGGCCGGCCTCGATGCGGTCGCGGAAGGGCATGGCATTATGCTCTGGTCCGGGCAGGGATGGGGCGGTGCGCGAACCGGGTACCGGCCCGCTCTAAGGTCGTGTTTTATATTCTGACCGGCTCGGCGCACGCGCTATTGACCAAAATCAAGCATCCCCGCCGGCGCTGCGTCCATCATTTTATAATGGTGCTCGACAACAAGGTCGCCTTTCTGCGCTGCCGCGACAATTATCCATCCGCGCCGGCGGAAGTCGCCGTCCGCGAGACGCACATGTCATGGGTCTTTCTCGGCGGCGGCGACGTATACAAATTGAAGAAGCCGGTGCGTTTTCCCTACCTGGATTTCTCGACACTCGCGCGCCGCGAGCAGGCCTGCCGCGCCGAAGTCGTGCTGAACCGGCGGCTCGCACCGGACATCTATCTCTGTGTCGTGCCGCTGACGGATGCCGGCGGTCTTGCGCTCGGAGGTGCGGGCGAGCCGGTGGACTGGCTTGTGCATATGAAGCGGCTCGACGAGCGCCTGATGCTCGACCGGATGATCGGCGAGGGCCGCCTCGCTCCGGCGGACATCGACCGCCTCGCCGACGTGCTGGCCGATTTCTACCGCAGAGCCGAGCCGGTGATGCTGGCGCCTGCCGTGCATGCCGCGGACACACGGCGCATGCTCGCCCTGAACCGCAGCGTGCTGCTCGACCCGCGCTTCAAACTGCCGTCCGGCCTCGTGCGCCGCGTCGATGCAGTGCTCGAACGTTTTTTCGCACAATGCGGCGGCCTCATCGCCGCCCGCCTCACGGCGCGCCACGTTGTCGACGGCCATGGCGACCTGCGTCCCGAGCACATCTTCCTCGGCGAGGGCATCCGTATCATCGACTGTCTTGAATTCAATGGGCGGCTGCGAATTGTCGATCCGTTCGACGAGATCGCCTATCTGGCGCTGGAATGCGAGCGGCTTGGCGCGGCATGGGCCGGCGCGCGGCTGCGGCGTCGTATGGCGCATCTTCTGCGCGACGGGGCGACCGAGCCGTTATTCATCTTCTATCGCGCCCATCGCGCAATGCTGCGGGCGCGGCTCGCCATCGCGCATCTGGACGAGGACGAACCGCGCACGCCGGAGAAATGGCCGCGCGTCGCACGCGACTATCTCGCGCTCGCGGCGACGAGCGCGCGCAAGCTCGAGACCTGGCTCAGAACACGAAGAGGCCGGTCAAGCCGCGGTTCTCGTGCAGCCGGCGGATCGCCTCGGCCAAAAGAGGCCCGCACGGCAGCGTGACGAGCTTGTCGCTCGCCGCCTTCAGCCGGAACGGCGGGACTGAATCGGTGGCAATGACCCGATCGATGGCCGGGTCTGCCAAGAGCGCCGCCGAGCCGGCCATGAACAGCCCGTGCGTCACCAGCGCCAGCACGCCTCCGGCCCCGGCGGCGCGTGCGGATTTCGCACTACGCAGCAGTGTGCCGCCGGTGCTGATCAGATCGTCGACGATCAGCGCGATGCGGCCCCTGACGTCACCAGCGAAAAGATCGCCGGAGACGACGCCGGCGCTGCGGTGCTTCTCGGCCAGTCCTTTGCCAACCGCACGTCCGAACGCCGTCTCCAGCGCCTCGCGCAAGAGTTCGGCGCGTTTCATGCCGCCAGCGTCTGGCGAGACGATGGCGAGCTCGTCTTTGGCGAGATGCGCCTTGACGTAATTGATGAACAGGGGCGTGGCGGTGAGCGCCACGCTGCGGCAGCGGAAGGCGTTCTCGAAGGCCGCCGGATTGTGCACCTCGAGCGTGACGATGCAGTCCGTGCCGACGCTCTCCAGCATCTGCGCAACATAGCGCGTGGTGACCGGATCGTTCGGCTTGGTGCGGCGGTCCTTGCGCGCATAAGCGAGATAGGGGATGACGGCGGTGACGCGCGAGGCGCCGGCGTCCTTCAGGGCGCCAATGAAGAAGGCGAGGCGTACGAGCTTGTCGTTGGCGCTCTCATTCTGGTCGCCGTGCGTGCTTTGCACGACGTAGACGTCGTTGCCAGCGACGTCGTCGAGCGGCCGCACCTTGTGCTCGCCATCCTCGAACCCGCGCTCCTCGTGCGCGGCGAGCGGCACGCCCAGCGCATCCGCTACCGCGCGGCCGAGATCGGTCGTGGCGGCGAGCGCGAACAGTTGCAGGCGCGGGGCCATCGTTTCAGTGCCGCTTGAAATACTGGACCTGCTGCTCGTGCTTCTCGGCCGCCTTGCGCGTGCGGAAGGTGCCAAGATTGCGCCGCTTGCCGGTCTTCGGGTTCTTCTTGCGTGAATAGAGGCGATAGCCGCCCTTGGCGAGCTTACGGATCATGTCACGGCCTTTCTGCGCTTGCGCACCGCCGCCTGCGCCTTCTTGATGTTGGCGGCCTGCGCCTTGCGCATCGCCGGCGTCGGCTTCTCGGCCTCAGGAATGTCGCGGCGCGGGCTGGCACGGAAGCGATCGCCGGCGACATGCACGGGCGCCGAGCCGAGGCTCTTGAGCAGTTTCTTCGCTTCGAGACTGTCGGCGATCAAATGGCCGTCCTCCACATGCGCGTGGCTTTTCTCGACCAGCCATTTCGCGGTGCCCCACGAGCCCGACGCGCGCTGGCCGGCGACGCGCTCGACGCCGCCGGGCGCGCCTACGTCCTGAACGCGGAACGCGACGAACTGGTTCGACGGCCTCAATTCGATATGGAAGAAGCGGCCGCCGCCGCGGCTGCCGGGCTTGGCGCGCTTCTGCGCGGACGGGGCGCGGGCCATGGGGCTGTCTCCGGGTGTTCCGAATTTGCAGCCGCCGGTCTGGTCCGGTCTTGATTTACCTCAAGCGCGCCGGTGCCTTCGTCCCGCGGCCTCGACCATGCGGCCCATCGCCTGCGTCGACGGCATGGAGCGGTCCGACCGCTCCTCGTCGCGCGCCATGTTCTCGATGATGGCGAGCAGTACGGAGCGGGTTACGGCGATGTGCTCGGCCGCCACGCCCTCGACGGCGATCCGGTTCACGTCCTCGGCGATTGGCACCAGCTTGTCCTTCAACGCGCGGCCCTTCGGCGTGAGGAAGACGTAGACCTTCTTGCGATCGGTGCCGACCTGACGCCGCTGGACCAGCCCGAGCCGCTCCATCGCCTTGAGCGCGGTGAAAGTCGTCGGCTCCATGACGCCGGCCTGCTCGGAGAGCGCACGCTGCGTGATGCCGTCGCCCTCCCACAGAATGCGCAGGAACGACCAATGACCGAACGACACCTCGTGCTCGGCGAGCCGCACGGAGAGCGAGCGCACGAGCGCGCGCGCAGCGTCCTTGATGAGATGGGCGAGACGATCCTCCGGCACGGCCTCGCGCCAGTGTTTGAGCATCGTCCGCGTGTCGGCCCTTTTCGTCGCGGTCATGGCGCGGGGACCTGATGCGCCAGCGCGATCTCGCGGCCGTCGCGTGCCGAAGTCAACATCGCGATGCAGACCTCGAGTGTCGCGGTCGCCCATGCGCCATCGTGTAGGGGTGCCTTGCCGTTGACGATGGCGTCGTAGAATTCGTCGACCACTTCCGCCCGCGGCACTGCGGGTAGCGGCAACTCGTCGAGCCGCGCGCCGGTCTCGTCATAGATGACGACCCCGTTCGGCAGCGGCCGCAGGTCGGCGCGTTCGCAGGAGACGACGACGGTGCCGAAGTGCTGGTGCGCCAGTTCCTCGTAAGCAGGAGGTGTCCAATTCGCGCCGCCATAGGTGCGCGACGCCTTGAATTCGGCTTCCGCCGCCGCGTTGGCGAAGTGATGGCGCTCTCGCCGCGGATTGGCGGACTTGGCCTGGCCCATCTCGCCGATCCAGCCCTGGAACTCGTCCGAATCGAAATGCCCGTAGCCGCTGTAGGTGAGGGAGGCGAAGGCGCCGCTCTCGAACGTCATCAGCGCCGCATAGGCGCCCTCGGTTGGCCGCGTCGCATCCCAGCGGCCCGTCTGCGCGCGCACGCTCTTGGCGCGGCCGCCGCCGAGAAGGCGCACGATGTCGACCTGATGCGGTGCCTGATTGAACAGCGCGCCGCCGCCCTGCGCGGTGTCGATCTCTTCTGGCCGCCGCGGGCGGTAGAGGAAGTCTGTGTAGTTGAGTGCGCTGATCATGCGTACGGGCCCGTAAGCGCCGCTCTCGATCAGCGCGCGTGTACGCAGGATCGGCGCGTCGAATGAGTGACTGTGGCCGACAACGAGATAGACGCCGGCCTTGCGTGCGGCCTCAGTGATCGCCTGCGCCTCGTCGAGGGTGAGCGCGATAGGTTTCTCGATCAGCAGATGCTTGCCGGCCGCTGCCGCGAGCTTTGCATGCGCGGCGTGATGCTGGTGCGGCGTGGCGACATAGACCGCCTCGACGTCGGGATCGGCGCACAGCGCCTCGACGGTGTCGTAGGCGCGTCCGCCGAAGTCGCTCTCGAACCGCGCCCGCGCCTCGGGACGCGGATCGGCGGCCGCGACCATCTGAACGCGCTGGTCGCGCAGGAAGGTCGGGAGCATGACGCTGAAGGCGCGGCCGAGCCCGGCGGCGCCGATACGCAGTCTGCGGGGGACCGCCTGTTCCAAGGACAACCTTTCGGCTCGACAGGCCCTCGCCCATCCGTTACCTTTCATCTTAGATATCTAAGAATAAGCCCGCGGGCAATGTTTCAGGCCGCGCGGATGCGAGAATAGGCGAGGACACCGACATGACGCCCGAGGAAAACGACCTGATGTGCCGCGTCGAGGGCGACGCGCCGATGGGCCAGATCATGCGCCGCCACTGGATCGCGGCCTGCCTTGCGGAGGAGGTGGCCGATCCCGACGGGACGCCGAAGCGCGTGCGGCTGCTCGGCGAGAACCTCGTCGTCTTCCGCGATTCCAAGGGCCGGCTCGGCGTACTCGACGAATTCTGCGCGCATCGCCGCGCCTCGCTGGTGTTCGCGCGCAACGAGGAGTGCGGCCTGCGTTGCCTCTATCACGGCTGGAAATTTGACGTCGACGGCAACATCGTCGACATGGCGTCCGAGCCGCCCGGCTCCAGCGTACCCGAGCGCATCAAGCAGAAGAGCTATCCGGCGCGCGAGTGGGGCGGCTTCGTCTGGACCTATATGGGTCCCGTCGAAGAGATGCGCGAGTTCGAGCCGCCGGCCTTTGCACCGACCAAGGATGTGCGCGTTTCCGCCACCAAGGTGCGCGTGAAGTGTAATTGGGCGCAGATCCTCGAGGGCCAGATCGACTCGGCGCATTCCTCGAGCCTGCATTCCTCCGACATGGTTCCAGCGCAGGTCGAAGGCGCGCAGGCGACCGACGTCAACTGGCTGCGGCCGTCGACCGACAAGGCGCCGCGTTTCCAGATCGAGCGCACGTCCTACGGTTTTCGCTACGCCGCGATCCGCCGCCCGATCAAGAACGAGGCGACGCACGACTATATCCGCACCACGGTCTACATCGCGCCGTTCACCGCGCTGATCCCGCCCAACAACGTCCACAACGTCGCCACGCTGCTGACGCCCGAGGACGACGAGAACACGATCTTCTATTTCATCGCCTGGAACGGCGCCGACAAGCCGGGCATCGACGCGGCGACGTGGCGCAAGTTCAACGTGCTCGAATGGGGCGTCGACGTCGACGAGAACTTCGACGGCGTGCGCAACGCAAAGAACTTGTACCGGCAGGACCGTGCCAGGATGAAGGACGGCAACTTCACCGGCATTGCCGGCATTCCCAACCAGGACATTGCGATGTGGGAGGGCATGGGGACGATCTCCGACCGCTCGGCCGAGCGCCTCGGCGCCAGCGACGTCGCGGTCGCCGCCTTCCGGCGTCTCATGGTCGATGCGGCGCGCAGCATGCGGGACACCGGACAGGCGATCGGAACGGCTGAGCCGCACGTCGCGCATGCGACGATCTCGTCGTTCGAGGGCGTCGTGCCGAAGACGACCAATTGGCGTTCGCTCGGCGGCGGCAGCGAAAGCGGAGCGCAGGCGATGCAGATCACCGCGGCGGAGTGACGCCGCGGCGGGACTTGGCTACAGTCTGACGACCAACGACGTTTCAAAAAAGACTTCTCAGGGGAGGAACGATGAAGACGACAACAACGATGGCGCTCGCTCTCGCGGCGCTGATCGGCGCGGCGCAAGCAGCGTCGGCCGAGGATACGGTCAAGCTCGCCGTCGGCCAGCGCGGCAACTGGGACACCTCGGTGTCTGAGATCGGACAGGAAGCCGGTATCTTCAAGAAGCACGGCCTCAAGCTCGAAATGGTCTACACCAATGGATCGGGCGAGACGCAGCAGGCGGTGATCTCCGGCAGCGTCGATCTCGGCATCGCCGGTGGCATCATGGGCGCGCTCAGTGCCTATTCGAAGGGCGCGCCACTGCGCATCATCAGCGCCGAGACGACCGGCGCCGGCGACCTCTACTGGTACGTAAAGAAAGATTCGCCGATCAAGTCGATCAAGGACGCGAATGGCCACACCATCGCCTATTCGACCAACGGCTCGTCGACCAACGGCGTCGTGCTTGCCTTCGTCAAGCAGTACAAGCTCGACAAGGCGAAACCGGTGGCGATGGGCGGCCCTTCAGCGAATATCACCGCGGTGATGACCGACCAGGTCGACATCGGCTGGGCGGCGCCACCGTTCGGCCTTGACCAGCTCGACAAGGGCGACATCCGCATGATCGCGACCGGCAACGATGCCGAGGTGTTCAAGGGCCAGACGGTGCGGGTCAACCTCGCCAACGCCAACTACCTCAAGGCGCACGAAGACGTCGTGAAGCGTTATATGGCCGCCTACCGCGAGACGGTCGAGTTCATGTACAAGGACCCGAAGGCGCTCGAGCTCTATTCCACCTGGCTGAAGATCTCCGTCGCCAAGGCCAAACGCACGCGCGACGACTTCTTCAAGCCGCCGGCGATCGAGCCCGACAAGATCGTCGGCCTCGACCAGATCGTGAAGGACGCGGTCGATCTCAAGTTCACGCCCAAGGAGCTCACCAAGGAGCAGCTCGCGGACCTGATCCGTATTCCGCCGCGCTGAGGCGCTCATCACAAACGGCGCGACGCCGGCCGCCAGGCGCTCTGGCGGCCGGTTTTGTTTGGGGCGTCATGGATTGTCAGGCGGCAGGCAGTTGGCGATGATATCGGCACGATAGCGACGCGTTCACGGCGTGAAAAAAGAAAAACAGGGGAGAGATCATGCTTCGGCTCATCGGTGCGCTCATCGTCGGCCTGGCCACGATCGCGGGCGCGCAGGCGCAGCAATATCCGGATCACCCGGTGCGCGTGCTGGTCGGCTACGCGGCCGGCAGCGGCCCGGACATCCAGGCGCGCACGGTCTCGCACCAGCTTGCCGAGAGCCTGCATCAGTCCTTCGTGGTCGAAAACCGCACCGGGGCGAACGGCACCATTGCCGCCCGCGCTGTCGCCACCGCCGCGCCGGACGGCTACACGCTGCTGTTCTCGTCCTCCTCGATTGCGCCGACGCCGTACATCTACAAGTCGCTCGGCTACGACATTCTGACCGACCTGAAACCGATCGCCACGATCGGCGAGCTCGACGGCATCTTCATGCTGGTCGATGCAAAGTCGCCGATCAAATCGGTGCCGGAGTTCATCGCGCATGCCAAGAAGGAGCGGGTGCTTTACGGCTCGCCGGGCGTCGGCAACGAACTGCACCTGCGCGCCGAACTGTTCGCGCGCAAGGCTGGGATCACCATGCAGCACGTGCCCTATAAGGGCGCGTCGGAAGTAATGAACGGGCTCCTGAGCGGCAGCGTGCAGATGATGTTCGTGACGCCGCCGTCAGTCATGGGCCTGCTGAAGGATGGCCGCGTCCGCGCGCTCGCCTTCACCGGCTCGAAGCCGTTCCCGGCCTTCCCCGACGTGCCGCTGATGAAGCAGTATCTGCCGGACTTCGTCGAGGGCTCCTGGGGCATGTTCTTCGCGCCCGGCAAGACGCCGGACGCCGTCGTCGACAGGCTCAACGCTGCGATCCACGCGGCGCTCCTCGAACCGACCGTGTCGAAGATCATGCAGCGCGACGGCTACATGCCGGACAAGCGCAACGCCGCCGAGACGCAGGCCTTCTTCCGCGCGCGCGTCAAGGCGACCGAAGCGGCGGTGAAGGCCGCCGGCATCGAGCCGCAGTGACGGCGTTCAGCCTTCGGCGTTGAGCGGCTTGCCGTTTGCCGTCACCGGCTTGGCGCTGATCAGCACGAAGGCGACGACGCAAGGCTCTGTTCCGCGGTTGACCCAGTTGTGGATGGTGCCGCGCTGCACCAGCACGTCGCCGGCCTTGAGCTTTACGACGATGCCATCGTCGAGCTCCATCTCGATTGAGCCCGAGATCACGACGGCATAGTCGATCGAGTCGGTCCGGTGGTTGCGCGGTGTTACGCCCGGCTCGTAGCGCACGATGCGGAACACGGTGCCGTTGTCGACCGTGGTCTTGAACGAGGCCTTCGTCGGATCGGCGAAGCCGTCATTGTCGACCGGGAAGCCCTTGGTCGACCAGACCACGCAGGACGAGGCGCCGGGACGGTTGGAGATGACGTTGGTCGCCATCTCGTCGATCTCGACCTTGGCGCGGCCGGTCTCGTTGTGGCCGGTGACGACGCGGCGGATCTTCAGGCTCATTGAAGCAGTCCTTCCCCTGATGTCATGATTGCGTCAGCCCCGAGCGGCGCGTTCGGCACGGTCCAGAAAATCGCCGAAGATCGCTGCGATCTTCGGCTCGGCCGCGCGCCATTCCTTGCGGTCCCATTCCTTGAGCAGCTTGTCGTCGGCGCGCCTTTCGACGACATCGTCGTGCAATTCGCTGTTGGGCAGGAGCTTCGCCGCCTTGCGCGCCGTCGCCGGCGTGTGAATGACGTCGTTGCCGGCGATGAGGCAGGCCGGCGCCTTGACGCCATTGAGATCGGCCTCCGTCGCGCCGACGATCGGCAGCGTCGCAGACTCCAGGAACTTGGCACGCCACTTCGTCATGACGTCGATGAAGGCGTTGACGTCCTGATCGAGCAAACACTGCTTGTTCGATGGCCGCGCAGCGATGCATTCGGCGAAATGCTCGCTGCCGGCGACGGCCTGCATGCCGCCGGCGCGGGCGAGCGCGATATATTGGCCGTAGTAATTCTGCGACAGCTTGTCGACCGCTTCCTGGCCGCCGGTGACCCGCCATAGCAGCAGCCCGCGCAAGCCTTGGGGATGGCGGATCGCGTAGAGGATCGCGAGCCGTGCGCCGGCCGAGGAGCCGCCGGCATACATGGGCAGCGCGCCGAGTTGCTGGCCGAGCGCATAAAGGTCGTCGGCCCATACTTCGTGCTCGGAGGCGCTGCCGTCGAAGGCGACGTCGGATGCGCCGCAATTGCGCCGGTCGTGCAGCAGCACGCGGTAGCCGCGGGCGGCGATCTCTTTTGCCAGGTTGGTCAGTTCGCCATAGCCGCGGCGGCTGCCGGGCGTCAGCGCGATGAACGGGCCCGTCGCACCGACGACCTCGTAATTGAGTTGTACGCCGCGCACCAATGCTTCAGGCATGTTGGGTCTTCTCCCCGATGTCGCATTGCCATCGTGTTGCGGATCTTACGGCCGCTTCTTCGCCGCCAGCTTGCTGCCGAGCCGCGCCATGTCGACCAGCATTCGCTCGTGCGTGCCGGTGCCGATTTCCTCTATCTCGTCGCGGGCCGAGACGTCGAACTCGATGCGCCGGCCGTCGACCTTGGTCACGGTCGCGGTCGCCGTCACCTGGTGGCCGACCGGCGTCGCCGCGAGATGCCGCACATTGACGACGGTGCCGACCGCGCTCTCGCCCGGCTCGAGATAGTCGCGGATCGCATTGAGCGCCGCGTTCTCCATGATCGTCACCATCATCGGCGTGGCGAAGACCTGCGGCAGGATCGCATCCTTGAACTGGTTGGCGAGATGGTTCGGCATGACGCGCAGCGTGAAGATGCCGGTCGCACCGATCGGGATCGGACGCATGGTTTTATCCCTCCGCAGGCCGCACGTGGTTGATGGCGGGCGCCAGCAGGATCAGCAGTAAACCTGATACGGCGATCGGCGCAAAGGCGAGCGCGGCGACGCCCGTCATGTCCCAAAGCGCGCCGCTGATGATCGGGATGATGACCGCGCAGGAGTAGCTGATCGTGAACATCGCCGCGGTGACGCGGTGCACGTCGTCCGGCGGGCTGAGCAGCGGCGGCAGCGCCAGCACGAGGATGAGGATCGAGGCGGCTGCGAAGCCCTGGAGGCTCGCGGCGGCGACGACAACCGGTCCGGAGCCGAACACGATCCCGGCGGTCGCGACGATGCACAGCGCGCCGACCGCCATGATCGGCCAGGCTTTCAATTGCAGCCGGCTCGCAAACATCAATAGCAGCGCGGAGGAGGGCAACTGCCCAGCATTGAGCCCGGTCAGCGCGGCGCTGATCCACTCGCCCTGGCCGTGCGCCCGCAGATAGTCGGGGATGAAGGCGTTGGTGGCGAAGTAGACGGCATTGACCGTGCCGAGCATCACGCCAAGCCGCCAGACCAGAAGATTGGTCCAGTCCGGCCACCATCGCCGTCTGGCTGGCGCGCCGGCGATCGGCGCCGGCGGCGGAGCGAAGGCGCCGATGACGAGCGCGATGACGACCACGGGTACGCTCCAGAACACGAAACCCCATTGCCACGAGCCGACGAGGGGCAGCACGAACGGGATCGTGAGCGCGACAGGCAAGGTCTCGCCGATCAGCAAGCCGTTGGTGTAGACCGCGGTGGCGAAGGCGATGCGCTGCGGGACCCAGGCGCGCACCGCCGACGGCATGGTGACCTGCATGACGGCGACGCCGGCGGCGCTGGCGATGGTCATCGCGTAGAGCCAGCCTATGCTCGGGAACAGGCCGCGCAACGCGCCGCCGATCGCGGTGGCCAGCAGTCCGACGACCAGCGCCCAGCGCACGCCGAGCTTCGCCACGATCAGCGACCCGGGCACGGCGGCAAGCGCCAGCAGCATGGATGGCAGGCCGGTCAGGACGCCGACCTGAGTCGCCGACATCATCAGTTCGTCGTGAATCAGCGGGATGACCGGCGGCACGGCAAGAATGGTCAGCCGTAGCGCGTTGCCTGCGAGCCAGAGCAGGAACAGCGCCATCAGCACGCGGCTGCGCGACAGGGGCGGGGCGGCGACGGCGGCAGCCGGCATGGGCGAGGTCACGTCGTTGGAGTCCGGAGGCGAAGGGAGGGGGGACATAACACGGCGGGAGCGGCGCCGAGAGGGCTTCAACCGAAGATTGCAGTCATAAACCAGACAGTGCCACAATCCGATCATGCACGGGCGCATGGGCACATCGCAGGATCGCATCGCCGCCGGCCCGCGGCAGGCGTTCGCCCTGCTGCGCGAAGTCGTCGGCCATGCCGGTCGCGGCGGCGTCGTCACCGCATTCTTCGTTGCCGCGAGCGCCGTCCTCGAAGGCGTCGGTCTTGCGCTGATCGTGCCGCTGCTCGGCATCGTCATCCAGCCCGCCACGCCCGCGGGGCCGTCCGGGCGGATCGAGCGCGCAGCGGATCACGCCTTCATGCTTCTCGGCGTCGAGACGCAAATCGGCCGACTGGCGCTGCTCATGCTCGCGCTCGGTCTCGTCGCCGCGACCCGCGCCGTCGTGTTCGCCATCCGCGACATCAGGGTGGCGCGGCTGCAAATCGGCTTCTCCGAATCGCTGCGCCTGCGCGTTGCGGAGCGGCTCGCCGCCGCGTCCTGGCCGCAATTGACGCGTTTGCGGCATGCGCGCATCGCGCAATTGATGGTCGAAACGCAAGGCGTCGGCGCGGCCGCCAACATGCTGCTGCGGATCGCGGCCGGCGCCGCGATGCTGGTCGTGCTGACGATCCTCGTCACCGCGCTGGCGCCCCTCTTGATGGCCGTCGTGCTCGCCTTGGTGGCCGTCATCGGCGTCATGATGTTCCCACTTGTCCAAAGCGCGTACGGCCTCGGCACGGACATGACGCGCGGCGGCTTTTCCTTGATGGACACCACGTCGCAGTTTCTCGGCGGTCTGAAGCTCGCGATTGGCCAGGATCTTCAGCCGGCGTTCCTGTCGGAATTCCGCCGCACCGTCGACCAGCTTTCCGCGCGGCAGATCGCGTTCTTCCGGCGCCAGACGCTGACGCGCGCGGCGACGACGCTTTTGACCACGCTCGCCGCTGCGCTCCTCGTCCTCGCGGGCGTCGGCCTATTCCATGCAACGTCGGCGACGCTGATCGGCCTTGTCGTCGTCATTGTCCGTATGACCGGCCCGGCGACGCAGATCTATCAGGACTTGCAGGGGCTGGCGCGCGTCCTGCCGTCCTATGCGAGCCTGCGCGCGCTCGACCGCGAACTCGCGGTCCTGCCGCGCGCGCAGGCGCCTGACCGCGCCGCGGAGCAGGTGCCCGAGGGCGCGATCGAATTCCGCGCGGTCGCCTATAGCCACGGCGAAGGCGACGCGGCCGGGCGCGGCGTGAGCGCGCTCGATCTCGTCATCGCGCCGGGCGAATGCATCGGCATCACCGGGGCGTCCGGCGCCGGTAAGACGACTTTCGCCGATCTCCTCGCCGGGTTGCTGACACCTCAGGATGGCCGCATCACCGTGGGCGGCGTGCCGCTCACGGCAAGGGCGCTCGGTTCCTGGCGGGCACGCATCGCTTATGTGGCGCAGGACGCCTTCCTGTTTCACGACAGCGTGCGCCGTAACCTGGCCTGGATGACGCCCAACGCGAGCGAGGAAGCGATGTGGCGCGCGCTCGACATCGCCGGCGCCGCCGATCTCGTCCGCCGCATGGAGGTCGGCCTCGAAACGGTCGTGGGCGAGCGCGGCACGCTGGTGTCGGGCGGCGAACGGCAGCGGCTGGCACTGGCGCGAGCGGTGCTGCGCGCCCCGCGCGTCCTGATCCTCGACGAGGCGACGAGCGCCATCGACGCCGCCAGCGAACGAGCGATCCTTGCGCGGTTGCAGGCGCTCGAACCGCGGCCGGCGATCATCCTGATCGCGCACCGCGCCGAGAGCCTGGCGCTGTGCGACCGGGTCCTGACGTTCGAAGACGGTCGGGTAGCGCCTCGTCTTCAATCCCCCGCCGCGTCCGCGCCGACATAGGCGATGCGCAGCATGTTGGTCGCGCCGGGCGTGCCGAGCGGCACGCCGGCCACCACGATCACGCGCTGCCCGGCTTTCGCGAAGCCTTCCCTGAACGCGATGCGGCAGGCGCGCTCCACCATGTCGTCCTGGTCGTGCGCGTCCTCGGTGACGACGCAGTGCACGCCCCACACGGCGGCGAGCCGCCGACCGGTCGACATGTTCGGCGACAGCGCCACGACCGGCGGGCGCGGCCGCTCGCGCGCGACGCGCAGCGCCGTCGAGCCGGACGCGGTCCAGCAGATCACGGCGGCGAGGTCGAGCGTGTCGGCGATATGGCGCGCGGCGTCGGCGATCGCGTCGGCGCCGGTCGGCTCCGGCACCGCGCGCTGCGCGTCGATGATGCCGCGGTAGATCGGGTCATTCTCGGTCTCGCGGGCGATGCGGTTCATCATCTCGACCGCCTCGACAGGGTACTGGCCGGCCGCCGATTCCGCCGACAGCATTACGGCGTCGGCGCCTTCATAGATGGCGGTGGCCACGTCGGACACTTCCGCGCGGGTGGGGACGGGCGAGGAGATCATCGACTCCAGCATCTGTGTCGCCACCACGATCGGCTTGCCGGTGGCGCGGCCCATCCGCGTCATCTGCTTCTGGACAGCCGGCACCTTCTCGAGCGGCATCTCGACTCCGAGATCGCCGCGCGCCACCATCAGCGCGTCGGCAAGGTCGATGATCTCGGACAGCCGATGCACCGCCTGCGGCTTCTCGATCTTGGCCATCACCACGGCGCGGCCGCGCGTGATCTTCTTGGCTTCGGCGATGTCTTCCGGCCGCTGAATGAAGGACAGCGCGACCCAGTCGATGCCGGCGTCGAGCGCGGCTTCGAGATCGGTGCGGTCCTTCTCAGCGAGCGCGGAGAACGGAATGGTGGAGTCGGGCAGGCTCACGCCTTTGCGGTCGGATAGTTTGCCGCCGATCTCGACGCGCGTGACCATGCGCTTGGGCTGGGCTGCTGTGACGGTGAGGCGCACCTTGCCGTCGTCGATCAAGAGCGTATGACCGGGCTCGACGCCGGCGAAGATCTCCGGGTGCGGCAGGTAGGCGCGCGTCGCGTCGCCTTCCGCTGGGTCGCTGTCGAGCACGAACGCGTCGCCGGTCTTCACGAGTGCCGAGCCGCCCGTGAACGTGCCGAGGCGCAGCTTCGGACCTTGAAGATCGACCAGAATGCCGATCGGCCGGTCGCTGTCGCGCTCGACGCCGCGGATCATCGTCACGATCTCGCGCATGCGGGCGGGCGAGGTGTGGCTCATGTTGATGCGGAAGACGTCGGCGCCGGCGTTAAACAATTTGCCGATCATCTCGGGGCTCGACGATGCCGGCCCGAGCGTGGCGACGATCTTGGTGCGGCGCAGACGTCTCATTTCTTTCCGTCCTCCGGGGCGCTCGGCGTCGATGGCGGCCGGCCCGGCCGTGGCAGCGTCAACGGCGGCGGCGTCCCCGGAGGCATGACGGTACGTCCGGGTCCTTGCTCGGCCGTGTCGGTCAACTGCACCGTCCACGACCGCTGCTCGCCGGTGTCCACCTCGAAAAAGCCGGTTCGGTCAAAGCCGCGCGCCAGGCAATTGTCGGTGCCGCGAATGGTGAACTCCTTGTCGCGCGAGCACATGAAGGCGCGGCCGGACCACTCGCCGCCGCGGTCGTAGTCGACCGCGTAGATGTAATAGTAACGCGCGACCAGCGCGCCGCGCAGCAGCGTTTCGCAGGATCGTGGCGAAATGTTCCACCAGCCTTCGGTGGTCCAGCCTTCCGCATCCTTGTAACCGATGGCGACGCCCACGCGGCTGCCGGTGTTGTTGCAGAGCCGGAAGTCGGCCCATGCCGGCGAGGCGGCGATCGTCGCGAACAGCAAGGCAGGCAGCCCGGCGCGGGCAAGAATTCGAACGAGGCGCCGGGGTGAGGGAAAAGCCAATGCGGTCACGTGCCGTCGGTTGCGATTGAGCGGGGTTGTCGCGGAGGCCTCAAGGGCTGTCAACGAGGATGGCGCGGAAGTCGTTCACGTTGGTGTAGGTCGGCCCGGGCTGAAGGAGGTCGCCGAGCCGCTTGAAAAAGCCGGTGGAATCGTTGTCGGCGAGGAAGGCGGCAGGATCGAGACCGAGCGATTTCGCCCGTGCGACGGTGGTGCCGTCGATATAGGCGCCGGCGGGATCGGTGGCGCTGCCGGCGCCGCCGTCGGTGCCGTCGGTGTCGCCGGCAATGGCGGCAATGCCGGGCATGCCGGCAAGCTCGATGGCGAGCGCCAGCGCATATTCCTGGTTCGGTCCGCCGCGGCCCTGGCCGCGGATCGTCACGGTGAGCTCGCCGCCGGATATGATGACGGCGCGCCTGCCCTGCGCGCGCAGGTCGCGCGCGAGCGCGGCATGCGCGGCCGCGACGTCGCGCGCCTCGCCTTCGACCTTGTCGCCGAGGAAGACGACCTCGTAGCCCGCGGCCTCGGCGGCGCGTTTCGCCGCGGCCAGCGCGTCGGCTGGCCGCGCCGCCAGCGTGAAGCGCGTGGACGCGAAGATCTTGTCGCCCGGCTTCGGCGTCTCGTTGGCTGGATCGGCGAGCGCGAGCGTCACCGCGACCGGCACGTCGAGCGCGTATTTGGCGAGGATGGCGCGCGCCTCTTCGAGCGTCGACGGATCGGGGACGGTCGGGCCGGAGCCGATCACCGCGGGATCGTCGCCCGGCACGTCGGAGATGGCGATGGCCGCGACCCTGGCCGGAAAGGCGTGACGCGCCAGCCGCCCGGCCTTGATGCGCGAGAGGTGCTTGCGCACGGCGTTGATCTCGCCGATGTGCGCGCCGCATTTGAGGAGCGCGCGCGTCACCGCCTGCTTGTCGGCGAAGGTGATGCCGGCGGCTGGCGCGATCCAGTTGGCGGACGCTCCGCCCGACATGAGCACGAGCACGAGATCGTCGCTCCCCGCGCTGTCCGCGAGCGCGATGGCGCGTTCCGCCGCGGCGAGCCCTGCCGCGTCGGGGATCGGATGCCCGGCCTCGACCATCTCGACGATCTTCGTCGGACGTCCGTAGCCATGCCGGGCCACCGCGATACCGGTAAGTTTTTCGCGGCCCAGCCCGCGCTCGTCGAGATAGATTCGCTCGGCAACCTCGGCCATGGAGCCCGCCGCCTTGCCGGCGGCCAGCAGCACGATGCGGCCCTTGGGCGCCTCGGGCAGCAGGCGCGGCAGGAACGCGGCCGGATGCGCCGCGGCAATGGCGGTCTCAAACAGCGAATCGAGGAAAGCCCGCGCGTCCTGCATGGGATCGGATACGGCCCATTTTTCCCGCCTATGGCAAGATGGCCGGGCGGCAATTATCTTGCCTGCAACCGCCGGAGGCCGCGATGGACAAAGTCGACGACAAGACCCGCACCGAACTCGAGGCAGCCGTTTACCGCCGCCTCATCGAGCACCTGCGCACGCGGACCGACGTCCAGAATATCGACCTGATGAATCTGGCCGGCTTCTGCCGCAACTGCCTGTCCAACTGGATGAAGGACGCCGCCGACGCCAAGGGCCTTGCCATGAGCAAGGACGACAGCCGCGAGGCCGTCTATGGCATGCCCTACGAGGAATGGCGCGCGAAGCATCAGAAAGAGGCCAGCCCCTCGCAGAAGGCCGCCTTCGAGAAGACCAAGCTGCAGCACTAGCCCTGTTGCGGACTTTCGGCTGGCAAGCCCTTTCTTGTTCCAACTCACCGCGTGTGGACAGTGTGGATGACGTGGCGGTCGCCTTGACCCCACGGCGTGCAAATCCGAATGCTCCTTCCTCAAAGCGACGGCGCGTCGCGTCGTGTGCGCGCCTCATGAGTTGAAGGAGAGACCGATGGCCAGTTCCGCAGCCGAGAAGTTCGAAGACGAAGGCGCGGCGGAGAAGGCCACGACCGCCTTCGCGCGCGACCAGCTCAAGGCCGTCATTGAGCGCATCGAGCGGCTCGAGGAGGAAAAGAAGGCGACCTCCGACGACATCCGCGACGTCTACGCCGAGGCCAAGGGCAACGGCTTCGACGTCAAGGCGCTGCGCACCATCGTGCGCCTGCGCAAGCTCGACACGGACGAGCGCCGCGAGCAGGAAGCCGTGCTCGAGACGTACATGCACGCGCTCGGGATGATCCAGTAGTTCTCTGTCGTCCCGGGCGAGCGCGCTGGCGCGAGACCCGGGACCCGTACTCCGTGCCTTATCGATGTGCTGCGGCGTCTGGATCCCCGCTTTCGCGGGGACGACGGGTCACTGTGGCGCCGTACTCAGCACCGAGCGCAAAAGCTCGCTCGCGCCGCTCCACAGGATCTGCGTGCCGAGGCAGAACAGGATGAAGGCCGACAGCCGGACGGCGATGTCGGTGCCGGCGCGGCCGAGCAGCTTCTCGATCCGGTCAGAGAAGGCGAAGCAGACATAAATGCCGATCGCCATCACGATCGTCGCGGCCAGTCCCGCGACGACGAATTGCGCCTCGCGCGAGAAGTCGATCGACACGCCGCGCGAGAAGCCGAGGCTGATGAGCACGCTGATCGTGCCGGGTCCGGTCGTCAGCGGCAGCGTCAGCGGATAGAAGGCCAGGCCGGAATATTCGACCTTGCCTCTGGCCTGCGCGGCGTCGTCGGTGTCCTTCGGATTTCCCTCGTTCAGGAGCTTCCAGCCGGCGACGGCGACGATCAGCCCGCCGGCGACGCGCAGCACCGGGATCGAGATGCCGTAGAATTTCAGCACGAGGGCGCCAAGCAGGAAGGCGCCGGCCATCACGCAGAACGAGTTGATTGCGACCCTGCGCGACAGCGAGCGCCGCTCGGCCTTGCTGGCGCGGCTGGTCATGCTGAGGAAGACCAGCGCCGTTCCGAGCGGGTTGACGATCGGGAACAGCGCGGCGAGCACCAGCAGGAAGGTTTCGAGCATCGTCGTCCCGCGTCAGCAGCCTTGAGTCGCGGGTAGCAGGATAGCGGGGCTTCGATGCCGCCGCGAGCGCCTGCCACATCGTCATTGCCGGGCTTGACCCGGCAATCTATGACGCGTCGCCGCAACGAAGGGCAGTACTGTTTTGCCTGAGGACAGGCATCATCGATGGCCGGGTCAAGCCCGGCCATGACGCCCTCCTGCCTTACGAGTATGTGACGCCTAATCCAGCGCCGCGGTGCGGGCGCGGACGAAGGTCGCGGTGGCGAGGAAGGTCACGGCGTTGCCGGTGAACCGCTCGGTCTTCATGCCGGACGACGGATCGGCCGAAAAGGCCATCGCCACGGCCTGGGCCGGCTTGTGCAGCAGTTCTTCGAAGCCGCGCGGGTCGACGCCGCCAAATCTCGTGGTCGTCATCGCATGGCTGAAGCTCGGCGTCAGCATCGCCGCCCGCAGCCACGGGCTGTCCAGCCGCTGCGCGCCGCTGGTCATCTGCGCAAACGTGCCCGACGCGGCGCCAGCTTTGGCGACCACGGTGGTGTTGGGCGTCGCCGCGAACTGGCGCGTTTCCGGCGCCGATTCGGCGGCCACCGCCTTGGTCACGCCGGCGCCCATCGCCGCGGCGCGCGGAGCCGGCACGGACGGCGTCTCCGGCGCATAAGCGAGCGCCTGTTCGCCGGTGGTGCCGGTGACGATCGGGCCGGCCGAAGCCACCTCAACCGGCTTCGGCCTCGCGGCCTTGGCCAGCGCGGCGAGCGGATCGGGCGCCTGCTGCCACAGCCCGCGCGAATCGAACATGTTCGGGCCGAGCGAGGCCATCGCATAGGTCACGCCCGCCGGCTTGGGCGCCGACTTGGCCGCCGCGACCGTGATCGCTCCTTGCGGCCGCGCCGCCGGCAGCGGCACGATGCGTTGCGTCTCGATCGGCTTGGCGGCCTGCGCGCTCGCCACCGTCATGCGGCCCGTGCGCGGCGTCGCGGCCGCCACCGCGGCCTCGGCGTCGTCGCCTGCGTCCTCGGCGTCCTTGCCGCCGTAGATCTTGGCGACCAGCATGCGCTTCTGCTTGAGCGCGACGTTCTCGGCCACCCGCTCCTGCGACTCGTTGATTGCGCCGTGCGCGAGCGCCTGCTCGAGCGACAATTTGTTCGGCGACTGCCCGCGCGCTTCGGCGTCCGCAAGCGCCAGTGCAAAGCCCGGCAGCGGCTTGCCTTCCGAC
This sequence comes from Pseudolabrys sp., assembly GCA_035718885.1. Taxonomy (GTDB): domain Bacteria; phylum Pseudomonadota; class Alphaproteobacteria; order Rhizobiales; family Xanthobacteraceae; genus Pseudolabrys. The sequence continues at coordinate 2,252 of DASTGR010000326.1, read as the reverse complement.
GACACATGCACGGTGCGGCCGTCGGGGAAGACCTTGGCGAGTTGCGCATAAGTCATGCGCGGCCAGTGACGGATGTTGCCGGTGTCCATGTGCACGAAGGGCGAGCCGGACGACGGATAGAAGCCGACGCCGCCGCGCTGGAGACGCAGCCCGATCTCGCGCAGCTTCGCCAGCGGCACGCCGGGAATATAGAAATCCATCGCATGGCCGAGCGTGTGCTCGCTCAATTCGGCGACGCCCGACGCCGACGAACGCCCGCGCAGCATGGCGTTGGTCGTGGGCGAGCGATAGCCGCACACGACGTCGATCGGCGCGGTCGCGCCGACTTCGCGATAGACCTCCCACAACAGGTCGAACAGATGCGGATCCATGCTCGTCGACTGCTCCTTGCGCCAATCGCGCATGAACCAGTCGAGCTTCTTGAGCGCCGCGTCGTCGTAACGGCCGTTGCGCTTGAAGGTGATGGTGATGTCTTCGCCGGTGTGCAGGTGATGGAACGTCAGCGTCCGCGTGTCGCCTTCGGCGACCGCGTTCTGCAAAGACGCGTTCGCGCCGAGGAGGATCGTCGCGGCAAGCAGGAGGCTGGCGCCCGTGCGCGCGACCGTGCTCGACAGGAACATCTGTCGCGCCGAACTCAATGACACGTGTAAAGCCCGTACAATTCGACGCCCCACCGCTGGCCGCGCGCGAAGGAGCGTCGCCGCGACCGCGTTTCGAGTGTTGACGGGATCGGTTAACGAGACCTTGACGGGCTCGTCGTCCCCCCGAAGCTGCGAATTTTTACTGTGGAAGCGTGGCGGAAAATGGCCGGCCCGGCGGCGCGGCTGCGGCGGCGATGCGGAACTTCGGCCTCATCGCACCGCGCGCATGATGTTTTTCAATCGCGCGGTGAGCGGGTTGCCGGTGTGGCTGAAAAGTCGGGAACTATAGTTCCGCGGAGGGCGTGCGCGGCGTGGCCGCACGTGCCCTCTCCCCTCGTGGGAGAGGGCGACCGCAGCGGTTCAATCAAAAAGACTGGGTGAGGGGGGTTCCCCCTCACCCGATGGAATTCGTGGAGAGTCTCTCAATGCCCTCTCCCACAAGGGGAGAGGGCGCATCGACAGGCGCCGCGCGTGGCGCTGTCGTATGCGCAATTACCGAAACAGCTTGTCGAAGAACGCGAACGGGTTCTGCGCCTCGCGGCGTTCGACGCGGCGCAGGATCTCCTGGTTGGCCTTGTCGGTCGACAGATCGCGCTTGGGGTCCTGCGGCGGCGCGACGTCGGCGACGCGGCGCTCGTCGCTGTGCAGGATCGAATGGATGCGCGCGTCGAAGCCGTAGAGGTCCTCGTCGACATGCATCTTGCCGGCCTCGTCGACGAACACCGTCTGGTAGGTCAGGTGCACCATCGGCTGCTTCTGGAGATTGTAGGTCTTCTCCTCCTGGCCGAACATGCGGTCGAGCTGTTTCTCGTTCGGCGTCGGGCCGGCCATGGCCAGCGACAGCATCACCTCGCCGAACTTGGTCGGGTCCAGAACGCGCATGCAGCCGTGGCTGAAGGCGCGCTTGTCGTAGGAGAACAGCTTCTTCTCCGGAGTGTCGTGCAGGTAAACCTGGAACTTGTTCGGGAATGCGAACTTGATGCGGCCGAGCGCGTTGGCGGCGCCGGGCGGCTGCACGACGTTGATATGGCCATCCGGACCCTGCTTCACTTCGAGGCCCATGCGGTCGAAGATCTGCGGGTCGCTGGCATAGAGCGGCAGCAGTTCGTTCTGGATGATCGACTGCGGCACGTACCAGGACGGGTTGACGATGATGTGCTGCATCGGCGTCGAGACGAGCGGCGTCGGCGTCTGCGGCTTGCCGGAGACGATCTTGGTCGCCCACACCTGGCGGCCGTCATGCACGACCTTGAGCGTGTAGTCGGGAATGTTGACCATCACGTAGGTCTTGCCGAGGTCGCGCGGCATCCAGCGCCAGCGCTCCATGTTGGCGACGATGACGTCGACGGACTTCTCGCGCTTCGGGCCGTTGATGGCGTCGAGCGTCGCCTGCGTGAGCTGGCCGGTCGGCGAGAGGCCATGCTCCTTCTGGAACTTGGCGATCGCGTCGGATAGGGCTTTGTCGTAATTGGTGTCGTCCTGCGCCGCGATGCTGAACCACTCGCGCAGCGCCGGCACGCGCGGGTCGCTCATCACGACTTCGTGGACTTCCTTGCCCTTCTTTTCCTTGCCGTACTTCAGCACCGGGCCCGACGGGATGATCGGCTTGGC
>DASTGR010000325.1:0-20937 GCA_035718885.1 Pseudolabrys sp. | reverse complement strand
TGAACACGTCTTCGAGGGAGGGATGCGACGGCTTCCAGTCGAAGCCGGCGCGCTGGAACGGCGAAATCGCGGCCTCGAGTTTGTCCTTGTCGCGGCCGGAGACGTGCAGGCTGGTGCCGAACGGCGCCACCATGTCGATGCCGGTCTTATGCGCGAGTTCGTCGGCAAGCGCGGCAAGGCCCGCGCCATCCGGCGCGCTCACGACGTAGGTCGTCAGATGGGAAGCCTCGATGACGTGGTCGACCGTGCCGTGCACGAGCAACTCGCCATAGGCGATATAGGCGATCTCGTGACAGCGCTCCGCCTCGTCCATGTAGTGCGTCGAAACCAGCACGGTGAGCCCTTCGGCGGCGAGCGCGTGGATCTCGTTCCAGAACTCGCGCCGCGCCTTCGGATCGACGCCGGCGGTCGGCTCGTCGAGCAGGAGGAGCTGCGGCCCCGGCAACGTGCACGCGCCGAGCGCAAGCCGCTGCTTCCAGCCACCGGACAATTCCTTCGCGAGCTGCTCCTCGCGGCCCTTCAGTCCCAGCCGATCGATCGCAGCGCGCGCGGCGGCGCGCGGCCGCGCCAGCCCGTAGATGCGGCCGATGAATTCGAGGTTTTCGCGTACCGACAGGTCTTCATAGAGGCTGAAGCGTTGCGTCATATAGCCGACGCGCGGCTTGATCTTGTCGGTTTCCTTGCGGATGTCGTAGCCGAGGCAGGTGCCGGTCCCCTCGTCCGGTGTCAAAAGCCCGCACAGCATGCGGATAGTCGTGGTCTTGCCGGAGCCGTTGGGGCCGAGGAAGCCGTAGATCGAGCCGCGCTTCACCTGCATCGACAGATTGCGCACGACGGCGCGGCCGTCGAACGACTTGGTCAGGCCGTGCACGTCGATCACGACCTCGGGCGTCATGACCCGGCCCCGCCCGTCAGCGTGACGGTGACCGGCTGGCCGACGCGGAATTTCTCGGGATCGTTCGGATGCGCCTCGATCAAATAGACGAGCTTGGCGCGCTCCTCGAGGCTGTAGATCACCGGCGGCGTGTATTCGGCGCTGCCGGAGATGAACGTGACTTTTGCCGTCAGGCCGGGCGCACAGGCGTCGCAGGTGACGGCGACGCTGTCGCCATACTTGATGCGCGACACCAGGGTTTCCGGCGCAAAGAACCGGATCTTCAGGTTCTCCGGCGGCAGCACCGACAGAACGGCCCGGCCGGGCGCCACCGTCTCTCCCGGACGGAAGTAGACCTGCTGAATGACGCCTTCGACCGGGCTCTTCATCGTGCGGCGATCCAGCCTCGTGTTCGACCAGTCGAGATTGGCCTTGGCCTGACGCAGCGCGGCCTCGGCGTCGTCATAGGTCTTCTGCGTCCCGGCCGCGGTCTTGAGCAGTTCTTGCGCCCGAGCGAAGCCCTGCTTCGCGTTCGCGAGCGATGTCTCGCGCACCGCGACATCCGATTTCTGAAGATCGTCGTCCAGCGTGAACAGCAGATCGGCCTTATGCACGCGGTCGCCCTCGCGCACTTTCAGCACCTCGACGCGGCCCTGCTCGTCCGGACTGACGAAGACGAGGTCGGCTTCGACCCAGCCCTGCAACACATTGGGTTTGTCGGCATTGCATCCGGCGAGCGACAATGCGGCGGCAGCCAGAGCGGCGACGATGGACGGTCTCATGTGGCCCTCCGCGAGCCGAACAGCAGCTCGACATGCGTCTTCATCATTGCGCGCACGTCGAGCGGCTCGAAACGGTCGAACAATCCGCCCCAGATGACGGCTACCAGTCCCGGAGCGGCGATGAGTTGTGGGAAATCAACGAGGCCGGCCGGCACCTCGCCGCGCGCGGCGGCGCGCTTCAACAGTGCGCGCACGGCAGCGATGATGCGCGAGAGCACCTCGCGATAGTAGAACTCGGCGATGTGCGGGAAGCGCTGGCCTTCGGTGAGGATGAGACGGATGACATCCTTGCGCCGCGTCTCGTAGACCTCGCGCACGAACAGGTCGACGATGTGCTCGGAGACGCGCGCCATCGGCACGTCGGCGGCCCCCATCCCCTCGATAATCGCGACCAGCGGCGCGAGCATCGCGCGGATGAGTTCCTGGAACAGGCTCTCCTTGTCGCGAAAGTAGAGATAGATCGTGCCCTTGGCGACGCCGGCCCGTTTCGCGACATCGTCGAGGCGCGCCGCCTCGAAACCGCGCGCGGAGAATTCGTCGAGCGCGGCGGCGAGGATGGCCTCGCGGCGTTCCGCACTGCGCGCCTCGCGCTTGCCGGATGCGGATGCGGCCGGACGGGCCCTGCCCGGGCCAGCCTTTCCCTTCCGCGAAGTCGCCTTGTCCGGAGCTCGGGCCATCGCTGCACAATATGACTGACTGGTCAGTCATATATAGCCGGTCCCGAAACCCGGCGCAAGCGCCCTCACTTTTCGCTTCGATCTTGAGGTTCAGGGTGGGTCGGCGCCTCCGCGCCTAGCCCTTGGAATCGCAGAAAAAAGTGCGGATCACGCACTCCTTGGCGCCGTCCGAATAGCAGGACTTGAGTGCCACGTTCTGCGCCGCGCCGAGCCGCGGGGCCTTGCCGACGCCATGGCCGCCGCAGGCATTGGCATAATCGACGGCGAGCGCCGCGCAGCCGCGCTTGACGGTCGCGACCACGCGGCAGGAGCCGTCCTTGCATTTGGCGAGCGCCGACCTGCTCGCCTCGTCGGCGCTGCGGAAATCGTAGGCCTCGCCATAGGCGCCGCACGAGCCGATCGCCAGCGCGCCGGCGGCGCGCGCGGTCTGCACCGTGACGAGCATGAGCGTGCCGATCGCAGCCAACAGAGCTGCGACCACCATCACGCGGGCGACAGGTGCGTAAACCTCGCTCATAAGAGCCCTACCCCAACATGGCCGGAACCTGGGGCGAGTCGGGGAGCCCGATCAATGATTCGAATCGCTAGGCGCGTTCGATTTCCGCCTTGACCGCCGACAGCGACTCGGGGGTATCGACATCGGTGAGCGCCGCCGCGCCCGCGACCGGCACTTCGATCACCGCCTCGGTATAGGTGCCGATGAGGTGGCGCGCGCCAATGTCGCCTTGCACCGCCATCAAGTCGGGGAAGAAGCGGCGCGCCCATACGACCGGATTGCCGCGGCGGCCGTCGATCGACGGCACCACGACCAGCGCGCCCTTTTCCGGATCGAAACCGGCGAGAAGCTTGTCGATCAGCCCGGCATCGACCTGGGGCATGTCGCCGAGACAGACAATGACGCCGTCGGCCTCCTTCGGCACGGCGGCGATACCGGCCTTGAGCGAGGAACCCAGCCCTTCGGCGTAGTCGGGGTTATGCGCAAATTTGACCGGGAGTCCGGCAAGCGCGGCCTCGACCTTTTGCTTCTCGTGGCCGGTGACGACGATAACGGGCGACGCGCGCGAGGCGAGCGCCTGCTCGGCCGCGATGCGCACCAGCGGCTTGCCGCCGATCTCGGCGATCAGTTTGTTGATCGCGCCCATGCGCGTCGAGCGGCCGGCCGCCAGCACCAGCGCCGCGATGCGCTTGCCCTTCTCGGGCTGCGGCTCGGTGCGTGGCTGCGGCCGAGTCACGATCTCCATGAGGAGACCGCCCACGCCCATGCCGGTGATGTCGGCGCGCGTGACCGGAAGGCCGGCGAGAAGGCGCATCAGGATCCAGTCGAACCCGTTCTCCTTCGGCGAGCGGGCGCAGCCCGGCGCGCCGACAACCGGCTCACCGCCGATGCGACCGACCAGCATCAGGTTGCCAGGGTCGACCGGCATGCCGAAATGCTCGATCTCGCCGCCCGCCGTCTCGATCGCCATCGGGATGACGTCGCGGCGATCGGCAATCGCCGAGGCGCCGAATACGATGACGAGTTCGGCGCCGGCTTTCTTCACCTCCGCAATGGCCTTGGCGAGCGCGGCCTGCTCGTGCGGCACGCGCTTCTCGGCGACGATCGTCGCGCCGGCCGGCGCGATGCGCGCCTCGGTGATCCTGAGCGTCTTGTCGATGACCTTCGGCGCCAGCCCCGGCAGCAATGTCGAAACGATGCCGATCTTTTTGATCGTGTAGGGCTCGACGCGGATCACCGGCTTGGCGCGCGATGCCTCCGCCACGGCCCTGTCGCGCGCGCTCGCAGCGACCGCGAAGGGAATGATTTTGACCGTGGCGATCATCTCGCCTTCGACCACCGGCTTGAACGCCGACAATGTCGCCGCGGTCACCGCCTCGTCGACCCGGTTGAGCCTGTCGATCGCGTCGCGATCGACCACCAGCACGCCGGCGCGCTCGGCGAACAGATTGCAGCGGCCGGTAAAGGCGCGGTCGAGCCGCGCGCCGTCGCCCTTCAGCGCAGCGGCGATGTCGGCGGCGGCTTCATCCTCGGAAACGTCGCCGGGCTCGAGCCGCGACACGACGATCTCCTTGACGCCGGCGGCCTGAAGCGCGGCAATCTCCTCGGCGCGGATCAGCGTGCCTTTCCTGAGCACGAGATCGCCGGTGCGGATCGAATGCACCGCCGTGGCGCCGAGCGCCTCGCCGACCGGGACCGCGCCGAATTTCATGCCGCCACCGCTTCCCTATCGGCCTTCACGCGCAGCGACTGCGTGATCTCGGCAAGGATCGACACCGCGATCTCTGCCGGCGACACGGCGCCGATGGAAAGGCCGATCGGGGCATGGATGCGCGCGATCGCGGCCTCGGCGATGCCGGCCTGCTTCAAGCGATCGACCCGCCTCGCATGCGTTTTCTTTGAGCCGAGCGCGCCGATATAGAAGCAGTCGCGCTGCAAGGCATGCAGCAGGGCCGGATCGTCGATCTTGGGATCGTGCGTCAGCGCCACGAACGCGGTGTAATGGTCGATGTTCAGGGGCGGCAGCGCCTCGTCCGGCCATTGCGCGATCACCTTCACGTCGGGGAAGCGCTCCTGCGACGCGAACGCCGTGCGCGGATCGACGATGGTGACATCGAAGCCGACCAGCGCCGCCATCGGCGCCAGCGCCTGGCTGATATGCACGGCGCCGGTGATGACCAGCCGCGCCGACGGCACGTGCACGGTGAGGAAGACGCGACCCTCGGCCGTCTCCTCCATGCCGCTCTTGGCCATGCGCAGACGCTTTTCGATCAGGTCATGCAGCGGGTCGCTCGCGACCTCGTTCGCCTTGACGACGCGCTGCTCGCCGCTGTCGACATGGGTGACGACGACGACCGCGCGCCGCGCTTCGCGCTCGGCATTGAGAGTGTGGAGGATGTCGAGTTTCAACTGACCTTCTCCACATAGACACGGATGGTGCCGCCGCAGGACAGCCCGACCTTCCAGGCCGTGTCGTCGGCGACGCCGAATTCGAGCATTTTTGGCTCGCCCGAGTCGATCACGTCGATCGCTTCAGTCACGACCGCGCCTTCGACGCAGCCGCCCGACACCGAGCCGAGGAAGTTTCCTTCCTCGTCGATGACGAGGTTCGAGCCGACCGGCCGCGGCGCCGAGCCCCACGTCTCGACCACGGTCGCCAGCGCCACGCCGCGCCCCGCTTTGCGCCAGTCTTCGGCGGCTTTGAGGATGTCTTCGTCACGTGCGAGCATCGTGTACCTCCGCTTGTTCTCCCTCTCCCCGCTCTTGCGGGGAGTGGGTTGGGGTGAGGGGCATCTTTTGGCCGCTCAATCCCGTAACCGAGTAAGAGCCCGTCACCCGATCCGCCTTCGCTAACGCTTCGGCGGATCGACCTCTCCCCGCAAGCGGGGAGAGGTGAAGGCAAGATTACGCCACGCTCCGCAGCATCTCCTTCGGATCGCGCGCCTTGACCGACGCGCCCGAGAGCGCGCGCACGAGGTCGCGCATGGCATCGAGATTGTGGATCGGCCGCAGTTCATCAACATGCGGCAGGATCGTCCGCACCCCTTTGGCACGGGGCTCGAAGCCCTCGAAGCGCAGGAGGGGATTGAGCCAGATCAGCCGGCGGCACGAGCGGTGCAACCGGTCCATCTCGAATGATAGTGTATCGTCGGCATCGCGCTCAAGCCCATCTGTAATGAGCAGCACGACCGCCCCCTGCCCCAGCACCCGCCTTGCCCACCGCTTGTTGAATTCGGCCAAGGACGTGGCGATGCGCGTGCCGCCCGCCCAGTCGGCGACATTGGCGCCGCAGGCGGCCAGCGCCTCGTCCGGGTCGCGCTGGCGGATCGAGCGCGTGACATTGGTCAGCCGCGTGCCGAACAGGAACGTCGTGACGCGCTTCTCACGCTCGGTCACGGCGTGCAGGAAATGCAGGAACAGCCGGGTGTACTGGCTCATCGAGCCCGAGATATCGAGCAGCGCGACGATCGGCGGCTCCTTCTGCTGCGGCCCGACATATTTGAGGTCGATGACCGCCCCGCCTGCCTTCATGCTGGCGCGCAGCGTGCGGCGCACATCGATGATGTGGCCGTGACGCGACGGCGCGAGCCGCCGCGTGCGCACGAGGTCGAACGGCAGGGCGAGCCGCGCGATCGCGTCTTTCGCCTGCGCAATCTCTGCCGCGGTCATCTGCGCGAAGTCCTTCTTCTGAAGCACTTCGCGGTCGGACCAGGTCAGCCGCGCATCGATTTCGAGCACTTCCTCGCGCTCGCGCTGATTCATGCCGGCAAAGAGCGCGTCCTGGATGCGCTGCGCGCCGGCCTCCGGCGGCTTCGGCGCACTCGGCAGCGTCTCGGGCAACATGGCCGCGAGCATCTTCTCCATCAGGCCACGGCGGCGGAAGAAGATGCGGAACGCCTGATCGAACAGGATCGCATGCTCGCGCCTTTTCACGAAGACGGCGTGCAGCGTCCAGTAGACGTCCTCACGATTACCGACATGCGCGACCTGAAGCGCCGTCAGCGCATCGAGCACGCTGCCCGGCCCGACCGGCATGCCGGCGGCGCGCAGCGCGCGCGCGAAGTAGAGGATGTTGTCGGCGAGGCGGCCGCTCTTCTCCCTCTCCCCGCTTGCGGGGAGAGGGTCGGGATGAGGGGTAGGCATTCGATCGGTCATCTCATCAATCCAATTGCAAAGCCCCCTCACCCGGCGCGCTGCGCGCGCCGACCTCTCCCCGCAAGCGGGGAGAGGTGAAGGAGAGAATTACTCCGCCGCGCGCAATTCCGACTTCACCTCGTCGAGCAGCGCCTTCACCTTGCTGGTGTCGAGCCGGGCAATGTCGTCCTGGTATTTCAGAAGCACACCGAGCGTATCCGACACCGTCGCCGGATCGAGCGCGACGGCGTCGAGCTCGGTCAGCGCGCCGGCCCAGTCGAGCGTCTCGGCGACGCCCGGCACCTTGAACAGGTCCTCCTTGCGCAAGGCCTGCACGAAGGCGACGACCTGCTCCGACAATTTCTTGGATATGCCCGGCACCTTGGTGCGCAGGATCTTCAATTCGCGCGCGGCGTCCGGATAGCCGACCCAGTGATAGAGGCAGCGCCGCTTGAGCGCGTCGTGCACCTCGCGCGTGCGGTTCGACGTGACCACGACGATCGGCGGATGCGGCGCCTTCACCGTGCCGAGCTCCGGCACCGTCACCTGGAAGTCGGCGAGCACCTCCAGGAGGAACGCCTCGAAGGCCTCGTCGGTGCGGTCGATCTCGTCGATGAGCAGCACCGGCGCGCCATCCGGGTCCGGCTCCAGCGCCTGCAAGAGCGGACGCTTGATCAGGAATTTCTCGGAGAAGACGTCGTGCTCGATGCGCTCGCGGTCGCCCCCACCCTCCGCTTCGGCAAGACGGATGGCGATCATCTGCGCGCCGTAATTCCACTCATAGACCGCGGCCGAGACGTCGAGGCCCTCGTAGCACTGGAGGCGGATCAGCTTGCGCCCGAGGCTGACGGCCAGCACCTTGGCGATCTCGGTTTTGCCGACGCCGGCCTCGCCTTCCAGGAAGATCGGCCGTCCCATCTTCAGCGCGAGGTAGAGCACCGTCGCCAATGAGCGGTCGGCGATATAGTCGGCCTTCCCGAGAAGCTGGACGGTCTGGTCGATGCTGGCGGGGAGCGGTGTAACAGGCATTCCTCGGTCACCTCCGTGACACTTTATCCGAACCGGCGGGCGGCTTACATGTGGGTAGCAAAGCCGCCTCCGGCCAGCCAGAGATAGCCCCCATGTCCACCGAAACCGCCGAAAAAACCCTGCAATTCCCCACCATCGACGCCGGCGTCCGCATCGGCCACGTCCACCTGAAGGTCGCCGACCTCCAGCGGGCGCTCGACTTCTACGTCGGGGTGCTGGGCTTCCAGGTGACTTACCAGCGCCCGGGCGCCGCCTTCATCTCGGCCGGCGGCTACCACCACCATCTCGGCCTCAACACCTGGGAGAGCCGCGGCGGACACCCGCCCGCCCCCGGCACCACCGGCCTCTACCACACTGCGATCCTCTACCCGACGCGGCGGCTTCTGGCCGACGCGCTCAAGCGGCTGATCGTCGCCAAGATCCCGCTCGAGGGCGCCAGCGACCACGGCGTGTCCGAGGCGCTCTACCTGCGCGACCCGGACGACAACGGCGTCGAGCTCTATTGGGATCGGCCGAAGGACAAGTGGCCGCAGCGGCCGGATGGCGGCTTGCAGATGTTCACGCATCCGCTCGACCTGCACGACTTGCTGGCGGAATTAGACAAGGCCTAGGCGGCGCGCCTGACGAAGTCCTCGAGAGCGGCGCGAATCCGCGCGACCACTCCTCCCCAGGCGCGCGTCGTGTCCTGACGGAAGAGCCGTGCGGTCGGATACCAGGGACTGTCGTCGCGGCCCATGAGCCAGCGCCAGTCCGGCACCTGCGGCAGCAGGAGCCACAGCGGCTTGCCGAGCGCACCGGTCAGGTGCGCGGCGCTGGTGTCGACCGAGATCACGAGATCGAGCGTCGCGATCAATGACGCCGTCTCGGCAAAGCTCGTCAGGCTGTCGGCGACGTCGACCACTTGACCTGTCTGCTTGAGCAAGGCCGCGTCGCTCGCACGAACGTCCTTTTGCAGGCTGACGAAGGACGCGTCGATATCGAGGAGCGGCATGAGCGCGTAGAATGGAATCGAGCGCGTGGCGTCGCGCTTGTGGCCGGGGTTGCCGGACCAGACGAGTCCGATCCGCGGACGTTTCGTGCCGAGCCGGGACTTCCAATCGATGGCGCCCGCCGGCGCGCGCAGATACGGCGTCCGCGCCGGGATCGTCGTGAGCTCCGTCTTGAAGGCGAGCGGCAGGCTGAGCAGCGGGCAATGCAGATCGAATTCGGGCAGTGCATCGCCGCGCGCGACCACCTCGATCGCGCTGTCGAGCGTCCGCATCAGATCGACCAGCGGTCGCTGCACCTCGAGGACCACGCGCGCGCCGCGCGCGGCAACCATCGGCGCGTAACGGCAGAACTGGATCGTGTCGCCCAGCCCCTGCTCGGCGCGCAGCAGGATCGTCCTGCCGGCGAGCGGCGCATCGCCAAGCCAGAGGGGCTGCGTGAAACCCCGCTTCAGTCTTGGATTCGAGGCAAGCCGTCCCTCGTGCTCCGGCCAGCCGCGGGCGAAATCGCCCATCAGGAGCAGTACCTGCGCCCGATTCCAGCTTCCATGCACATGGCCCGGCCGAAGCGCCAGCACGCGATCGAAACAGACGAGCGCCTCGTCGAGCCGGTTCACCTCGAACAGCGCGATGCCGCAATTGTTGAGCGCATCGATATGCGCCGGCGCATGCGACAGCGCCGCCTCGTAGCTCTTGAGCGCCTCGGCGGGCCTCTTGAGCGCCGCGAGGGCGAGGCCGCGATTGTTGTGCGCGTCGGCGAAATCCGGCTTCACCGCCAGCGCGCGGTCGCAGCACGCCAGCGCCTCGTGCGCGCGGCCGAGTGCGCGCAGCGACAGGGCGCGATTGCTGAGCGCGGCGGCATTATCCGGCCGCAACGCGAGCGCGCGGTCGATGAATGCGATGGCCTCGGCGTCGCGTCCCTGTTGCTGCCGCACCACCCCGATGAGGTGCAGTGCATCGAAGTGCGCAGGAACTTCGTGCAGGATTGCGAGATAGAGCGGCTCCGCCTCCGCCAGCCGGCCGGCGCGATGCAGCGCGGCGGCATCGCGCAGCATGCCGTCAAGATCGATGGCAGCGCTCGAACGACTCATGAGCGCAGGATAGCATCGCTCGGCATTCAACGAGGGAACTTGAGCCGGTCGCGGCCACTAGCGAAGTGTTAACGCACCCGGCTCTAGCCTCGCCTCGCATTGGGAATTGGAAGGACGCAATGGCGAAGGGGCTCGGGTTTCATCCGCAAACCGCACCCGACGGCATTGCCGGCGTCGACCCCTACTCGCACGAATCCACGGCCGCCGCGGTTGCCCGCCTCGCCGCCGTGGTCGAGGCGCAAGGACGCCTCATCGGCCAGCAGGATGCCGCGCTCGCGCGCAGCCGCGAGATCTTCGAGCGCGCCTCCGCCGCCGCGCGCCTCGGCCTGTGGGAATGCGACCTGGCGACGGAAACGCTGCAATGGTCCGGCGGCACCTACGACATGTTCACGATCGCCCGCGAGCGGCCGCTGGTGCGCCGGCAGACACTCATCCGCTATCCGGCTGATTCGCTGAAACGGCTCGACCGCATCCGCAGCCGCGCCATCGCCGAGCGCACAGGCTTCAACCTCGACACCGACATTGTGACGCCCGATGGCGAACGGCGCTGGATCCGCATCACGGCGACGGTCGAGTGCAGCGGCGAGCGGCCGGTGCGGCTGTTCGGCCTCAAGCAGGACATCACCGAGGAGCACGCGCGGCTCGACGACATCCGGCGCCGCGCCGAGTTCGACGACCTGACCGGGCTGGCCAACCGGCGTCAGTTTCTGGCGCGGCTCGACGAGGCCTGCGGCGACGCTGGCGGCACGCTGCTGCTCGTCGACCTCGACGGCTTCAAGGACGTCAACGACTCGCTCGGCCATGCGGCGGGCGACGCGTGCCTGAAGGAGGCGGCGCGGCGCCTCGCAGCCGCCGGCGACACCGCCACCATCGTCGCCCGCGTCGGCGGCGACGAATTCGCGATCCTGCTCGGGCCGTCCGATCGTACGCCGGTGCTGATGGCGCGGCAGGTCATGGCCGCGATGAGCCGGCCGATCCACTGTGGCTGGAGACGTTTCCATGTCGGCGCCTCGGTCGGTCTCACCGCGATTGATGGCTGTCGCCCCGAGGTGGCGATGCGGCGCGCCGACGCGGCGCTCTACGCCGCCAAGGCGGCCGGCCGCAGCACGTTCCGCTGGTACGATCCGGCGACGATGCGGCTCTAGGCCAGAAAAGCAAAAAGCGCGCAGTCCGAAGACCGCGCGCCCTTTGTATTGACAGGCCTCGCGTTAAGCCGTCGCCTTGGCCAGCGCCCTCTTCGCCAGCACGCCGACAAGATGCGCGCGATATTCCGGCGAAGCGTGGATATCACTGTTCATGCCCGAGGCCGGCACCGTCATGCCCTCGATCGATTTCGGCGAGAAGCGCTTCTTCAACGCCTCCTCGAACGAACTCACGCGGAAGACGCCGTTCGAGCCGGCGCCCGTCACCGCGACGCGGATATCCGGGCCACGCTTGGACACGAAGACACCGACCAGCGCGAAGCCCGAGGCCGGGTGCTTGAACTTCTCGTAGGCCGCCTTCTTGGCGATCGGGAATGAGACCTTGACGATGATCTCGCCCTCTTCCAGCGCGGTTGAGAACATGCCCTGGAAGAAATCGTCGGCGGCGATGCGGCGCTTGTTGGTGATGATGGTGGCGCCGAGACCGAGCAGCGCGGCCGGATAGTCGGCGTTCGGATCGTTGTTGGCGATCGAACCACCGATCGTGCCGCGATTGCGCACCTGCGGGTCGCCGATCGAGCCAGGCACGGCGGCAAGCGCCGGCATGGCTTCCTTGAGAACGTCGGACTTGGCGACGTCGGCGTGCCGCGTCATGGCGCCGATCACCACAGAGCGGCCCTTGAGTTCGACGCCGGCCATGCCCTCGACCAACGACAGGTCGATCAGCGCCGACGGCTGGGCCAGCCGCTGCTTCATCACCGGCAGGAGCGAATGCCCGCCTGCCAATAGCTTGGCCTCCGGATTGCGTGACAAGAGCCCGGCCGCCTGGCGGACCGTGGTCGGACGATGGAAGGTGAAATTGTACATCTTGGTCTCCCGTAATTCCTTTAGGCCGCCTGACGCGGCGTAGCTTTTTGCAGTGCCGACCACACCGCATTGGCGGTGGCCGGCATCGGCACCTGTTCGGAGCCGATGGCATCGGTGATGGCATTGATGACTGCCGCCGGCGCGGCGATCGCGCCCGCCTCGCCACAGCCCTTGATGCCGAGCGGGTTGGACGGCGATCTCGTCATGGTGGTCTCGACATTGAACGACGGCAGGTCGTGCGCGCGCGGCATCGTGTAGTCCATGAACGAGCCGGACACGAGCTGCCCGTCCTTGTCGTAGACGACGCCTTCGAGCAGCGCCTGGCCAACGCCCTGCGCGATGCCGCCGTGCACCTGGCCCTCGACGATCATCGGGTTGATCACGGTGCCGAAATCGTCGACTGCGGTCCAGTTGACGATCTCGGCCTTGCCGGTGTCGCGGTCGACTTCGACCTCGCAGATGTGGCAGCCGGCCGGGAACGTGAAGTTGGTCGGATCGTAGAAGGAGGTCTCCTTCAATCCGGGCTCGAGCTCCTGCCCGGAGAACTTGTGCGCGATGTAGGCGTTGAGCGCGACGTCGCCGAACGCGGCCGACTTGTCGGTGCCGGCGACGGTGAACTTGCCGTCCTTGAATTCAATGTCGCCTTCGGCGGCCTCGAGCATGTGAGCGGCGACCTTCTTGGCCTTGGCCTCGACCTTGTCGAGCGCCTTGACGATCGCCGACATGCCGACCGCGCCGGAGCGCGAGCCGTATGTGCCCATGCCGAACTGCACCTTGTCGGTGTCGCCGTGCACGATCGACACGTTGTCGAACGGAATGCCGAGTCGTTCTGACACAAGCTGCGCGAAGGTGGTCTCGTGCCCCTGCCCGTGCGCGTGACTGCCGGTCAGCACTTCGACCGTACCGGTCGGATTGACCCGCACTTCGGCCGACTCCCACAGGCCGACGCCGGCCCCAAGCGAGCCGACCGCCTGGCTCGGCGCGATGCCGCAGGCCTCGATGTAGGTCGAATAACCGATGCCGCGGAGCTTGCCGTGACGCGCGCTCTCGCGCTTGCGCTTGCCGAAGCTCTTCACATCAGCGATCTCCATCGCCTTCTTCAGCGAGGCGTTATAGTCGCCCGCGTCATAGGCCATGATCACCGGCGTCTGGTGCGGAAACGACTTGATGAAGTTGCGCTTGCGCAGGTCGGCCGGATCGAGCCCCATCTCGCGCGCCGCGACTTCCACAAGCCGCTCGACGACGAAGGTCGCTTCGGGACGTCCTGCCCCGCGATAGGCGTCGACCGGCACAGTGTTCGTATAGACCGCGTCGACTTCGCAGTAGATGTGCGGAATGTCGTACTGGCCCGACAGGAGCGTCGCGTAGAGATAGGTCGGCACCGACGACGAGAACGTGGACATGTAGGCGCCGAGATTGGCGACGGTGCGAGCGCGCAAGCCCAGGATCTTGCCGTTGAGATCGAGCGCGATTTCGGCATGCGTGACGTGGTCGCGACCGTGCGCATCGGTGACGAAGGACTCGGTTCGCTCCGCCACCCACTTGACCGGCCGCTGCACCTTGCGCGCCGCCCAGAGGCAGACGACCTCCTCAGGATAGATGAATATCTTCGAACCGAAGCCGCCGCCGACGTCGGGCGCAATCACGCGCAATTTGTGCTCTGGCGCGATGCCGATGAAGGCGGAGATGACGAGCCGCGCAACATGCGGATTCTGCGACGTGTTCCACAGCGTCAGATGGTCGGTGCCGGCGTCGTATTCGGCGAGCGCGGCGCGAGGCTCGATCGCATTCGGCGCGAGGCGATTATTGACGATGTCGAGCTTCGTCACGTGCTGGGCTGAGGCGAAGGCCGCCTCGGTCGCCTTGGCGTCGCCGAGCGACCATTCGTAGATCGTGTTCTTTGGCGCGAGCTCGTGTATCTGCGGGCCGCTCTTGGCCTTGGCCGGATCGGTGACCGCCGGCAGCACCTCGTAATCGACCTTCACCTTCTCGGCCGCGTCGCGTCCTTGCGCTTGCGTTTCGGCAATCACCACGGCGACCGCGTCGCCGACATGGTTGACCGTGGCCGCCGCCAGCGCCGGATGCGGCGCCATCTTCATCGGCGAGCCGTCCTTGGAATGGATCATCCAGCCGCAGATGAGATTGCCGATCTTGTCGGAGGCGAGCTCGGCTCCGGTCAGCACGCCGATCACGCCGGGCATCTTCCTCGCTTCCGAGGCGTCGATGCCCTTGATGCGGGCGCGGGCGTGCGGCGAGCGCACGAACACGGCACGGGCCTCGCCCGGCCGCACCACGTCGTCGGTGTATTGGCCTTTACCGGTGATGAAGCGGATGTCTTCCTTCCGGCGCACCGCCGCGCCGATACCGGTCGCGCTCATGGCGGTCTCCTCCCAGTTGACTGTTATTCCGACTTCCGCCGGCGGCTCTCGAGCGCCGCCGTCGCCTTTAAGCCATGGCCTTCGCGCCGGCGGCGATCGCCTTCACGATGTTGTGGTAGCCCGTGCAGCGGCACAGATTGCCGTCGAGCTGCTCGCGGATCGTGTGCTCGTCGAGGTCATTGCCATTGCGGCGCACGATGTCGAGCGCGGCCATGATCATGCCCGGCGTGCAGTAGCCGCACTGGAGGCCGTGATGCTCGCGGAAAGCCTCCTGCATCGGGTGCAGCTTGCCGCCCGGCTCGGCCAGACCCTCGATCGTGGTGATCTTGGCGCCCTCGCACTGAAGCGCGAGCGTGGTGCAGGATTTTGCAGCGATGCCGTCGACATGCACGACGCAGGCGCCGCACTGGGACGTGTCGCAGCCGACATGCGTGCCGGTCAGCCTGAGGTTCTCGCGCAGGAATTGCACCAGCAAGGTGCGCGCCTCGACTTCGCCGGAGACGGGTTTCCCGTTCACCGTCATGGACACGGTCGGCATCGCATTCCTCCCACTTTAGGTCCGAATCGCCCCTTATTGGCCGTTCGCCGTTCTTCGGCGGCGACGGGGGCGTGAAATCACGTCGATTTCGATCCAGTTTGGCCTTGGAACAGGCGGCAAGTGTGGACCCCCGGCGCCGTGCCGGTCAAGCCGTCCGAACGCCGCGCAGGGCAGAGACGGCGGTACAAAGATCAGGACTTCTCGACAGTCGCGGCGAAGTTGCGGAAGAAGTCGTCGGCAAGCTTCTTGGCCGCGCCATTGACCAGCCGCTGGCCGAGCTGCGCCAGCTTGCCGCCGATCTGGGCCTCGACATTGTAGGTGAGCAGCGTGCCGCCGTCCTTGTCGGTGAGCGCGACCGTCGCCGCACCCTTGGCGAAGCCGGCGACGCCGCCGTCGCCCTCACCCGAAATCTTGTAGCCGTTCGGCGGGTCGAGGTCGGTGAGCTGCACCTTGCCTTTAAAGCGGGCCTTCACCGGGCCGATCTTGGTCACCGACACCGCCTGGAATTCCGTGTCCGAGGTCTTGTTGAGCTCCTCGCAGCCGGGGATGCATGCCTTGAGCACATCGGCGTCGTTGAGCTTCTGCCAAACAACCTCGCGCGTGGCGGGAAGCTGGACCTCGCCCGTCATCGTCATCGCCATCGGTGCCGTCTCCTAGGGTAGCCGCAAAACCCGAACGCCTGCACTTAAGGCCTTGCGGCCGTCCTGAAAAGCCCTTTGCAGGACGCCCTGCCTTCGCCTAATGGGTGAACCAGCCTGCCGCTTGAGCGAAAACAAGAATTCGAAGGGGAGAAACCGCCATGCCGACCATCACCGTCGACGACGGCTGTCCGATCAATGTCGAGGTCTCCGGCCGTGACGACGCGCCGGCGCTGATGCTGTCGAACTCGCTCGGCACCGACCTGCACATGTGGGACGACCAGGCAGACGAGTTCGGCAAGCATTTCCGGCTTATCCGGTACGATCGCCGCGGCCACGGCAAGTCAGGCGCACCGAAAGGCCCTTACAGCTTCGACCGCTTCGGCCGCGACATCCTGGGTGTCCTCGACGGCCTCGGCATCAAGAAGACCAACTGGTGCGGCCTGTCGATGGGCGGCATGGACGGCCAGTGGCTGGGGGCCAACGCGCCCGAGCGTATCCAGAAGCTGGTCCTCGCCAACACGCATTACCACTACGCCGACAAGGCGCCTTGGGCCGACCGCCTGCGCTTCCTCGAGACGCACCAGTTGAGCGACCTCGTCGCCGCCAATATGGAGCGCTGGTTCACCAAGGGCTTCCGCGAGCGCGCGCCACAGGCAATGGAACGCATGACGAAGATGTTCGTCGCCAGCAATCACGCCGGTTACATGGCCTGCGTCGCCGCCGTGCGCGACATCGACTTCCGCGCCAGCAATCCGACGATCAAGGCGCCGACCCTGGTGATCGTCGGCGCGCACGATCCGGCGACGCCGCCGGCCGCCGGCGAGACCATCGCCAAGGCGATCCCCGGCGCGAAGCTCGCGACGCTCGATGCGGCGCACATTTCCAATGTCGAGCAGCCGGCCGCCTTCACCAAGGCCGCGCTCGATTTTCTTCTCGACTGACGAAAGGCGCGCATCATGGACGAACGCGAACGCTACGAGCGCGGCATGGCGCAGCGCCGCAAGGTGCTGGGCGATGCCTGGGTGGACCGCTCGCTCAAGGGCAAGACGCCCTTCAATGCGGAATTCCAGGACTTCATCACCCGCGCCGCATGGGGCGAAGTGTGGACGCGCCCGCACTATGACGAGCGCACGCGCCGCGTGCTCGTGATCGGCACCATGCTCGCGCTCGACAAGTGGGAGGAATTCCGCATGCACGTGCGGGCCGCGCTGACCGAAGGCGGGTTCTCGCACGACGACATTAAGGAGATCATCCTTCAACAGGCGATCTACTGCGGCGTGCCGGCGGCCAATCACGCCTTCAAAGAGGCGGCGGCGGTCATCGAAGAGATCGGCAAGAGCAAGTAGGAGACCGGAAGGCGGGCCTAGAGGCCCGCCTGAAGGGTGCCCAGCGCGCGGGCGACCTCGTCCAGCTTCTCGACTGCCACGCTCGTCGCTTCGTGCATCACGAACCAGGCGAGACAGCCGCGCAGGCCCCAGAGCAGAAGCGTGGCGATGATGCGGTCGAGCATGACAGGACCTTGCCGCGCCTGATTTGCCGGTTACGGGTGCAGAGCCGAGCTCGGCATGACCTGCGGCGTCTCCTCCGTCTTGGATTCCGGCTCCAGGATCGGCATGGCGAGCACGTTGCGCTCGGCGATGCAGAGCGCGAGCGCCAGGCACGCGAGCAGGATGTGGATCGCGTATTCGCGGACGATCTCGGCATTGCCGGACCAGACTGCGGGAGCGACGGACAGGAAGCTGTAGACGACGATGATGATCAACGCACCTTCGAGGATCTGCGGGTCGGCATTGCCGCCGGCGAAGGAGCGGAAGCGGTCGGCGATGTGCACGACGCAAATTCCGGCGACGGCGAGTTTCATCGCGGCGAGGAACGCCGCAAGCTTGATGATGCCGATCGGCGAGAGATGCAGCAGACGCCCGGCGTCGAACACGAGTTGCGAACGCCATACGTCATCGAGACCGTAATTCGGCGACGTCAGCGCACGGAAGCCGTCGAGGCCCCAGCTCATCGTGAAATAAAGGGCGATGGCGACGATCAACGCTACGGTCGCGGTCGAAGCTTTACGCATTGTGTCCTCCCTGAAAACCGGACAACTCATGCGTATTCTTTTCAACTCCGAGCGGCAAAAGAAACCAAGCCTTTACCTTACCCGTTAGCCGCTTAACCACGCGCGCTGCATTCGAGCACCGCACACGAAACAGGAAGCGGGTGTGACCGCGCCGGTGGCGCACCTAGGATCAAGTCCGATGATCGCCGACCCGTCCGCGGCGCGATCAGAGTTAATGATGTTTCGGACCACAAACATTCGTTTCCCTTCGCGGGAGCGGAGGCGCACAAGCCGCGCCGCACGCGAGGGGAACTTTTTTCGGGCGAGAAACTGAGGAAGGACTTGCCATGCCTCTGGCTGCAACAACGAAGGACGCGTCCGCGCAGACGCGACCTCGCCTCGTCCTCATCGCGAGCTCGCTCGCCGTGCTGTTCGCGCAGATCGACACGTCCGTCGTCAATCTGGCGATCAGAAGCATCGACGCCGACCTGCATGCCGGCATCAGCGCCATGCAATGGGTGGTTGACGCCTACAATCTCATTTATGCGAGCTTCCTGCTCACGGGCGGCACGCTCGGCGATCTCTACGGACGCCGCCGCGTCTTCGTCGCCGGCATCTTCCTGTTCATCGCCGGTACGCTCGTCTGCGCGCTGGCGCCAAACGCCGCAATCCTGATCGCCGGCCGCGTCGTCAGCGGGCTCGGCGCCGCCTGCATGGTGCCGATGTCGCTCGTGCTGCTCACGCTCGCCTTCCCCGACCGGCGCGAGCGCGCGCACGCCATGGGCGTCTGGGCGAGCTGCAACGGTCTGGCCTTCATCATCGGCCCGATGCTCGGCGGCTGGCTGGTCGACACGATCGGCTGGCGCAGCATCTTTTATCTCATCCTGCCGATCTGCGCGGCGGCGATCACGCTCACCTACGTCGGCGTGCGCGAAAGCGCCGAACCGGCGGGCCGACGGCTCGATCTACCCGGTCAGACGCTGGCGATCACCGGGCTGGTCGCCTTCGCTTTCGCGGCCATTGAGGGCTCGCACTGGGGATGGACCTCGCCGGTCATCCTCGGCGTCGTGATGATCGCCCTCGCCGCTTTCGCCCTGCTCGTCTTCGTCGAAGCGCGCACGCCGGGGCCGCTGCTGCCGCTCGAGGTCTTTGCGCGGCGGACCTTCTCGGCCTCGCTCGCAATCGCCGGGTTGATGACATTCGGCATGTACGCGCTGCTCTTCATCATGCCGCTCTACTTCCAGTCCGTGCGCGGCGCGACGCCCTTCGTGACCGGTCTCGACATGATGCCGATGCCGATCGCGTTCTTCACGGTCTCGCAGTTCGCCGGCTACCTGAACAACCGCCTCGGCCCGCGCGTGGTGATGACCTCCGGCATGCTGTGCATGGGCGCCGGCGCGCTCGGCCTTGCCGCGATCGGCGAGACGACCAGCCTCGTCCTGATCGAAGCCGCGCTGGTCGTCGTCGGCATCGGCCTCGGGCTCAACACCGCGCCGGTGAACGGCGTCGCGGTCGCGGCGCTGCCGCCGACACGCTCGGGCACGGCGTCCGGCCTGCTTAACACGACCCGCATGGTCGGCGCGACGCTCGGTGTCGCCATCCTGGGCGCGTTGTTCGCCGCCCATGCCGGACCGCAAGCGCTAAGCGGAGCGGACTTCCTCGCCGGCATGCGCATGGCGCTCACGGGCAGCGGCGCGGCCGAACTCATCGGCGCGGCGGTGGCGATCGCATTCATCCGGAAGGATTCGCTGAAGCAAGCCTAGCCGCCGCGGCGCTCGCGGAACGCCTGCGGCGTCATGCCGGTCTGCTTGCGGAAGAAACGCGTGAAGTGCGACGGGTCGGCGAATGCAAGGTCGTACGCGATTTCGTGGATCGCTTGGCCCGTGAAGACAAGTTGTCGCTTGGCCTCGGTCAGGACGCGCTGTCGGATCAGGTGACCGGCGGTGACACCCGTCGCGCGCTTCACATGATCGTTCAGCCGGTCTGACGTCATGTTGAGCCGCTCGGCGTAGAAGCGGATCAGCCGCTCGTTGCGGAAATTGTCGTCGATCAGCCGCCGCAGGTCTTCGATCCGGGCATCGGCCGGCGACAGCGTCACGACGCCGCTGCGTGCCCGGCTCGCTGCGAGCCGCACAACCTCGATGGCGATAAGCGCGAGCAGCGCGCGCATCGCCAGCCGGTGTCCCTCGCGGGCGAGGAAGCCCTCCTCTTGAAGCTCGCGGCAGAGCGAAGAGGCGCGCTCGATCTCGCCGACCTCGCCGAGCGGCAACACCGGCTCGGCGGCGAGCGCCGTCAGCCGTTCGAGAGCCTCGCCCGAACGGTCGCCCAGCGCGCCGGCAACGTCTTCGGAAAAGCTGACCACCCAGCCGGAGGTTGAGACCGGCTTGAATCGAAATCCGTGCGCGATGCGCGGCGGCACCAGCAAAACTGCGGGAGCCGCGAAGGTGACCGTCGCGGTCTCGTAGGACATCTCGCCGCCGCCCTCCGCGATCAGCAGCACCTGAAACAGGTCCCGATGGCGGTGCGCGCGGATGGTCCAGTCATGCGGCACCGATCGCGCGGCGATCGTTTCAACGTGGATGAAGTCGAATGCCTGCGCGCCCGGCGGGTCGCCGTAGAGATGAAACAATGGCAGCGCCGCCTTGGCCATGAACCGGGAGGATAAGCGACACTTCGGGCTGCGGCCATACGGCTCACAAAACCTTCAATTCCCTGTGTAAAACCCCGCGGAACCGGACGGCGGTTTTCGAGTTCCTTTCCCACCTTGAACCAAACTGTGGGGCGACAATGGGACGTTATCTTCTTCTGTGGCTGCTCGGCGTGCCGATCCCGATCCTGCTTCTGATCTGGGCTTTCGGCGGCCTTCACTAGCGCGCGCGGCGAAACGGCTGCGTCAGGAGACGCAGCAGTGTCCGCTCGGCCGGATCGCGAAACACCGGCAGGCCGATGACAACGTCGTCGCCGGCCGCCGGCTTGGCCCGATAGGTGCCGAACAGGCGATCCCACCAGGGCAGATTGAATCCGAAATTGCTGTCCGTCTCGGCCCGCTCGACCGAGTGGTGCACTTCGTGCATTTGCGGCGTCACGATGAGCCAGCGCGCGGCCGGCTCCGCCCATGCCGGCAACGCGACATTGCTGTGGTTGAACATCGATGTCGCGTTGAGCAGGACCTCGAAGGCGACCACCGCTGCCGCCGGAGCGCCGAGCGCGACCACCGCGGCCATCTTGATCACCAGAGACACCAATATCTCC
>DASTGR010000324.1:0-4529 GCA_035718885.1 Pseudolabrys sp. | reverse complement strand
AATGAATGGGTGAGGGGTGCGACCCCTCACCCAACCGAATACGTGGAGAATCTTTCCATGCCCTCTCCCAGTCGAAGTCGGATATATCCGACTTCGACCACTCCAACTGCCGAACTCGGGCAAGCCCGAGTTCGGAGGGGAGAGGGCACGTGCGGCATCGTGGATGACGCCGCATCAATGCGGCAGCAGCTCTTCCGCGAACTCCTTGATGGTCTTCTTGATGATGCTGGCCTCGTTCGGGTCGCCCTGCCACAGGGTCGAGGCGAAGGCCTTCGCCTGCTTCAGCGAGATGTGCGGCGGCAGCGGCGGAATGTCCGGGTCGGTCTTCATCTCGAGCACGACGGGCGTGCGCGCCGCCAGCGCCTCGTCCCAGGCCGCGGCGATCTTGTTCGGATCGTCGCAGAAGATGCCCTTCAAGCCCACCAGCTCGGCATAGCGCGCGAAGTGGACGTTCGGCAGGTCCTGCGACGCCTCGAACTTCGGATCGCCGGCCATGGCGCGCATCTCCCACGTCACCTGGTTGAGGTCCTCGTTGTTGAGCACCAGCACGATGAGGCGCGGGTCGGCCCACTTCTCCCAGTATTTGGCGATGGTGATGAGGCCGTTGATGCCGTTCATCTGCATGGCGCCGTCGCCGACCATGGCGATCACCGGCCGGTCGGGATGCGCGAACTTGGCGCCGATGGCGTAAGGCACGCCGCAGCCCATCGTCGCGAGGCCGCCCGACACCGTACCCATCATGCCGCGGCGCAATTTGACGTCGCGCGCATACCAGTTGGTGCCGGAGCCGGAATCGCCGACCAGGATGCAGCGGTCGGGCAGCTTCGGCGACAATTCCCAGAACACGCGCTGCGGGTTGATCGGCTCGCCGTCCTGGTGCGCGATCGCCTCCAGCGTCTTCCACCAGTCCTTGACGTTCGTCTCGATCGTGCCGCGCCATTTGCGGTCGGCCTTGCGCTTCAGGAGCGGGATCAGCGCGCGCAAGGTCGCGGCGCTGTCGCCGACGAGGTTGACCTCCATCGGATAGCGGATCGACAGCATCTTCGGGTCGATGTCGATCTGCACGCCGCGCGCCTGGCCTTCCTCAGGCAGGAACTCGGAATAGGGAAAGCCGGAGCCGACCATCAAGAGCGTGTCGCACTCCGTCATCATCTCGTAGCTCGGCCGCGTGCCGAGAAGGCCGATCGAGCCGGTGACGTAAGGCAGATCGTCCGGCACCGCCGCCTTGCCGAGCAGCGCCTTGGCGATGCCGGCGCCGAGCAGATCGGCGATCTCGATCACCTCGTCGGTGGCGGCGAGCGCGCCGGCGCCGACCAGCATGGCCACCTTCTTGCCGGCGTTGAGCACGTCGGCGGCGCGGGCGAGGTCGGCGTCGGCCGGCATGACGCGCGGCGCCGAATAGCCGATGCCGGAATGCACGGTGCCGTGCGCGCGCGGCGGCGTCTCGACGGCGGCGAGTTCCTGGAGGTCGTTCGGCAGGATGATGCAGGTGACGGCGCGTTCGGCGATGGCGATGCGCATGGCGCGGTCGATGACGTGGCGCACCTGCGCCGGCTCGGTCGCCATCTCGACATATTCGCCGGCGACGTCCTTGAACAAGGTGTGGAGGTCGACCTCCTGCTGGTAATGGCCGCCGAGCGCGGTCCGCGCCTGCTGGCCGACAATGGCGACCACCGGCTGGTGGTCGAGCCGCGCGTCATAGAGGCCGTTGAGGAGATGGATCGCGCCGGGGCCGGAGGTGGCGAGGCAGACGCCGACCTCGCCGGTGAACTTGGCGTGCGCGCAGGCCATGAAGGCGGCCATCTCCTCGTGCCGCGCCTGGACGAAATCGATCTTGCCCTCGGTCCGCGCAAGCCCGCCCATCAGGCCGTTAATGCCGTCGCCGGGAAAACCGTAGATGCGGCGCACGCCCCAGTCGGACATGCGCTTCCAGAAAAAATCGGAGACGTTCATGGCTTCACCTGTCGGCCGTTCTTCTTGAGAGGAGGATTTGCGACGCCCTTGGGGCGTTAACCGGCCGCCGTCTCGCGCGTTCCGTACCCGGCATAGCGGCGGAACCTTGTGCGTCGAGGTGGCGTTCAAACCGCGGGGCGTTCAATTTTCTGCACGCGCGGGGCGATGGCACAGATCTTTAGGCCATGGGCGGATACGGCGCTGCGCGTCGCGCTGCTCGCGGTGCTGGTCGTGCCGATCGCGGCGGTCGCGGGGGCCTATGCGGTGATGCGCTCACCCTACATCACCGGACAGGACACGCTGCTGACGCAGCCGGTGCCGTTCTCGCACCAGCACCATGTCGGTCAGCTCGGGCTCGACTGCCGCTATTGCCATACGGGCGTCGAGACATCTCCTGTGGCGTCGGTGCCGCCGACCCGCACCTGCATGACCTGCCATTCGCAGCTCTACACGAATGCGCAGATGCTCAAGCCAGTGCGCGAGAGCCTGGCGAGCGGCAAGCCGATCCGGTGGAGCCGCGTGCATCGCCTGCCGGACTACGTCTATTTCGATCACGCCGTGCACGTGAAGAACGGCGTGGGCTGCACCACCTGCCACGGCCAGGTCGATCAGATGCCGCTGATGCAGCAGAAGGCGCCCCTGACGATGGGCTGGTGCCTCGACTGCCACCGCGACCCGGCGCCGCACCTGCGTCCGCAGGCCGACATCTTCAGCACGCAGTGGCGTCCCCCGAAGGACGCCGAGAAGGCCGGCCGCGCCCTCATGGCCGCCTACCACATCAACACGAAGCGCCTCACCGACTGCACGGTGTGCCACCGATGAGCACGCGGGACACCAAATTGGAGATCGACCGCCGCAAGGCCCTCGCCCTGCTCGCCGGCGGCATGGCCTTCACGCTTTCCTCCTGCGGCCCGCCGCACGAGGAGATCGTGCCCTACGTGACCATGCCCGAAGGCGTGACCCCCGGCCTGCCGCTGCAATTCGCCACCGCCGTTCCGCTGTCCGGCTATGCGCAGGGCGTGCTGGCGACGTCATATGAGGGTCGTCCGACCCGCCTCGACGGCAATCCCCGCCACCCCGCATCCCTCGGCGGCATCGACATCTTCGCCCAGGCCCAAATCATGTCGCTCTATTCGCCGGATCGCGCGCAGGCGGTGCGGCACGGCGAAGACATCGCCGCCTGGAGCGAATTCGAAGGCGCGCTCGTCGCGCAACTGGCCAAGGAGAAGACGCGACACGGCGCCGGCCTGCGCATCGTCACCGGCCGCATCACCTCGCCGACCTTGATCCGGCAATTGCGCGCGCTCGGCGAGATTTTCCCCGAGGCCCGCTGGCTGCGCCACGAGCCGATCGACGACGACGCGGCGCGCACCGGCGCGGCCCAGGCGTACGGCCAGCCATACGATCTGCTGCCGCATATCGACCGCGCCCGGATTGTGCTCACGCTGGACGCCGATCCGCTCGGCCCCGGACCGCACCAGATGCGAAACGCTGCCGCGTTCGCGAAAGTGCGGCAGTCGCAATTGCCGCCGGAAGAGTTCCTGCGGCTCTATGCGGTCGAGTCGATGTGGCGGCTGACCGGCGCCAACGCGGACGAGCGGCTGGCGCTGCACCCGGCGCTGATACGCAACATCGCGCTTCACATTGCGCGCGCGCTCGGCGCCCAGGTCGAGACGGGCGAATTGCCCGACCACGCGCGCAGCTTTGCCGAGGCCGCCACGAACGATCTCACCGCGCACAAGGGTCGTGCGATGGTCCTCGCAGGCGACACCCAACCGCCCGACGTGCACGCGCTCTGCCACTGGATCAACGCGCAGCTCGCCGCGCCGGTCGACCTCATCCCGGCGATCGATATCAATGACAAGGGGCACGCGCAGTCGCTGGACGAACTGGCGAATGACCTTCGCGCAGGCCGCGCCGAAACGCTCCTCATCCTCGACAGCAATCCCGCCTATGCGACGCCGGGCGAGCTCGATCTCGGGAACCTGATCGCGAAGGCTCCGTTCAGCGTCCATCTCGGCCTCGACGACAATGAGACAGCGCGGCGCTGCCAGTGGCGGCTGCCAATGTCACACGCGCTTGAATCGTGGGGCGACCTGCGCGCCGTCGACGGCACGGCCAGTATCGTGCAGCCGCTGATCCGGCCGCTCTATGACACGCGGAGTGCGCACGAGCTCCTCGGTCTCCTCGCGGGCGCCCTCGCCGCCGATCCCTACGCGCTGGTGCGCGGGACCTGGCAGACGCATGCGAGCGGCGATTTCGAAACGAACTGGAAGCGCTGGCTGCACGACGGCGTCGTAACGGATACGGCCGCAAAGCCAGTCGCATCGCCTGCGCCTAAACTACCGAACATCGCGCCAGCGCAGCAGCCGCCACTGACGCTCGTGCTCGCAGCAGACACGTCACTATGGGACGGCCGTTTCGCCGACAATGCCTGGCTTCAGGAATGCCCGCGCGCATTGACGCACGAGGTCTGGGGCAATTCCCTGAAACTGTCGCCGTCCGACGCCGCCGTGCACGAGCTTGCCGACGGCGACGTTGTCAGGCTGACGCGCAGCGGCGTGAGCGTCGAAGCA
>DASTGR010000323.1:0-10545 GCA_035718885.1 Pseudolabrys sp. | reverse complement strand
TCGTTGAGGCCTTTATGCTGACGCTCCCCGGCGATCGAGGCGGGGCCGAACGAGCGCGCATTGTCGAGGTAGAGGAGCATTGCCGGATGGGTCTCGGCGGCGACGAGCATGTCGGAGAACCTGCCGACCACGTGCGGGCGGATCGCTTCGCGCTCATAGGCCCCGCACAGCGAGCGGACGAGGCCGTTCTTGTCTGCGGAGACGCAGAAATGGTTGGACCAGAACCAGACCAGGCGTTCGACGAGGCCGATGTCGGCGTCCAGCGCGGCCTGGTAGTGCGCCTGGGCTTCGTTGAGGTAGAGGCGCTGCGGCAGCGGCGGTCCGGGCTTGCGCACCGACATTTCGTTGCTGCCGGGCTCGGCCATGTCGCCGGCGGCCATGCTGCCGCCACCGGCGGCGCGCGCGCGGCGAGCCTCGCGCTCGCGTTTCCTGTCCTGTTGAAACGCGACGGTGTCGCGCGCGTCCTCGGCGCTGCTCGACAGCGCCGGATCGTCAATGGTTTTTGCGCCCGCTTTCAGCTCGGCTGCGACGGCGCCGCGCGGATCGGACGCGACGCGCGCAATGTCGCCCGGCTTCGGGCCGAAGCCGAAGCGGTGAAGCGCCAGCGCGGCCTGCGCATGGGGGTCGGAAGGGACAGGGTCGAACGCCATCGCCGCCTCGGTTCTCGTAGTCCGCCCCGCGCAAAGAATTGCAGGGCAGTCATGTCGAGACTAAGGCGGCGTGGTTGGCGTGAGATGAACGCGAAATGAACAAACCGCAGGAATGCCTGCGGCCGACGATTAGTAGCCGCTGCCGGGGACCTGCGTCGGCGGGTAGTTCGACGTCGTGTCCTTCTCCATATTGCTCTTCGGCTTTTCAGCCTTCTTCTGCTGCTGGGTCACGGGCTTCTTCTTGGCGCCATCGGCATCCTGCGCGAAGGCCGGGCCTGCGGCGACTGCCAGGGCGAAGGCGCCGAGCAGGCCAAGGTGACAAAGCTTCCGGCTCGAAGTCATAGGTGTTCTCCTTGTTGGTGACAGGACGAACAATCGATGTCGGGGCTTTCATCCCGGGCGGCGCGATAATTCCGAATGGTGCCGATCACACCGCCGCGAGCACTGCGTTATCACTCTAGCACGGGGCCATCCGCAAAGCTGAACAATCGCTAAAAGTTGACTTCAGGACGCGTTCAAGAGGGCCGCGTCATGCTCGCGGGCGAGGATGGGCCACATGCCACATCCGCCGAGATCTACGGGCGACGGCCGCCCATCAATGAAAAGGATGACATCCATGATCAAAACGATTGCAAGCGCCCTGGTCGCGGCAAGCCTGCTGGCCGCTCCGGCCTTCGCGCAGGGGACCGCGCCCACCAACGCAGCGCCCGTTCAGCAGACGACGACCGTCAAGCACAAGGCCGCGGTCAAGACGCACAAGGCGGCGAAGCACGTCGCGATGAAGCACCGCCATCATGCGAAGAAGCATGTCGCGCTCAAGCATCGCAAGACCGTCAAGCACGTGAAGCATCACGTGAAGACGCTCAAGCATCAGGCGAGCGGCGTGAAGCATCACGTCAAGAAGGCCGGCTGATCGCCGCCTTCGTGGAGCAGTCGAGCGCCGCGCGTCGCGGCGCTTGACTCTGCTCAAGCTTCCGCGCCACATTTTCGACGTGCTGGTTCCCCGGGCGACCGGGGACGAAAGAGGGAACACGGATCTTATCCGTGGCTGCCCCCGCAACTGTGAGCGGATAGCTCGCGTCCATTACGGCCACTGGGCAACCGGGAAGGCCGGACGCAACTGGGCGACGACCCGCGAGCCAGGAGACCTGCCAGCGCAGTCACCCAACCGGTGGACGGGGCGTCCATACGGAGCGGTCTTTCGCAGCGGTGACGGCAATGCCGGTGCGAAGGCCGTGCGGCGGGTGACGCTCTCCCTCCGATCGACTTCGAAACGACAGCGTCGCGCGCTTTAGGTCCGTGGCGTTCCGTTTCCTTCGCATCGGGTCCGCTCTGACCCGCTGTGCGCGACGCATGGAATGCGTTGCGCGCGAACGAAGGAACGTTGCGACATGGGACTCATATTTCGTCTGACCGGCGCGGCACTCGCGCTCGGTCTTGCCGCGCAGGACGCGCACGCGCAAGACAATGGCGCGCCGCTTGTGCTGCCGACCATCGATGTCGGTGTCACGCGCATCGGCAATGGCGGCATCACCGGCGCGTCGACATCGGTAATCACGTCGGAAGACATCGCGCGCTCGCCGCGGCAGACGCTCACCGAGATCATCAGCGAGCAGGCCGGCGTGCAGATTCAGCACGTCGGCGCCGGCGTCAACGGCGCGCGCGATGTCATCGACCTGCGCGGCTTTGGCGCCAGCGCGACATCGAACGTGCTCGTCCTGGTGAACGGCCGGCGCTTCAACGATTTCGACCTGCAAGGCTTCGACTATTCGTCGGTCCCGCTCAATGCGATCGAGCGCATCGAGGTGACGCGCGGCAACAGCGGCGCCGTGCTCTACGGCGACGGCGCGGTCGGCGGGGTGATCAACATCGTCACAAAAAACGGCGTCGGCCAGCCGCCGTCGGCGCGCGTCGAGACCGCCTTCGGCTCGTTCCGGACCAAGGAAGTGCGGACCTCGGCCAGCGGCTCGTCCGGGCCGCTGTCGGTGGCGCTGAATACGTTCGGCCTGACGACCGACGGCTATCGCGAGAACAGCAAGCTGCACCAGAAAGGCATCAACGGCGATATCCGCTACACGACGAGCGAGGGCAGCGTCTATTTCAACGTCCTCGCCGACGATCAGAAGCTCGGACTTCCGGGTGGGCGGACGGTCGATCCGAGCATCGGCGTCAACCAGCTGATCACCGACCGCACCGGCGCGGCGACGCCGAACGATTACAGCAACAAGCAGGGCCAGAATTACACGCTCGGCGTCAGCCGGGTGCTGGCACCGGGGCTCGAGGCGATCGTCGATGGCAGTTATCGCCGCAAGACGCAGCAGGCGGAGCTGTTCTTCAACGGCTCGCCCTATAACGGCGTCGACACCAAGCTGACGACCGCCTCGGTGACGCCGCGGCTCAAGATCGAGACCGACGCGCTCGGCCGTCCGGCGAAGATCACGACCGGCTTCGATTATTATCGCACCGCCTTCGAGCAGGACCGGTCGCAGGACTTCAACTCCGCGCCGTACCACATCTACGACATCAAACAGACCACCGCGGCCTTCTACGGCAACGGCACGGTCGCGCTGCGGCCGGACACCGACCTCACTGCCGGCCTGCGCTACCAGCGCAACACGATTTCGGCCCGCGACACCTACGATCCGAACGCGCCGTCCGGCTTCGGCGACGCGCAAGGGTCCCCGCTCGACAAGAGCGAATGGAAATATGCGGCGCAAGGCGGTCTCGAGCACCGCATCACGCCGGACCTGGCGCTGTTCGGTCACCTCGCGCACGCCTTCCGCGTGCCGAACGCCGACGAGCGCGTCGGTCAGGCCGTCGCCTTCAATTTCCCGGCCCCGACGCCGACCAATTTCGACCTGCGCACGCAGACTTCGAACGAAGCCGAGGGCGGCGTCCGCGTGACGCTCGGGCCGTTGAAGTGGCAGACATCCGTCTACGACATGCGGCTACACGACGAGATCTTCTATAGCCCGGCGACCGGCACCAACATCAACCTCGATCCGACGCACCATTATGGCGTCGAGAACGCTGCGACACTCGACATTTCGCCGACGGTGCGGCTGCGCGGCAATCTCACCTACACCCGCGCCGTGTTCACGGAGGGCCAGTTCGCCGGCAACGACATTCCGCTGATCTCGAAATGGACGGCCAATGCCGGCCTGACCTGGAACATCTGGGACAAGTTCGTCGTCTATGACGTGACCGTGCGCTATGCGGGGCCGCGCCGGCTCGACAACGATTCCACCAATGTCCAGCCGGTCATCCCGTCGCACACGGTCGTCGATATGCGCATCGGCGGCGAGTACAAGAACGCATTCTGGTCGCTGACGGTGCAGAACCTGTTCAACGACATGTACTTCGACTACGGCATTGCCAGCACGGCGACACTGGGGCGCTTCAACGCTTACCCGCAGCCGGGGCGAACCGTCATGGCGCGCGTCGGGTTCAACCTGCCCTGAACAGCCGACCGGCGTGGCGGTTGCAGAACCGCCGCGCCACCCGCCCTCAGTCTGCTAATCTCTCTGTCGGATTCGCGGAGAAACCGGGGGGCTTCCATGCAAATCGTGCGGATATTCGCCTTGAGTCTTGTCCTTGCCGCCGGCGTCGCGCCGGCGTTTGCGGCCGACGATATTCTCGACGCCATCGATGCGGGCCGCAAAGCCTATCAGGCCGGCGACAT
Source organism: Pseudolabrys sp. (assembly GCA_035718885.1). Taxonomy (GTDB): domain Bacteria; phylum Pseudomonadota; class Alphaproteobacteria; order Rhizobiales; family Xanthobacteraceae; genus Pseudolabrys. The sequence goes on along the minus strand of DASTGR010000323.1, from coordinate 6,213 downwards.
GCAGAACGCCAAGCAGTCGCTCGACCTCGCCTCGCAACTCATCGGACAGAAGAACGCAGAAGCCTTTGCCGCCATGCTGCCGACACCGCTGCCGGGATGGAAGGCGGAGAAGGCGCAGGCAAACGCCATCGGAGCGGCGATGTTCGGCGGCGCTTCGGCTGCGTCGCGCAGCTACACCAACGACAAGGGCGACAATGTCGAGGTGTCGATCACCGGTGACTCGGCCATGCTCATGCAGTTCGGCCCGATGCTGAACAACCCGGCGCTGGCCGGCGCCATGGGCAAGCTGATCAAGGTCGGCGCGCAGCGCGCGATCCAGACCAATGACGGCGACGTTCTCATGATGGTCGGCAACAAATTCATGATCCACGTGCAGGGGTCCGCGGACGCCGCCGCGAAGCTGTCCTACGCGCAGGCGGTCGATGTGGCCAAGCTGTCGAAAATGTAGTTGAAGGGAGCGGGGCGGCCCGACCGGAGACTGTCAAAGCGATGCGTGGCGCAACGGTGGCGGCGTTGATCGGCGTGGGGTTGCTGGGCGGCTGTGCGACGCCCGATCTCGGACCGACGCCGGCCGAGCTGAAGGCGCGCTGGGACGCGCAGAACGTCTATCCGCAGGATTACAAGGCCGATCTCATCGCGTTCCTGCGCACCTACCTCAACGATCCGACCCATGTGCATGGAGCCGGCGTCACGCAGCCGGTGCTCAAGGATGTTGGGCAGGGTCAGCGTTACGTCGCTTGCCTGCGCTACAACGCGCGCGACATGGACGGCAAATATGCAGGTCCCAAAGAAGGCGCGGCGGTCTATGTGTCGGCGAAGCTCGACAACTTCATCGATGCCAAGCTCGTGGTCCGAGACTTGTGCAAGGACGCGGTCTATGCGCCGTTCCCCGAACTCGGCAATTTGACGCGCTGAGGACAGCGTCGCATTTCGCCCTGCGGCGAGGCATACAAATGCGGAGAACCGCCGGGCCGGACGGCTCGGCGGCGAACGCTTAAGACAGACAAACCAGTCAGTTCAGGCCAGAAGACTCAGGGTCACTTGACCTTGAGGTTCTCCGCGGACGTCTTGCCGCGGTTCTCGACGAGTTCAAACTGAACGCTCTGTCCTTCGTTCAGCGTGCTCAGCCCTGCGCGTTCGACCGCCGAGATATGGACGAACACATCCTTGCCGCCTTCCTGCGGCTGGATGAAGCCGTAGCCCTTCGTCGGGTTGAACCACTTAACGGTGCCCTGAGGCATTGCTAGATCTCCAAGGGTATTACTAACCCTTACAGTTTGGCACACTCCCGAACCGCCGGAAAGACCGTTTCTCTCGGGAAGGCGAGGCGGGATCGGCTTATTTTGAGGCGATATTGCCGCCTCCGGTGCCGGGTGAGGGGATTGAACCCCCGACCTTCGGTTTACAAAACCGCTGCTCTACCGCTGAGCTAACCCGGCCGGCCGGTGGCCGCTGGCCGGAGGGCTACCAGCGTCGGCGACGGCGGGCAAGCGCGGCCGGGCGGGCATAAAAAACACCCCGCGGTCTCCCGCGGGGCGTCGGTCACGGAGGGGGCCGGGGCGACAGTCTGCCACCGGCCCGCCTGACGTCTCACATCTGTTCGATGTCGCGGTCCTTCGTCTCCGGCAGGAAGATCAGCGCGACGACGAAGCTCATCGCCGCGACGATGATCGGGTACCAGAGGCCCGAGTAGATGTTGCCCGTGGCAGCCACGATGGCGAACACGGTGGCCGGCAGGAAGCCGCCGAACCAGCCATTGCCGATGTGATATGGCAGCGACAGGCCCGAATAACGGATTCGCGTCGGGAACAACTCGACCAGCCAGGCGGCGATCGGGCCGTAGACCATGGTCACGTAGACGACCAGGATCGTGAGCAGAAGCACCGTCATCGGGTAGTTGATGTCGTTCACGTCGGCCGACGCCGGATAACCGTGCGCCTTCACCGCCGCCGCGATGGCCGCCGGCGTCGCCGCCGGACCAGCCAGCTGCGTATCACCGATCTTCACGCTCGCCGGGGTGCCCTTGGGCGCCGCGACGTTCGTGTAGTTCACCGACAATCCGACCAGCGCCGCCTTGATGACGTCGCAGCCGCTCGTGAAGGTTTCCGTGCCGGTCGCCTTGAACTGGAAGGAGCACTGGCTGGGGTCGGCCGTCACGACGATCGGCGAACCGTTGAGTGCGGCTTCCAGCTTCGGATTGGCGAAGTGGGTGATCCCCTGGAACAGCGGGAAGTAGGTGATCACCGCGAGCGCGAAGCCGGCCATCATTATTGGCTTGCGGCCGATCCTGTCGGACAGCCAGCCGAAGAAGATGAAGCCGGGCGTCGCGATCGCCAGTGCGACGACGATCATGATCTGCGCCGTTACCGCCGGCACCTTGATCGTCTGCGTGAGGAAGAACAGCGAATAGAACTGTCCGCCGTACCAAACGACCGCTTCGCCTGCGGTGGCGCCGAACAGCGCCAGGATCGCGATCTTGGCGTTCGACCACTGGCCGAAGGCTTCCGAAAGCGGCCGCTTCGAGGCCTTGCCTTCCGCCTTCATGCGCTGGAATAGCGGCGACTCGTTGAGCGTCAGCCGGATCCAGATCGATACGCCGAGCAGCACGGCGGAGAGCAGGAACGGAATGCGCCAGCCCCAGTCGCCGAAGGCCTGCTCGCCCATCGCGGTACGGATGCCGAGGATCAGCAGCAGCGCCATGAACAGGCCGAGCGTGGCGGTGGTCTGGATCCAGGACGTGAAATAGCCGCGCTTGCCGGCAGGCGCGTGCTCGGCGACGTAGGTCGCCGCGCCGCCGTACTCGCCGCCGAGGGCAAGGCCCTGCACAAGACGCAGCGCGATCAGCAGCACCGGCGCCATGATGCCCCAGGTGCCGTAGCCGGGCAGCACGCCGATGAAGAACGTGCCGACGCCCATCAGCGTCATGGTGACGAGGAAGGTGTATTTGCGCCCGATGATGTCACCGAGCCGGCCGAAGATCAGCGCCCCGAACGGACGAACCGCGAAGCCGGCGGCGAAAGCGAGCAGCGCGAAGATGAAGCCGACATTGGGCGGCACATTGGCGAAGAAGTACTTCGCCAGAAACACGCCGAGCGTGCCGTAGATGTAGAAGTCGTACCACTCGAACACGGTGCCGAGCGACGACGCAAAGATGACCTTCCGCTCTTCGGCGGTCATACCACGCGACGTAAAGCCGGTGGCTGTTGTCGTAGACATGGGCGCTTCCCCAGAGTTGACGGATGTTGTCGTGCCTGGGGACGGGCAGTGGCGAAGTGGTTTGACTTGGATTTCACCCTTCCGAATGCCGTCCCCGCGGTAAAACTATCCACCTGGCGGGGGCGCCATCTATCGGCCTCGAGTCTTAAGTCGAAAGTCTTAGACTAAGGTAGGTAGTGTTGACATAACTAATTGACGTGGATCAATGTTTTATATCCCGTTTACGCCGCTTCACAGCGTCGAAGAGAGCTTCTCCAGGATGTCGATCAGCCAGGCGGCCGCTTGCAGGACGGCAAGGCGCTGCGCCAGCTTCGACTTGCGGAACGTGTCGTTGAGAAGCTTCATCGCCCGCTTGTAACCGGGGTGGCGCTGGCCGCCGTCGCCGAGCGCACGCAGCCGCGCCACCAGCTCGGTGCGGCGCGTCTCGAGTTCGTCGTAACGTTGGCGGAACGTGCCCCGCGGCTTCTCCGGATGTGCGCCGGGCGGCGGCAGTGTCGTACGTCGGTTCGGCATGTCGCGCATTAACCCTCAGTGCGTCGTTCGAAATTGGTAGCGCAATGCGCCCGCGCGCGCCACCCGGCAGAGTCGAGGCGGCGCCGTGTTCACACGTGGCGCGCCGGATTAATGTTACCCGGCGAATGAGGTCGGAAGGGTAAAGCATTCGTATACAGTGCGCGTTGTCGCGTGGAGTGACAGCGCATGCGCATGTTCGCACACATCATTGGTTTCTGCGCCGGCTTCGCCGGGATTGCGTCCGTTTGCGCGGCAGATCTGCCGCGCGCGCCGGCCGACCGCAATGTCGGCCTGCACTATTCGGCCGAGGGCCGCCGCGCCGGACCGATCATCATCTACGACTACCAGCCCGGCGTCTATGTTCGCGCCTATTGGCGCGCGCCGTGGCGTCACCGGCATTACTTCCCGGCCACCGGCGAGCAGCCGATTTCGGGCCGCGACGAGGATCTGTCCGCGCGCGGCGAGGGCACCGATCCGGCCGAAACCTTTACCCGCACCTGGACGACGTCGTCCGCCTTCGTCGTCGAGGAGCCGCGCGGCCGCTTCCGCGTCTTCGACGGCCGGCCGGCGCCGCAGACGGAGCCGCCGCTGAAATGACGACCATGCGTTCCATCGTTCTGATCGCGCTCGCCGCCGCGGCGACGCCCGTTGCCGCGCAGGCGCAATACGCCTCGGCGCAGCCGGCGCCTCTCTATCCTTACGCCGTGCAGCCCGGCCAGCCTTACGCGATCGAGGTCGCGCCCGGCACCTACGTCATCAAGCGCCCGGCCCAGACGCGAGCCTATCCGTATGTGAGTTGCGGCCGGGCCTGCGAGACTCCGCCGGCGCGCAAGGCGCAGACGCGGCCGGGTCGGCGCATGACGCACAACGATCCGGCGGTGATCGAGGAGTTGCGACGCCGTCACGCCGGCAAGGTCAAGCACGACGTCGTCAACACGACGAAGATCATCCGCGACAAGCCGGTGGTGATCGAGCATCAGCGCGTCGTCGACGACCCGCCGCGCGTCATCGAACGCCGGCATTATGTCGACGACGATGGGCGTATCGAGCCGGCGCCGCCGCCACCGCGCCAGCGCACGGCCAGAATCGAATCCGAGGTGAAGCCCGAACGTGCGGCGAAGGGCAAAGCCGAGAAGCGCGTCATTCGCGCCGAGGCGGAGGTGACGATCCTCGGGCCCGACCGCATGAGCATCCGCCTGTTCCGCAAGGGCAAGGGCGGCGCCGATGCGAAGGCGGAAGCCGAGTAAAACTCATTGAGAAATAGCGGGGCGAACGGCGGGCTGGGGGGCCCGCCGTTTTTCGTTTCATGCCTTGCCGAGCGCGCGGCTCGCGACATAGAGCGACAGCGCGGCCGCGTTCGAGACGTTCAGGCTCTTGATTGCGCCCGGCACGTCGATGCGGGCGAGTTTGTCGCAGGTCTCGCGCGTGAGCTGGCGCAAGCCCTTGCCCTCGGCGCCGAGCACGAGCGCGAGCGGCGCCTTGAGCGGCAGATCGGCGAGGTCGGCTTCGCCTTCGCTGTCGAGACCGACAAGCAGGAAGCCGCGCTCGCGCAGGTCGGCAAGCGCGCGCGCGAGGTTCTGCACGGCCACGAGCGGCACCAATTCGATCGCGCCGGACGCGGCCTTCGCCAGCGCGCCGGCGGCGTCCGGGCTGTGCCGCTCGGTGGTGACGAGCGCGGTGGCGGCAAAGGCCGCGGCCGAGCGGAAGATCGCGCCGACATTGTGCGGATCGGTGATCTGGTCGAGCACGAGCACGATACCGCGCGCGGGCAGGTCGGCGATCGCGGGCGAGGGCAGCGGATCGGCTTCGAGATAGAGCCCTTGGTGCACGGCATCGGGCAGGAGCCGCTCGTCGATGGCGGACGGCCGTACGATCTCGGGCGTCTGCGCGATGCCTTCGCCCGCGAGTCGCCGCGCCGCGTTCTCGGTCGCCAGGAACTTGCGGATCTGCCGCGCCGGATTGCCCAAGGCCGCGGTCACGGTGTGCCAGCCATAGAGGATCGCCGGGCCGTCGGCCTCCGCCGGCCGCAGGCTCTCGCGGCGGGCGCGGGTGAAGCGCTCGCGCCGTTCGATCTGCTGACGCGTGGCCCCCGGCTTGCTGCCCGGCTTGCCGCCGGCGGGTCGGGGAGGGGGGGAGCGAGACGGCATGGAGGTACCCGGAATTGACGCCCGGAATGGCCGGGCGGCGAGCCTTTGCCGTGGCTTACGCGATCCGCGGCTGAGCGAACAGGCCTCCATTGACTTCGCCGGGTCGGCTGACCATAAAGCGCCCCATATCCCGACAGCGTCGGTTCCGGTTTCTTCGTGCGGTCAACGCTGTGCGGCGGGTATGGGAGAGTGTCCCGAGCGGCAAAGGGGGCGGACTGTAAATCCGCTGGCTATGCCTTCGTAGGTTCGAGTCCTACCTCTCCCACCATCCTGATTTTACTAGATATTTCGACTTTGGCCGGTCTCAATACTGGCCTTTTTTATGTCGCGTCATGTC
>DASTGR010000322.1:0-21766 GCA_035718885.1 Pseudolabrys sp. | reverse complement strand
CTTCGACCGCGGGCAGCGCGTCCTTCGCCCGCTCCTCCAGCCGCGCCGCGGTGTTGGCGACGGTCTCGGCGATGACGCGCCGCGCCTCGTCTGCCGCGGCATCGAGAGCCGCGCCGGCGGCAATGCGCGCGACATTGAGCGCCTGATCGACGATCCTCTTCTTGGCCATGGGTGCCCGCCCTCCTCAGGTTCCGGTTCCATAAAGACGAAACCGGACCCGGTCCGGTTCCATGCCAGGCCGGGTTTTTCTTTCAATGGGAGAGGAGAGGGTCGCGCGCCGGGAACAGGTTAGACGTCGAACGCGTACCGATGCGTTGGTGCCGCAGCCAGAAACCGGCAAAATCAGCTGCGTCCGTCTTCTCCGTTGGGGCCGGTTGTCACCCGGCGCGCGGTGTGCCGGGAGAACGCGTCATCCGCCGTCGCGTTCCGGACGTTTCAGCCGGTTTTCAGCGCCGGCCAAAGCCATGCGGCCCCGCGCACGCCGCTCGAGTCCCCGTGCTGCGCGCGGACGAGCTCGGTGTCGAGCCCATCCGAGAACGCGTAGCGCGCGACCAGCGCGAGCAAGCCTTCATAGATCGCCTCGATATTGGACAGTCCGCCGCCGAGCACGATGACATCCGGATCGACGATGTTGACGACCGAAGCGAGCCCGCGCGCGAGCCTGTCTTTGTAGGCGTCGAGTGCGGCGCGCGCCGCCGCGTCGCCACGCGCCTGAGCGGCCGCGATGTCGTGCGCGGCGAGGCTCTGCCCGGTACGCGCGATGTAATCCTGCGAAAGCCCGGGTCCGGACAGGAATGTCTCGATGCAGCCCGATTTGCCGCAGTAGCAGGCGCGACCGGGCCGTTCGTCGTCGTGCGGCCAGGGCAGGGGATTGTGCCCCCATTCGCCGGCGATGCGGTTGCGGCCGGTGATCACGTTCCGATCGACAACGAGACCGCCGCCGACGCCGGTGCCGAGGATGACGCCGAACACGACCGGCGCGCCGGCTGCCGCGCCATCGACTGCTTCCGACAGCGCGAGGCAGTTGGCGTCGTTCTCCATGCGGACCGGCCGCCCAAGTGCAGCTTCGAGATCGCGCTTGAGGGGTTTGCCGTTGAGCACGGTGCTGTTCGAGTTCTTCAGCACCTCGGCCCGCATCGACAGCGCGCCCGGTGTTGCGATGCCGACGCTGCCGTTGCGGCCGAGCCGCGCTTCGACGCCGGCGACGAGACGGCAGATCGCGTGAACCGTGCCTGCGTAATCGCCCACCGGCGTCGGCACGCGCTCGCGCGCGAGCACCGTGCCGTCATCGTCGAGCGCGATGATCTCGATTTTCGTACCGCCGAGGTCGATGCCCAGGCGCATGAGCCGGCGACGGCTTACTTCACCGCCAGCAGTTCGACGTCGAACATCAGCGTCGCGTTCGGCGGGATGACGCCGCCGGCGCCGGACGCGCCGTAGCCGAGCGCGGGCGGGATGATCAGCGTGCGCTTGCCGCCGACCTTCATGGTCGCGACGCCCTCGTCCCAGCCCTTGATGACGCGGCCGCGGCCGACCGGAAACTCGAACGGCTCGTTGCGGTCGTGCGAACTGTCGAATTTCTTGCCCTTCATGCCGTTGACGTAGAGCCAGCCGGTGTAGTGCACGACGGCGGTCTGGCCGGGCTTGGGCTGCGCGCCGGTGCCGATCGTCTCGTCGGTGTATTGCAGGCCTGAGGCTGTGGTCATGGTCTTCTTTCCAGCGGTTTGAGCGGTGGCGGCGTGGATCGACACGGCTTCGACGGCCACGCCGAAGCCTGCGATGAAGGCCGTCAAGGCGAGGGCGCGTGCAAGGGGGCGCATGAAAATCTCCGGCTGACGTCGAAGCGCGTCATACACCGGTACGGCGCTCTTGTCTCGGGCGGCGCATCCGATACCGGACATTGCGGGTCCGTCGCGGAGCGGACGCCGTTTCAATCTCCGATTTCTGTCTGGATTGCCGGCATCCGCCTATCAATGCATGGTCGGTTGGCTACCCCGATTCGTGCGCTCGTGCGCGACGGGCGGGCCTCTTCTGATACCGTCGCATCTCCGTGCGGGCGGTGACCATCAGCGCTCGGCAGGAACAAGATGCGGCGCATTGTGGTCACCGGTTGCGGCATCGTCTCTCCTCTCGGTTGCGGGACCGACCTGGTCTGGCAGCGCCTCCTGGCCGGCCGGTCCGGGATCAGGCGGCTGTCGGACAATCTCGTTCACGACGTCCCCGCGAAGATCGCCGGGGTGGTGCCGACCCGCGACGACGACGCCGAAGGCGGCTTCGACCTCGATCGCGTCGTCAGTGTCAAAGACCACAAGCGCATGGACCGCTTCATCCAGTTCGCCTTGGCGGCCGCCGACGAGGCGATCGCTCAGGCAGACTGGGCTCCCGGCACCGATCGAGAGGGCGACCGCACCGCCACGATCATCGGCTCGGGGATCGGCGGCTTCGCCACGATGAAGCAGGCCGTGCACACCACCGACGAACGCGGACCGCGCAAGCTCTCGCCGTTCACGGTGCCGTCGTTCCTGGTCAACCTTGCCGCCGGTCAGGTGTCGATCCGGCACGGATTTCGCGGCGCCATCGGCGCGCCGGTCACGGCTTGCGCCGCCGGACTCCAGGCGATCGGCGACGGCGCGCGCATGATTCACGCCGGCGAAGTCGATGTCGCCGTCTGCGGCGGCGCGGAAAGCTGCATCGAGCGTGTCAGTCTGGGCAGCTTTGCCGCGGCGCGCGCGCTGTCGACGCATTTCACCGAGACGCCGGAGCGCGCGTCGCGTCCGTTCGACGCCACGCGCGACGGCTTCGTCATGAGCGAAGGCGCGGCGGTGGTCGTCGTCGAAGCCCTCGACCATGCGCTGGCGCGCGGCGCGACGCCGCTCGCCGAACTGGTCGGCTACGGCACGACATCGGACGCCTATCACATGGTCGCGGCGCCGCCGGAGGGCGACGGCCTCAAGCGCTGCATGAGGCTCGCCGTCGATGCCGCGGGCATCGAGGCGGGCGAGGTCGGTTACATCAACGCGCACGCAACATCGACGCCGCTCGGCGATGCCGCCGAGCTGACGGCGATCCGCAGCGTGTTCAACGGTTCTCGCGTCCCCGTCTCCTCGACGAAGTCGTCGACCGGTCATCTGCTCGGTGCGGCGGGCGCCGTCGGCGCGATTTTCGCGATCAATGCACTGCGTTCCGGCATCCTGCCGCCGACGATCAATCTGGAGCAGGCCGACGAGGAATTCGACGACCTCGATCTGATCGGCCCCGAGCCGCGCGTACGCGCGATCGATTATGCCATGGCCAATGGCTTCGGCTTCGGCGGCGTCAACGCCTCGCTACTGTTGAAGCGTTGGACGATGTAACGCGGCCGCGGCTGCTCCGCGTCGATCAGCGCTCTCGAAACACACGCGTCATCTGATCGCGCAAGGGCTTGATGATGTACTGAAGGGGTGTGCGGGCGTAGGTCTGGATGAACACTTCGGCCTGCATGCCCGGAAGCAGTTTCAGCCCGTTCAGGCGCGTCATTTCATCCGGCGGCAGCGAAACGCGGATCATGTAGTAGCTGCGTTCCGCCAGGCCGGAGGCCGCCTTGTCGTGGCTGAGATCGGCTGAAACCAGGATGACCTTGCCGGTCATGTCGGGATTGACGCGCTCTTCCCCGGCCTGGATGCGCACGACCGCGTCCGCGCCGAGCTTCACCTGATCGATGTCCCGTGGCTCGACCTTCGCCTCGACGATCAGTTCATCGCCGCGCGGGACGATCTGCATCAGCACTTCGCCTTTCTCGATGACGCCGCCGACCGTATGCACGGTCATCTGATCGACGACGCCATCCTGCGGCGCGACGATATCGACGCGCTTGAGTTGATCCTGCGCCGCGACCAATCGTTCGGTCAGCTCGGCGATCTTGCCTTGCGCATCGCGGAGGTCCTTGAGGACGTCTGTCGTGAAATCCTTGTCGAGCTGGATGATCTGAAGCTCCGTCTCGCTGATCTTGCCCTTGGCGCGCGCGATCTCGGCGACGTACTGACCCTGTTCGCCGGAGAGCCGCGCCCGGTCGCGCCGCAATTGCATCAGCCGGGTGATCGCGACCAGGTTCCTGTCCCAGAGTTCGTTGACACCCTTCAGCTCGGTGTCGATGAGCGAGATTTCCTGCTCTTTCGCGGTCTGCTGGGCTTCGAGCCCGCGGATTTCCTGATTGGATTGGGCGACGCGCTCCTCGAGCTGCGAACGCTGGCCGGTCTTGGCCAGCCGGCGCGACTCGAACAGCTTTCGTTCGCCGGCGAGCGTGCCGGCGATCTGCGCGTCGCCGTCGCGCGCCTCCAGATCGGCCGGAAACGTCACATGATCGGCGTCGTCCCGTTCCGCCATGAGCCGCGCAAGGCGCGCCCGCAATTCATCGAGCTGGACCTGAACGACGCCGACAGTGGCACGCGCCACCGTCGCGTCCAGCCGGACGACGACCTGGCCAGCCTTGACGTGGTCGCCGTCGTGGACGTCGATTTCGGCAACGACGCCGCCGGTCGGGTGCTGGACCTTCTTCACGTTCGACCGCACCACGACGCTGCCGGGCGCGATCACGGCGCCTGCAATGTGCGCCGTCGAAGCCCAGACTCCGGCGCCGCCGAACAGGAGTGCGAGAAGTGCATAGCCGGTGAGCTCCAGCCGGCGCACGGTTCGCATCGGGTTTCGGCCGATCTGACGCATCATGGCAGCGCATTCTTTCCGCGCACGGCCCTGACGGGCGCACCGGCCGGCACCGGGCGCGCCCGCGTCGTGAACGCCCGCACGACCTCGTCGCGCGGGCCGAAGGCTTGCTGCGTTCCATTCGCCAGCACCAGCACCTTGTCGCAGGCGGCGAGCGCGGACGGGCGGTGCGCGATCATGACGACGATCGCGCCGCGCGCCTTGGCGCCCTCCATTGCCGCCTGAAGGGCGGCATCGCCTTCGGCGTCGAGATTGGAATTCGGTTCGTCAAGAACGATGAGGAACGGATCGCCGTAGAGCGCGCGCGCGAGCGCGAGGCGCTGCCGCTGGCCCGCCGAGAGGTTGGCGCCGCCATCGCCGATCGGCGTGTCGTAGCCGCCGGGAAGGCCGAGGATCATGTCGTGCGCGCCGGCGGCCTTCGCCGCAGCGAGCACCGCGGCGGAATCGATGTCGAGCGCCATTCGCGCAATGTTGCTCGCGACGGTGCCATCGAACAGTTCGACGCTCTGTCCGAGAAATCCGATCCGCCCGGCGAGCGACGCGCGGCTCCACTGGCGCAAGGGCGCACCGTCGAGCAGAACGTCTCCCGTCACCGGCGGCCATATGCCGGCCAGACCACGGACGAGGGAGCTCTTGCCCGCGCCGCTCGGCCCGATCACACCAAGCGCCTCGCCGGCGGACAGCCGAAACGAGACGTCGCGAACGATCGGGCTCTTCGCGCCGAATGGCGCGAGGCCAAGGTGCTTCGCCTCCAGGCTCGCGCACGGCGCTGGCAAGTCGGTGCTCGCGTCGGTGTCCCCGAGCCGGCTGAGCGTGCCGGAGAGACGATGGAAGCTGTCGCGCGCGGCGGTGCAGCCGCGCCAGTTGGCGATCACCGTCTCGATCGGCGCGAGCGCCCGGCCCATCATGATCGATGCGGCGATCATGGCGCCGGCCGAGAGTTCCTGCCGGATTACCAGATAGGCCCCGACGCCGAGCATGGCCGATTGCAACGTCAACCGCATGGCGCGCGACAGGGTGCCGAAGGAACCGACGACGTCGGCGGCGCGGCTCAGGCCGTCGAGGTACTCCGCATTGCTGCGTGACCAGCGCGCGGCCAGCGCTTCGGCCATGTCCATCGCCACGATGGTTTCGGAATTGCGCCGGTCGGCCTCGATCAGCGCCGCGCGCCGGCCGGCTTGCCTGGTCATCGCGCGTGTCGGTTCGCGGCTCGCGCGCTCGCTCAGCAGCGCCAGCGCGAACAGGATGCCGCCGCCCGCCAGCGCGACGATACCGAGCCAGACGTGAATGGCAAAGCAGAGCGCGAGGAACACCGGCGCCCATGGCAGATCGAGGATCGCGGTGACGCCGCTGCTGGTGAGAAAGCCGCGGATCTGGTCGAGATCGCGCAGCGGTTGCTGCGCATCGCCGGCGCGCTGCGACCGAAGCCCCAGCGCGACAACTGCGTCGTGTACGGTCGTATCGAGGTGATGGTCGACCGCCAGCGCCGCGCGGCCGGTGATTCGGCTGCGGATGAAATCCAGCGCGCCCTGGAAGGCGTAGGCCATTACCAGCATCGCGGACAGGGCCAGCAGCGTCGGCACGCTGTGGCTTGCAAGGACGCGGTCGTAGACCTGAAGCATGTAGAGCGGCCCCGCGAGCATCAGCAGGTTCACCACGGCGGAGAACACCATGACGCTCACGAGCGCGCGCCTGAAGTCCGCAAGAGCGGCCTTCAATGCAGGATGCGTCGGAGGGGCGTTCAATATGTTCTGCAAACTCGTTTCGTCCACGAACCGGCCATTCCCGGCATGATGTGGCGGGCGCTCTTGTCAGAATGGTCACCCGCTTCCGCAGAAGCGTAACGCGAAAGTTTGAATCATTCGATCACGCACGAATGAAAAGTGTCGCGTCCCAAACGGAAGTTCCAGAACCGGAACTTCGATATGCATTGACGCTGCCGACAATTCTTAAACGATCATAAAGCACCGCTACCCGATGGTGCTTCGCGACATGCGCAGCTCTGCCGTTTACAGGTTCAATCGAAATGTCTGACGCGTCCGTTCCGGGAGGGGCCGCCGGCTCCCCCGACTGGCTTCTCGGAGTCAATCTCGCCGGCGCCGAATTCGCCTCGCAAAAAAATCCGGGCACTTACGGCGTCGATTATATCTACCCCTCGCACAGCGAGATCGACTATTACGCGAATGCGGGCATGTCGGTCATTCGGCTGCCGTTCCTGTGGGAGCGTTTGCAGACGTCCGCGTTCGCCCCCCTGGACGCGAGCCAGCTCGCGCATATCGACGACGTCGTGAACTACGCGAACGCGAAGGGCCTCAAGGTCATCCTCGATGCGCACGACTACGGATCCTACCAGGGCTCCCTGATCGGCAGCGCCGCGGTTCCCAACGCGGCTTTCGCCGACATGTGGGGAAAGCTTGCCGGGCATTTCGCGGCCGATACGAACGTCATGTTCGATCTGATGAACGAGCCGCATGCGCAGACCGCTGCGCAGTGGCTGGACTCGACCAATGCCGCCATCGCCGAGATCCGCGAGGCCGGCGCCACGTCGCAGGAAATCCTCGTCTCGGGAACTTACTCGGACGGCGCCTGGCGGTGGGTGAAGACCGACAATGCCGCGGTGATCGGCACCGGCGTGCAGGATCCGTCGCACAATTTTGCGTTCGACGTCCACCAGTATCTCGATTCGAACGGCAGCGGCACGCACGCGACCGTCGTGTCGACGTCAATCGGCGTCGAGCGTCTGGAGGCGATCACCAACTGGGCCGAAGCGACCGGCAACCACCTGTTCCTCGGCGAGTTCGGTGTGAGCACGGACCAGACGAGCGTCGCCGCGCTCGACAACATGCTGAGCTACATGCAGACCCACAGCGACGCCTGGCAGGGCGCCACGTATTGGGCCGGCGGCCCGTGGTGGGGCAACTACATGTATTCGATCGAGCCGTCGAACGGCGCCGACAAGCCGCAGATGGACGTGCTCCAAAACCATCTCTCGCCGCTGGCGCAATCCGCTGCCTGGTCCGGCCCGGGCCTGACGATGGTCGAGAAGCTCGTGCACGACACCGGCGCGTCGAACGCGGACTTCATCACCAATGACGGCCACGTCACGCTGCTCGGCACGTCCGTGGGCAGCGGACTGTCGCACATCGAGATATTCGACGCCGGCAAGGATATCGGCGCCGCGACGCTCGTTCACGACGCGTGGACGTTTTCGACGGTGCTCGGTGAAGGAAACCACGATCTCAGCGCGGTCGCGACCGACCTCGGCGGCAACAGTATTGAAATGCTGGCGCCGGACATGATCATCGTCGATCAGACGCGCGCCGCCCCGATAATGTCGAACGCCGTTTTCAACGCGGCCACGGGCCTGACGACATTCAGCGGAACCTCCGCCGCCGGCGATACCGTGTCGATCTACGACAAGGGTCCGCAACTGATCGGAACGGCGACGGCCGGGTCCGACGGCACGTGGAAGCTCAATGCCGACGTCGGCAGCGACAGCATTCACAGCTACATCGCGCGGTCGATCGACGTCGCCGGCAACACCGCCAACTCCGCCGGGCATACACTTTACTCGCCGGATGCCCATCAGGCTCTCATCGGCGGGGCCGGCAACGATGTCCTCATCGCGGGCGCCAATGACGGCCTCCGGGGCGGAGCGGGCGCGGACACGTTCGTGTTCAATTCCGGCTTCGGCAACGCCGCCGTCAAGGATTTCGACGTGAACAGCGACGCCCTGGCCTTCAACCACAATCTGATTGCGTCGGCCGCGCAATTGCTGGATCAGGCGCACGACACGGCCGCGGGCGCGGTCATCGATGTCGCCGGGGGTCAATCGGTGACTTTGGCGAACGTGCACCTCGCCGATCTGCAAGCCCACACCAGCGACTTCCACTTCATCTAGCTTTGCCGCCGGAGGCCCGCTACGGGTCAGGAGCGGACATGAACCGCACTGCCAGGTCCCGTCAGCTAAGAGCAGATATTGACACATTGATCGTGAGATCAAATGAGATCTACTCGTCTGCCATTTGAATGACCGCGCACTCGAAGGCGCGTGATTCGAAGCAGAGCGTGATGGACACGAGACAGGCGATTAATGGGATCAGGAACAGAAACGCGGTGAGATCGGCGGCATTCTTCCTGTCTCGGTCGCGCCTGTCCGCGACCGACAGCGATATGTTCGTTGGCACCGGAGTTTCCCGAGGCTCCCAATAGACTCACGGGGGCAAGCCGAGTCCCCACAGCGTCAAATACGTTGATGAGTGGTTTTTGGTCGGGAAGCAATTACCGCGACATTATATCTAACAATGATCGGCGGGGTGTCAGACATAGTCGCGTCATGGCAGTGAAGGCCGCCAGCCGCTGTGCGTATAACTGCCAATTTATTTGAGGTGGACTATATAACATGCGACGTTTCGGCCGTGCGCAATGCTGTCCTTCGGGACGGTGAATCCTCCACCTTTGCACAAAGCCGCGCCCGAAGGCGCGGCTCTTTTTTTCGTCGTTCAGACGTGACCGCGTGAGCCTTTCTCGCTCGCCTGCAATTCCATGAGCAACTGTGAAAGTTGCCGCTCTCCATCGGGGCAGTCATGGCCCTCGCGCTTGAGCGCCTCGATGGTGTTGCGCTGCTTTTCGATGCGCTGACTTCAGCTTCGGGTCATCTGAGGACATTGTTGACCGCCGCAAGCAGGTCCGGTCCGGTCTGAAGCGGGCGTCGCACACCTACAAGAAGCCGAGCCCGGCCCGGGCCGGAAACCGTCATGAGTGGCCTGCTGGAGCCCCTTCGGGTCGGTCTTGCGCTGCGCCGCCAGCGACTCGCGCTGCTCGGCAGCGCCTGCGTCTACTCCGCCGCCTGCACGGTCGGCAGCTTGTAGCCCTCGAACTGCTGGCGCAGGCGCGTCTTGAGGATCTTGCCGGTCGCGGTGTGCGGGATCTCGTCGACGAAGGCGACGTCGTCCGGCATCCACCATTTGGCGATCTTGCCCTGCATGAAGCCGAGCAACTCTTCCTTCGTCGCCGTCTCGCCCTTCTTGAGCACGACAACGAGGAGGGGCCGCTCGTCCCATTTCGGATGCGCGACGCCGATGACGGCGGCTTCCGCCACCTTCGGATGGCCGACCGCGAGGTTTTCGAGATCGATCGACGAAATCCATTCGCCGCCGGACTTGATCACGTCCTTGGAGCGGTCGGTGATCTGCATGTAGCCGTATTCGTCCATGGTTGCGACGTCGCCGGTGTCGAACCAGCCGTCGGCGGCGAAGACTTCCGCGCCCTCGCCCTTGTAGTAGCCCTTCGCCACCGCGGGGCCGCGCACCTTCAGCCGGCCGAAGGTCTTGCCGTCCCACTGCAGGTCGCGTCCCGCATCGTCGGTGATCTTCATCTCGACGCCGAAGGGCGGATGGCCCTGCTTCATCTGCACGTCGAGCCGCGCGTCGCCCTCGAGTGCGGCATATTCCGGCTTGAGCGTGCACAGGGAGCCGAGCGGGCTCATCTCGGTCATGCCCCAGGCGTGGATGACCTCGACGCCGTAATCGTCCTGGAACGTCTTGGTCATGGCGCGCGGGCAGGCCGAGCCGCCGATCACGACGCGGTTGAGGTCCGGCAGCTTGCCGCCGGTCTTCTCGAGGTCCTGGAGCAGCATCAGCCACACCGTCGGCACCGCGGCGGTGAAGGTCACCTTGTACTTGGTGAGCAGTTCATAGATCGAGGCGCCGTCCATCTTTGGCCCGGGCAGGACCATGGTGGCTCCGGCCATCGGGCAGGAGAAGGCGAGCGACCAGCCATTGGCGTGGAACAGGGGCACCACCGGCATGACGACGTCGCGCGCTGACACGCCCTTGCAGTCCGGCATCACCGCGATCATCGCGTGCAGCACGTTCGAGCGGTGCGAGTAAAGCACGCCCTTCGGATTGCCGGTCGTGCCAGACGTGTAGCACATGCCGGCGGCGGTATTCTCGTCGAACTGCTTCCATTGGAAGTCGCCGTCGACCTCAGCGATCCAGTCCTCATAGGCAACCGCGTTCTTTAAATTCGTCTGCGGCATGTGCGCGGCGTCGGTGAGGATGACGTAGCGCTCGATGGTCGGCAGCCGGTCGGCGATCTTTTCCAGGAGGGGCACGAAGGTGAGATCGACGAACATCATGCGGTCTTCCGCATGGTTGACGATCCAGACGATCTGGTCGGGGAAGAGGCGCGGATTGACGGTGTGATAGACCGCGCCGACGCCGAGGATGCCGTACCAGGCCTCCAGGTGCCGCCATGTGTTCCAGGCGAGCGTGGCGACGCGGTCGGACAGCTTGATGCCGTCCTTCTCCAGCCGCTGCGCCACCTTGAGCGCGCGGACGCGGATCTCGCGGTAATTGGTCTCGACGATCGGCCCCTCGACCGAGCGGGTGATGACCTTGCGGTCGCCATGGAAAATGGCGGCGTGGTCGATGATGCGGTGAAGCAGCAGCGGCCAGTCCTGCATCAGCCCGAGCATGTGAACGTTCCCTCTCGCAATTACCCGTTTCGCGGCCGTGGATCGGCGGTCGCCAGGCTTGGACCGGCCCCTCGCCGGTCAAGGGCAAGGTTAGCCATGGCGGTCCCGAGTGCAACGGTTTTGGTTCCTCGCGCGTTGTCGGAACACGGCCGGATGCGTGGCCGGGGAGGGCGACATGGCGCTGCTGACCGCGGCTTTGGTGATGGCTGGTCTCGGTATTCCGACGGCTGATGTTCCATTGCCGCCGGAGCGGCCTCCAATGACCCAGACCCAAGACAAAGCGCCAGCCCTGCCGGCGGTGGCGGTGGAAACCGAGCACGGCCCGCCGACCGACTGCGACAAGCGGCTCGCCGCCATGGCGGTCTTCACCCCGAAGCCGAGCCTGGCCGGGCCGGGCGCCTGTGGCGGCGAGGACCTCATCGAGCTCGACGCCGTGATGCTGTCCGACGGCAGCCGGGTCGCGCTCGCGCCAAAGGCCACCATGCGCTGCGACATGGCGGAATCCTTCGCCGCCTGGCTGCGCGACGAGGCGGTGCCGCGCCTCAAATCCCTCAATTCGCCGCTCCGCACGGTCGTAAACGAGGACTCCTATGAATGCCGCGGCCGCAACCGGGTCGCCAACGCCAAGGTCAGCGAGCACGGCAAGGGCAACGCCATCGACGTGCGCGGCTTCATCCTCGCGGACAAGCGCCGGATCGTGCTGACCGACGTGGCCGAGCCGAAGGAGCTGCGCGAGGGCTTGCGTGATAGCGCCTGCCGCCGTTTCACCACCGTGCTGGGCCCGGGCTCGGATGCCTATCACGAGCAGCACATCCATCTGGACGTCCTGGAGCGGCGGGCGGGCTATCGCATCTGCCAATGGGACGTCCGCGAGCCGGCGCCGCCGCCGGCTGTAGTCGCAAAGCGTGACGAGGTGCCGCTGCCGCCGCCGCGGCCGCCTGTTCCCGAAACACGAAAATTGTGACCGGGCATCCACCGTCCATTCACCGTTCCCGGCTACCACAGGCGGCATGACGCTCCGCGAACCGCTGCCTTTCGTCGGCCCGGCCGCCCGGCCGGGTCTCACCCGGCGCGGCGTCCTGCGCGCCGGCATCGGGCTGGCTGGAGCCGGCGGGCTGATCGGGGCGGGGACGGGGGCCTATGCCGCGGCCGAGGCGGCCGACGACCTCGTCGTCACCGACTATCGCCTGACGCCGCCGGGCTGGCCGATCGGGCAGCGGCTGACCGTGACCGTGGTGGCCGATCTCCATGCCGGCGGTCCCAACATGGGGCTGGCGCGCGTCAAGCAGGTCGTCGATGCCGCGCAGGCCACAGGCGGCGACCTCGTCGTCATCATGGGCGACTATTTCGCGACGCACCGGTTCATCACCGAGCACGTGCCGAACGCCGCCTGGGCGGCGGAGCTGGCGCGCCTGACGGCGCCGCTCGGCGTCTACGCCATCCTCGGCAATCACGACTGGTGGTACGACATCGCCGGGGTGCGCCGCGCGCTCGCTGCCGAGCGCATTCCGGTGCTCGAGAACGACGTCGTGCATCTCGGGGCGCCCGGCCGCCGCTTCTGGCTCGCGGGCCTTGGCGACCAGCTCGCGCACTACATTTCGCCCGGCCGCTTCCGCGGCGCCGACGACCTTCCCGGCACGCTCAAGCAGATCCGCACGTCCGATCCGGTGATCCTGCTGGCGCACGAGCCCGACATCTTCGTCGACGTGCCGGAGCGCGTGGCCCTGACCATCGCCGGGCACACTCATGGCGGCCAGATCCGCGTGCCGTTCGTACCGCCGGTGTGGGCGCCGTCAATGTACGGCGCGCGCTTCGCCTACGGTCACATCGCAGAGCGCGGCCGCCACCTGATCGTCTCGGGCGGACTTGGCTGCTCGAAAGTGCCGCTGCGCCTCGGCGTGCCGCCGGAGATCGTACGGATCACGCTCGGCGTCTAGACCACCGAGCCGCGCTTCACCGCACCGCCGGGTTCGACCGTTTCCACCTGCTCCAACGATGTCAGCAGGTCGCGCAGCAGCGAGCCGATACGCTTTCGGTCGGGGGCCGGGAGATGCGCGACGAGCCGGCCCGCGCGCGTCGCGTGCTCGGTCATCGCCCTGTCGACGAGTGCGCGCCCGCGCCGCGTCAGCGCGACCCGGGTGGCGCGGCTGTCGTCGCGGTCGGGGCGCCGCTCGATCAGGCCGAGCGTCTCGGCGCGGTCGATCCGGTTTGTCGTGGCGCCCGACGACAACATGCAGGCGTGATAGAGATCGGTGGGACGCAGGCCGCTGCGGCCGCCGTCGCGGCGCAGCGTCGCCAGCAGATCGAACAACTCCCAGCTCAGCCCGAATGGCGACAACCAGTCGTCCATGCTGTCGCGCAGATGCGCCGAAATGCGCAGGATGCGGCCAAGCGTCGCGAGATATTCGAAATCGAGGTCGGATCGCTCGCGTTTCCACGCGGCGATGAATGCGTCGATCGAATCTCCGGCCTTTTTCGCAGCCACCGTGCCGCTCCGGTTATCTTGACATCAAGATAAATACTCATCACGCTACCGGCTATCAAGCTCAAGATAGCTGGAGCGGATGTTACAACGATAAATCAGTACGGTGTGTGGACGTCGAAGCAACCCATGGAGAGCCCCATGATGGCCGGCCGTATCAGTCGTCGAAACGTCGTAAAGGGCACTGCCGCACTCGCGGTCGCCGGAGCCTTCGCATCGCGCGCACGCGCGCAGGAGCCCAAGGCGAAAATAACGATCGGCGTGGTGCCTCTGATTTCGTCGGGCCCGATCTTCATCGCGGTGGCGAAAAACTACTTCCAGAAGGTCAATCTCGACGTCGATATCAAATATTTCGCCGATGGTGCGCTGGCTATCCCCGCGCTCATCGCCGGCGAGATCGATTGCACGGTCACGACGCTCAATGCCGGGCTGTTCAACGCCGTGTCGAAAGGCGCGCCGTACAAGCTCATTCTCGATCGCGGCTCGGAGAAGACGGGCCACGGCTCGATGACCATCGCGGCGTCGAATGCGATGGTCGAGGCCGGGATGACCGCTCCGAACAAGATGGCGCTGCTCAAAGGCAAGCGCATCGCGATCCAGGCGCCGGGCGGCATCGACCAGTATTTGCTCGGCCTGGGCGTGCAGCGGGCGGGTCTCGATCCGCGCAACGACGTCACGTGGAACTCGGGTTTGGCTTACCCGGACATCGTGAAATCGATCGGTGCCGGCCAGACCGATTGCGCCAACGTGCCCGTGCCGCTCGGCTTCCTGGTGGAAAAGAACAAGTTCGGCAAACTCGTATTCTCCGGCTACGACATCGAGCCCGACACCCAGCTTGGCTGCTGGGCGATGTCGCAGAAATTCCTCGCGGCGAACAAATCCGCCGCCGTGCGCTTCGCCATGGCGCACACATATGCCGGCCGCGTCTTCAACAAGGCCGCAGCCGACAAGGATCCGGACGTCATCAAGATCATCGCCGAGGCGACGAAAGTGCCGCCCGCGCTGATCGAGGCGGCCGCTCCGCGCTGGACCTGGTACACCGACGATGGCATGCCGAACATCAATTCGTGCATGGCGCAGGGCAAGTTCTGGACGGACACGATGAAGATGGTCAGCGGCGGCTCGGTGACGAAGGAGCAGCTGTTCGATCTGTCGCCGGCCGTCGAGGCCAACAGCGCGCTGGCCAAGCACAACCCCTTCGCCTGAAATGTCCGAGCCGTCGGTCGCGGTCGAATTTAGGGAGGTCGGCCTGACATTTGCGGCCGCCGGCGGCGAGCCGGTGGTGGCGCTGTCCGCCGCCACCTGCACCTTCGAGCCGGGCAAGGTCACGGCGATCATCGGTCCGAGCGGCTGCGGCAAGAGCACGCTGCTGCAAATCGTGCGCGGCTTCCTCGAGGCGAGCCGCGGCGAGGTGATGTTCATCGATCGCGGAACGAAGGCGGCGACGCCGCGCCCGGCCATGTCGACGGTATGGCAAGCCTTCAATCTGTTTCCGTGGCTGACGGTCATCGAGAACGTGGCGTTCGGACTGGAATTGCGCGGAATGCCGAAGGCGGAGCGCGAGGCGCTTGCACGCAAGGCGATCCAGGCTGTCGACCTCTCCGGCTTCGAGACCAAATATCCGCGTCAATTGTCCGGCGGCATGCGCCAGCGCGTCGGGCTTGCCCGCGCGCTGGTGATGAAGCCCGACATCCTCCTGCTCGACGAGCCGTTCGGCGCGCTCGATGCGCAGACGCGCCTCGTGCTTCAGGAGCAGCTGGCGCGGCTCGTCGAACAGAGCGGCACCACTGCGATCCTGGTCACGCATTCGATCGAGGAAGCGATCCTGCTCGCTGACAAGATCGTCGTGATGTCGGCGCGGCCGGGACGGGTCGTCGCCGACATCGCCGTCGACCTGCCGCGGCCAAGAAGCTTCGCGACCACGCAGGATCCCGGCTACTCCAGACTATTCGATCGCATCTACGCGCTGCTGCGCGACGAGGTCATGCGCGCCATCGTCGTCGAGACGGGAAGCTGATGGGCGCGCAGCCGCAGTGGAAGCCGCTCGACGATCCCCGCGTGCTTGGCTGGGGCTCGGTGGTGCTGGCGCTGGCGCTTTGGGAAATCGCCGCCCGGGTCACGGGCGTGAATTCGCTGTACCTTCCGCGCCCGAGCCAGATCGTCGTGGCTCTGGTGACGATGTTCGCGACCGGCGGTCTGCTCGTCGACCTCGCGATGACGCTGTACCGAATCTTCGCCGGCTTCGCCATCGCTCTCGTCGTCGGCGTGCTGCTCGGCGTGTGGATCTCGACGTCCTGGCGCGTGCGCGCGATCGCCGACATGTGGATCGCGGCGCTCTATCCGCTGCCGAAGGTCACGCTCATCCCGCTGCTGATCATCTGGCTCGGCACCGGCGGGCCGTTCATGCTGACGATCAGCACGTTGGGGGCGATCTTTCCCATCCTCATCAACACCGTGCTGGGCGTGCGCCAATGCGACCCGGGCCTGGTCCTCGCGGCCCGCGATCTCGGCGCTACCCCGCAGCAGATTGTCCGCAAGGTGCTTATCCCGAGCGCCATTCCGTCGATCTTTGCCGGAGTTCGGCTCGGCCTCGGCGTTTCGATCATCCTTGTCGTGGCGGCGGAAATGGTGGTCGGCAAGGTCGGTCTCGGGGCGCGGCTCTATCTCGCCGGGCAGATCCTCGAGACCGAGCAAGTGTTCGCAGTGCTGATCGTGCTGGCCGCGCTCGGCATTGCCGTGACCAAGATTCAGGATTTCATCGACATCAAGCTCGGCCGCTGGCGGCTGGCTTGAAATCTCAGTCTCAACGGCAGGAGAGCGTCATGGCACAGGTCGGCGACAATCAGCACATCATCGAAGTCATACATCCGTCTCCGGACGAGGCATGGAAGATGCCGTATGTCCCGGCCGTATCGATCGTCGGCGCTTGCGACCTGATGTTCCTGTCCGGCTGCACGCCCTCCAAGCTCTACCACCATCATCCGCACGTCGACGAGGAGCACATTCATCCGCACTCGATCGAAGAGCAGACGACGCTCGCCATGCAGGCGATCAAGGAAATCCTCGACAAGGCCGGCGCGAGCTTTCGGGACATCGTGAAGATGACGAAATATCTGACCGATTTCCGCGACGTCGTCGGCATGCAGAAGGCCATGGTGCCATTCATGGGCGACTGGCATCCGGCCTCGACCACGATCTGCGTCAACTCGCTGTCGTCGCCGGGCGCCCGCGTCGAGCTCGACTGCATCGTGGCGCTGCCGAAGAAACGCGCGTGAGCAGGCGCGCGAGCAAGAAGCCGGCGGCTGGGCATGCCGCCGGCGATCGTGCGCGTGACATTGGGCTAGCGCCGCGTCACGCCTCGATCGGCGCCATCTGCTGCGGGTCGAACTTCAGCCACAGCGTGTCGCCGACATCGAAGACCTGCGACGGTGCGGCGGCGACCTTCAACCGCACATTGCTGCCGATCGGGGAGACGACATAGTCCCAGTACTCGCCGAGATAGGCGCGCTCGACCAGCTGCGCCTTCACGGCAATGTGCTGATCCGATGTGCCGGCGTCGCGATGCATGGAAATGCTGTGCGGACGGACCGAAAACACGATCGCACCGCTTGTGCCGAGCTCGTCCGCCTTGAACACGCCGCGCGGCAGGTCGAAATGATCGAAGGCGATCCGGTCGCCCGCGATCCGCCCTTCGAGGAAGTTGGTGCGGCCGATGAAGCCGGCGACGAATCGCGTCTTCGGGCGGGTATAGAGCGCGTGCGGCGCTTCGATCTGCTCGAGGCGGCCGAGGTTCATGACGGCGATGCGGTCGGAAGTGACCATGGCTTCACCCTGGTCGTGCGTGACATAGACCGTGGTGAAGTGGAAGGCGTCATGCAGGCGCCTGATCTCGAAGCGCATCTCCTCGCGCAAGTTGGCGTCGAGGTTGGACAACGGTTCGTCGAGGAGCAGCACACGCGGCTCGATCACCATGGCGCGTGCGAGCGCGACACGCTGCTGCTGCCCGCCCGATAATTCGGCCGGGTAACGGTCGGCCAGCGCGCCGAGGCGGACCGTGTCGAGCATTCCCTGGACCTTCGTGCGCACGGACGCGCGGTCGATGCGGCGCAGCTTGAGGCCGAAGGCGACGTTTTCCGCGACCGTCATGTTCGGCCAGATCGCATAGCTCTGGAAGATCATCGACATCTGCCGTTTTTCGGGCGGCAGCGAGCCCTCGGGCGATGAGATCGTCTCGCCGTCCATGGCGATCGTGCCACCGGTCGGCCGCACGAAGCCCGCGATCATGCGCAGGGTCGTCGTCTTGCCGCAGCCCGAGGGGCCGAGCAGCGAGATGAACTCGCCCGGCGAGATATCCATGCTCAAATTGTCGACGGCCGCGACCTTACCGTAGACGCAGCTCAGCCCTTCCAGGGACAGGCGCGAATGCTTCCCCGTGTCGCGCTCGCTCATGACCGCCTCAACATGAAATCGCGTCCTATGATTTTGTAGCCGAGCAGCACGATCAGGATCGTCGCTCCGAGCAGGAAGAAGCCGAGCGCGGCGAGGATTTCGAAGCTGCCGTTCTCGCTCAGATCCAGCATCATCACCGAGATGACGCGCGTCTGGGCGCCGACGAGGAAGATCGCAGTGCTCAGTTCGCGCGTTGCCGGAATGAAGACCAGGAGCCAGGTACCGAGCAGGCTCTTCTTGAGCATCGGCACGATCACCTTGGCGATGGCGCGGAGGCGGGTGCCGCCGAGAATGCGAACCGCCTCTTCCATCTCCGGATTGAGCGAGCGCAGGCTCGCCGCGCAGTTGACGTAGGCGATCGGCAGGAAGCGCGTGCTGTATCCGAGAATGAGGATCGCCGCCGTGCCGTAGAGCGCGACCGGCGGCGAAGCGAAGGCCGCGTAGAAACCGATGCCGAGCACGATGCCGGGGATGACCAGCGGCGCCATGCAGAGCAGGGTGAGCAGGTTGCCGGCCGGCATCAGCTTGCGATTGACCACATACGCCGCGAGCAGCGCCAGCGCGACGGCGACGCAGCCGGCGGCGGCCGAATAGGTGAAGCTGTGCACGATGGTCCGCCGGGCGCCTTCCTCGGCGAGCAGGGTGTAGAAATTGTCGAGCGTCACGTTGGCGAGGGTGAAGCCGAGGCCCCAGGCCTTGCTGAACGCCGCCTTGCCCAGCGCGGCGTAAGGCAGGATGACCGCGAGCGCGACGATGAACAGCGAGTAGCCGAGAATAACGAAGCGCCACGGCCCGAGCGGCGTCAGCGTGCGGCTGCCGCCCTTGCCGGTCAGCGCGACGTAGCTCCGGCGGCCGAGAACCGCCCGCTGCACCCAGAACAGCGCCACCGTGATGATGATCAGCGGAATGGCGTAGGCGGCGGCGACTTCGGCCCGCACGGGGAATTCGAAGTACTGCCAAAGCTGGAGCGTCATGATCCGGATGCGCGCCGGCAGCGCGATGATGGCCGGAGTGCCGAACAGCGCCACGGTGTCGAGGAACACGACAATCGCGCCGCCGAGGATCGCCGGCGTCACCAGCGGCAGCGTGATGCGGAAGACGGTGTAGAAGCTGCCGGCGCCGAGGATGTTGGCCGCTTCCTCCATTTCCGAGGAGACGCGGTCGAGCGCGTCCGACGTGAACACGAAAATGTAGGGAAAGGCATAAAGCGCCGTGACAAGCGAGAGCACCGTGAAGCTGTAGACGTCGATGAAGCCGCTATGGCTGCCGGTGACCGCCATGAAGATGCGATTGAGCCAGCCTGCGTTCGGGCCGGCGAGCAGGATCCAGCCGATCGCGCCGAGATAGGGCGGCGTGATGAAGGCGCCGAGGATCAGCGCGCGGATGAGGCTCTTGCCCGGCATGTCGGTGCGAGACACGCCCCAGGCGATCGGCACCGCCATCAAGGCCGACATCATCGTCACTTCGAGCGCATAGAGCAGCGAGTTGCCCAAGGCCTCGAGATTGCGCAGCTGGCTATAGGCGCTGATGTAGTTTCCGAACGTCAGCGTGCCGGTATCGGTGGTCTCCAGGCTCGAGATCACGAGCCGCACCAGCGGCGTCGCGACCAAGAACAGCAGCGCCGCCGCCGCGAGCAGCCAGATGAGGCTTGCCGGCTCGAACCGCCGAAGGCGCCCGAGCCGGCTGCGGTGCAGGGTTTCGCCCTGCACCGGCCGTGCTTGTTCGAGACTCATGTCTAGCTTTCTGACGCGTCGCTCAGTTGCCGAAGGTGTCGCGCCACTTTTCCTTGATCTTCGGCAGATCCTTCTCGATGTCCGCCAGCTTGGGCGAGATCACCTTCACGTCGGAGAGCGACTTGGCTCCCGGAGGCGGCGGCACGTCGTCGCGCAGCGGCTGCTCGGAGTTCTTGGCCAGGATCTCGGAATAATCCTTGCTGGTCAGGAACTCCATGAACAGCTTCGCGGCGTTCGGATGGTGCGCGCCCTTGAGGATGGCCGAGGGAGACGGATCCATCAGCGTGCCGGACGTCGGATAGTTCACCGCCAGCGGGTTGCCGCGCTTGGCGCTACGGAAGGCGGAGGCCGGATTGCCCGGAGCGACCGACCGTTCTCCCGAATTGAGCACGGTGATCGGATCGTCGACCGAGCGCCCGATCAGCGGATTGAGCTTGTTGAGCTTCTCGTAATAGGCCCAGCCGTACATCTGCTGCATCGCGACGGTCCACACGCCGATCAGGCCGCTGTAGTTCGGGCTGCCGAAGCCGATCTGGTTTTTCCATTTCTCGTTGGTCAGGTCCGGCCAGTCCTTCGGCGCGTCCGCTTCGCTGACCTTGCTCTTGTTGTAGACGATGGTCACGAGGCCGACCCAGCTCACGTGGTAGAATCCGTCCGGATCGAGACCGCGCAGCACCTTCGACATGCCCTTCTCGTTCTCGGGCACGTATTTGATCAGAAGGTTCTTGCCTTTGAGATAGGCGACGTGGCTCTCGTCGGTCGTGGTGAACACGTCCGAGAGCGTGTCGCCGGCCTTCTGATCCTGGAGAAGCCGCTGAAACGCGACCTGCGAGGTCGTCTTGATCGCGTGGACGCTGACGCCCGGGTACTTCTTGGTGAAGGCCTGACCGACTTCGTCGCAAATCTGCTGGTTGAGGATGCCCGAATACCAAGTGAGCTGGCCTTCCTTCTTGGCCGCCTCGTAGAGTTGCTTTTCGCCGTTGCTTTGCGCCATTGCCGCCGGGGCAAGAGCGACAATGCCGGCCGCG
Organism: Pseudolabrys sp.; assembly: GCA_035718885.1. GTDB lineage: Bacteria > Pseudomonadota > Alphaproteobacteria > Rhizobiales > Xanthobacteraceae > Pseudolabrys. Next base: position 898 of record DASTGR010000322.1, on the reverse strand, counting down.
GCCAGAAGCGGCGCGGCCAAGCGTAGAATTGCCCTCATCGGATCCTCCCAAATATGATTGTTGTTGTGCGTTTGTCTTGCATCGCAGCGAAGTGCAGCTTGCGCATCGGGCGATCGTGTAAAATTCGCCCGGACGATACGGACTGTCAACCGCCGCGCTGCGTTACCGAAAGGCCGGGTCAGGCGCATACCGCGGGCCTTGTTTGGCACGGCGAAACATTCCGCCGGCACGGTATCGTGATGCTGGTGCAATTATGACGCTGCGTGGCCGGACTATTGTCTTGCCGGCACAAACAAAAACGGCGCCCGAAGGCGCCGTTTTCGAACTTCAAAATTTCGCGCCGGCTATTCGAACAGATTGCTCGATGCGACGCGCGGATTGAACGGCGAGTCGCCCTGCTTCGGCGCCAGCACGACGACGACCGTGCCGGTCTTGACCCGGTTATACAGGTCGATGACGTCCTCGTTGGTCATGCGAATGCAGCCCGAGGAGATCGCCTGGCCGATATATTCCGGCTGGTTGGTTCCGTGAATGCGATAGAGCGTGTCGCGATTGCCTTCGAACAAATAGAGCGCGCGCGCGCCCATCGGGTTCTGCGGGCCGGGGCTGACGAAAGCCGGAACGTCCATGCGCTCGCGCTCGCCCGGAGTCGGCGTCCAGGACGGCCACTCGGTCTTGCGTTCCACCTTGGCGACGCCCGACCAGGCCATGGCCTCTTCGCCGACGGTCACGCCGTAGCGGATCGCCTTGCCGCCGGGCAGCACGTAATAGAGGTAGCGCGCATCGGAATCGACCACGATCGTGCCGGGCGCTTCCTTGCGGTGATAGTCGACGATGTGGCGCTGGTACGGGTCGGGGACAGTGACCTTTTCGTACGGCGCCGCTGCGAGCAGCTTTT
>DASTGR010000321.1:0-3621 GCA_035718885.1 Pseudolabrys sp. | reverse complement strand
TCCTGCTCCATGCGCTTCTGCTTCTGCACCAGCCAGGACGAATAATTGCCCTGATAGGGAATGCCGCGGCCGTGATCGAGCTCGAGAATCCAGCCGGTGACGTTGTCGAGGAAGTAGCGGTCATGGGTGACGATCAGGATCGCGCCCGGATAATTGCGCAGATGGCCTTCGAGCCAGTTCACGCTTTCGGCGTCGAGATGGTTGGTCGGCTCGTCGAGGAGGAGCAGCTCCGGCTCCTCGAGCAGCAGTCGGCAGAGCGCGACGCGGCGCTTCTCACCGCCGGACAGCTTGGCGATGTCGGCATCGTCGTCCGGGCAATTGAGCGCGTCCATCGCCTGCGTGACCTTGGAATCGAGGTCCCAGAGGTTCTGCGAGTCGATGATGTCCTGGAGCTTCGCCATCTCCTCGGCAGTCTCGTCGGAGTAGTTCATGGCGATTTCATTGTAGCGGTCGAGCAGAGCGCGCTTGCCGGCGACGCCGATCTCGACATTGCCGCGCACCGATTTTGACGTATCGAGCTGCGGTTCCTGCTCGAGGTAGCCGACCCGGGCGCCCTCGGCGACCCAGCCTTCGCCTGAATAGTCGGTGTCGATGCCGGCCATGATCTTCAAGAGCGTCGACTTGCCGGAGCCGTTGACGCCGAGCACACCGATCTTGGCGTCGGGGTAGAAGGACAGGTGGATGTTATCCAGGACCTTCTTGGACGGCGGATAGGTCTTGGTCAGACCCTCCATGTGATAGATGAACTGGCGTCCGTTCATGGCGATGCTGAATCCCGATTTTTGACCCGAATCCACGGCCGCGCGAGGGCGTGCGCCCTGCGCCGGATACCGTTGTCGGGAAGACGCGGCTGATGTAGCGAGCGCAAACCCAAAGAGCAAGCCGGGCAAGGAGCGAGCCTGCAAACCCTGCGGTGCGCCGCCGGTCAACTTTTCGGAAAGCTTGTAACCAAATTTGGGACGCTTTGCGCAATTGGCACCGCCTTTTAACCCCTGCGGCGCCATCATCCCCGGTCATGAACCCCGCTGTCGCGCGATGCGACAAACAGGGGTGCCGGCGGATGAGCCTCCGGCAAGTTCAGGTGGGTATCGGTGTCATGACGCGGGCCATCGCGGTCCTTTCGGCGGCGCATCTGCCGCAACCCTTCACAAACTTAGCGCGTATGCTCGCCGGCCTCTGGCGCGAGATCACCCGCGACGCCGTCCGGCCGTATCGGCCGGAACTGCACTATATGCGCGGGAAAGGACCGGCCTGGCACGCCAAGCACGGCGGCCGGGCGGGCTGAGCACCCCCTCTTTCCTTTCGGATCGGCCGTCCTAATCTGGCGCGCCCGGAACCCTCCGGGCGTCTTCCAGAACAGGGCGTAAGGCAATGATCCGCGCGGCGATCCTCGACGACTACCAGAATGTGGCGATGTCCTTCGCGGACTGGTCGCCGATCGCCCGGGACGTCGAGATCAAGGTCTTCACCGAGCCGTTCAAGAGCCGCGACGCGGCGATCAAGGCGCTTCAGGGCTTTGCCGTGATCGTCGGCATGCGAGAGCGCACCCCCTTCCCCCGCGCCATGATCGAGGCGCTGCCGGACCTCAAGCTGCTGATCACCACCGGCGCCAAGAACAACTCCTTCGACCTGAAGGCGGCGGCCGAGCGGGGCGTCACGGTCTGCGGCACGGGCGGCTTCGGGTCGCCGACCACCGGCGTCGTCTTCGGACTCCTCCTCGAACTCACCCGCCGCATCGGCTTCGAGAACGCGCGACTGAAAGCCGGCCAGCCCTGGCAGGTGACGATCGGTCCGGACCTCGAAGGCATGACGCTGGGCGTCCTCGGCCTCGGCAAGCTCGGCCAACGCTCGGCCGCGGTTGCGAAGGCATTCGGCATGAACGTGATCGCCTGGAGCCAGAACCTCACACCGGAGAAGGCGGCGGCCGCCGGAGCGACCTACGTCTCCAAGGAGGAACTGTTCGCCAAGGCCGATGCCATCACCATCCACGTGGTGCTCAGCGACCGTTCGCGCGGGCTCGTCGGCGCGGCCGATTTGGCGCGCATGAAGAAGACCGCCTATCTCGTCAACACGTCGCGCGGGCCGATTATCGACGAAGCCGCGCTCATCGCGACGCTGAGAGACAAGCGCATCGCCGGCGCCGGCCTCGACGTGTTCGACGTCGAGCCATTACCGCTCAACCATCCCTACCGCACGATGGACAATGTCGTGATCACGCCACACCTCGGATATGTGAGCACGCAGAACTACGCGAAATATTTCCCCGACATTGTCACCGACATTCGCGCATTCCTCGACGGCAAGCCGGTGCGCGTCATTACCTGACGACGCCGCGCACACGCGCACTGTTTATTCACCGCGTTGTGCAATCGCCACCGCCGTCGCGGCTGGAACACTGCGGACTGTGCTATGCGCGCAATGACAAGCGGACAGTCGCGCAAATGTCGTGCATGCCGCAGCGCGCAAATTTAGCGCAATCCGCGCGATTAGCCTTAAAGGCGCATATCGTTGTGGGTGCGGCGCACCGTACCGCATCGCGGCTCATTCGTACGCCCATATGTCATCGCCATGACGATGACGAGAAAGGGCCTGCCGATGAACAGAGCGATGCCGCAAGACAATGTTGTTCCGACGAGCTTCGGCCGCCGCAAGGTCGTGCCGCGCGCGCTGATCGCCGACGGCAAGGCGCACATCCGTAACTTCCTGCGCGAGGCGCTGGAGGAGATCGGCTTCATCGTGTCGGAATGCGCGGAGGCGATAGACATCAACGGCGCCGTCGCGGAGCATCAATCCGATCTCGTGGTGCTCGGTCTTTCCGCCGGAGGCGTCGTCGCCAGCACGGCGCTCGAGAGTCTCGGTGCATGCGGCTTTGCCGGCCGCGTGCTCGTATTCGGTCCGCCGGCCTCGCCGATGGTGACGGCCGTGGCCGCCCTCGGCGACGAGATCGGACTCGGCATGCTGCCGCTCTTGCCGACGCCCTTCAGCGACCAGGACCTGCGCGAGCGCGTCACGCCGTTGTTGCCGAAGGATCAGATCCCGGCGCCGGCGGTCGACGTCGGCGAGGCGCTGCACGGCGACTGGCTCGAGCTCTGGTATCAGCCGAAGGTTGACGCACGTTCGCTCACGATCGCCGGCGCCGAGGCACTGGTGCGGCTGCGCCATCCGACCTGGGGCGTGTTTCCGCCCGATCGCTTCCTCCCCGACGACGGCGATCCGCATTTCTTCGCCTTCTCCGAATTCGTCGCGGGGCGCGCTGCCAATGACTGGCGCTACATCCTCGACAGCCATGGACCAGTCGAGCTCGCCATCAATCTGCCGATGACCTTCTTCGAGCGCGCCGATGCGGCGGACACCTTGTCGCGGCTGCTGCCGCGTCATCCGGCATTTTCCGGCGTCATCGTCGAGTTCGACGCGTCCGACATCCTGCGCGATCCGGCGCAGGCGCTGCGCACGGCGCGGCTCCTGCAACTGCACAACATTGCCTGCGCGATCGACGACGTCGGCCCCGAATGGCCGGGGCTGCTCGCGTTCGACTCGTTTCCGTTCGTCGAGATCAAGGTCGACCGCGCCTTCGTCGCAGGGCTCTCGACCGACCGGCTCAAGGAGACGACCTGCCGCAGC
>DASTGR010000320.1:0-2014 GCA_035718885.1 Pseudolabrys sp. | reverse complement strand
CCGGTCTCCATCACGTAGCCGAAGTCGGCGGTCTCCAGCGCGGCGCGGGCATTCTGCTCGATCAGCAGGATCGAGACTCCGAGCTCGCGCAGCGAGGCGATGATGCGGAAGATCTCGCGGGTGATGAGCGGCGCCAGGCCGAGGCTCGGCTCGTCGAGCATCAGAAGCCGCGGCTTCGCCATCAGCGCCCGGCCGAGTGCCAGCATTTGCCGCTCGCCGCCCGACAGCGTGCCGGCTTTCTGCGCGCGGCGCTCGGCAAGCCGCGGGAAGCGCGCGAACACGTCCGCCATCGACTGCCTGACTGCGGCCGCGCCGTCGCGGCGCGAATAGGCTCCGAGCAGGAGGTTGTCCTCGACCGACATGCCGGCGAACAATTCGCGCCGCTCCGGCACGAGGCAGAAGCCCATCTCGACGCGGCTCTCGGTGTCCAGCCGCGTGACGTCGCGGCCGTCGAAAGAAACGCGGCCGGTGCACGGCAAAAGACCGATGGCGGTGTTGAGCAGGCTGGTCTTGCCGGCGCCGTTGGCGCCGATCACGGTGACGATCTGCCCGCGCGCGACGTCGAGCGAGACGTCACGCACGGCCTCGGCCTTGCCGTAGCAGACGCCGACCTTCTCGATCGAGAGGAGGGCCGTCATGCGACGCCTCCGAGATAGGCTTCCTGCACGCGCGCGTCGGCGCGCACGGCGTCCGGCGAGCCCTCGCAAAGTTTGCAGCCGAACTCCATCACGACGATGCGGTCGACGAGGCCCATAACGAAATCCATGTCGTGCTCGACCAGCAGGATGGTCAAGCCTTCTGCTCGCAACGTGCGCAGGAGTTCGGCGAGCTTCATTTTTTCCTGCCGGCGCAAACCCGCCGCCGGCTCGTCGAGCACGAGGAGAACCGGATCGGCGGCGAGCGCGCGGGCGATCTCAAGCAGGCGCTGGTTGCCGAGCGGCAGATTGCCGGCGAGATCGAATGGCCTGGCGCTCAAGCCGACGCGTTCGAGCTGGCGCATCGCTTCGCTGCGCGCATGCTCCTCCTCGGCGCGGTCGAGCCGCAGTGCGCCGGCGAACAAGCCCGCGCGCGTGCGCGCGTAGGCGCCGAGCAGCACGTTGTCGAGAAGCGACATGCGCGGGCGCAGCTTGACGTGCTGGAAGGTGCGGGCAATGCCGGCGCGGGCGATGCTGCAGGCAGTCGCTTTGGTGATGTCCTTGCCGGCGAATTCGATCCGGCCTTCGCTCGCGCGCAGCGCGCCGGTGATCAGGTTGAACATCGTCGTCTTGCCGGCGCCGTTCGGTCCGATCAACGCCAGAATCTCGCTGGCGTTTACGTCGAACGAGACCTTGTTGACGGCGATGAGGCCGCCGAAGTTGCGGCTCGCGGCGTCGACGCGCATCAACCCCTGGCCTTTTGCAGGCTGCGGGCGCCGTGGCAGCGCGTCTGCCGGCCGCGGCGTCTCGCGCCGCGTTTCGGGAAGCCATCGGGCGACGTAGGGCACGATGCCGTCGCGTGCGCGCTGGAGAAACACGATGAACAGCGCCGAGAACACGACGATCTCGAGCTGCCCCGACGAGCTCGGCGCGATCAGCGGCAATACGTCCTGGATCCAGTTCTTCAGCAGCGTGATCAGCGCCGCGCCGACCACGGCGCCGAGCAGATAGCCGGAGCCGCCGACCATCGCCATCATCAGGAAGATGATGCTCCAGGTGACGTCGAACGGGGTCGGTGAGACGAAGCGGCTCATATGCGCGTAGAGCCAGCCGGACAGAGCCGCGAGCAGCGCGGCGATGACGAAGGTGGCGAGCCGGACATGGAGCGCGTTGATGCCGAGCGATTCGACCAGTGCGTTGCCACCGCGCAGCGCGCGCATCGCCCGGCCGGAACGCGAGCCGAGCAGATTGCGCGCGCCGAGCAAAGCGACGAGCAGCGTGATCCAGATGAGATAGAAGATCTGGCCCGAGCCGACGAGCGGAATCGAGCCGAGCGACGCCGGCGGGATCGACGGAATGCCGTTATAGGCGCCGAGTCC
>DASTGR010000319.1:0-6792 GCA_035718885.1 Pseudolabrys sp. | reverse complement strand
CTGCAAATAAGGCGGGCGGTTTTATCCCTCCCCCGCTCACCTCTCCGTCATGGCCGGGCTTGTCCCGGCCATCCCGCTTGGGAGCGCACGGCCGTGCCATCTTCATCGGGGTCACCGGGACAAGCCCGGTGACGACAGAGGAGACGCGCGGACGTCAGGCCAAAACAAAACCCCGCCGGACGAAACCGGCGGGGCTTGCTGGTACGCAAACAAATAGGAGCGACTTAGATCGCTTCCTTGAGGTCCTTGGCGGCGCGGAACGCGACCTTCTTGGACGCCTTGATCTTGATCGCTTCGCCGGTGGCCGGGTTACGGCCCATGCGGGCGGCGCGCTTGCGAACCTGGAGGATGCCAAGGCCAGCGATCTTGACGCGCTCGCCCTTCTTCAGGTGCTTGGTGATCATCGTGACCAGATTGTCCACGAGCTCCAGGCCCTGCTTCTTGGTCAGCTGATGGGCTTCCGAGAGCGCCGCGGCCAGGTTCCGGCTGGTCACCGGCTTGGCAGCTTTCGGTTTGGCGGTTGCGGCGGCTTTAGCCATAGAAATAACTCCTTGAGCGCACCATGCGCGTTCGTTGAGCACTAAGAGATTCGTTTTTCTGCGCAAGCGGGAAGGCCCGCCAAACGGGGCTTAACCACAGGAAGAGGGCAAAAAGTGCCCAAGCGACGGCGCTTTTGGCGCCTCGGGCCGCGGTTGAAGGCCGGGATGCTTTCAGCTATGCAGGCTTTGCGCGTGCGCCCGTAGCTCAGCTGGATAGAGCGTTGCCCTCCGAAGGCAAAGGTCGGACGTTCGAATCGTCTCGGGCGCGCCAGCTTCCCCGCACAGCGGCCAAAACTGATCGTTCGGCACAGCGCCGCAGGCGCCGCCTGTCGCCTTTATCGAACGAGGTTCAGTGAAGTGCCTCGGCGGACGCCAACTGGCTCTGGGGCGGTTGGGGCAGGCGGAGGCCCGGATAGCTCGCGACAGGCGCGTCGGGCGCATTGACCCCGAACACCGTGACCGAGGTCGGATGCCCGTGACCGGCGGGAATGGCCCAATAGAAGGCCGCAGCGGTAAGACCGATACCGACAAGCCACAGCCAGCCGCCGCGCCGTCGCGTCGCGCCGTCAGGCTCCCGCTCCTCGTCCATCGCACTCTCCCGCCACCGCGCCGGCACGGAGGCAGGGACGATCGCTCCCCCGCCTCCTTGCCGATGAACGCGGATCGCCTCGTCCTGTTTCTGCGCGCGACGGGTTTTTTGTTGCCGCAGGGCAGGATTGTCAGAGGCGCGGGGCTGTTGATCGCACAGCCTCACGGCGCAGGCCGGCCGCGGCGATGAACGCGGCGTAGCTCCAGGTGAGGTCGCGCGCGGACGTGGGCGCGCCGGTATTGCGATCGACCTGCTCGGCCATGTGACCGTCCGTCGGAATGAGATCGCGGACCGTCGTCATGTAGGCATCGCCGCGCGCCAGATAGCGCATGTCCGTCTCGCGGGCGGCCCGCCGGTAACACATGGCCGCGGCGGCGAGCGTCGTCACATACCAGGCGCCGCCGCCGAAATAGCGATCGGCGCGCGAACGTCCGAGCGCCGGCGCAGTGCGACCGCGATTGATCGGGAACTCGCGCGCGAAAAGGTCCTCCAGCGCGGCGAGCGTCTGCCACACGCGCGGATCGGCGACCGAATGGGACCCGTCGGCGAGATCGGCGTCGAGGACGCCGAGCAGCACCGCGGAATCGATGAGATCTTCACGCGTCCCGCCCCTGGACGGCCAGATCGCGGTATAGACGTCGTACTGCACAAACCAGTGCCGTTCGAGCGCCGTGCGCAACCGCGCCTCGGCATCAGCGCCCTGCACGAACTCGCGCCCATGCACGAGCGCGCCGAGCTGCACCAGCGCGACGTAGTAATGGTGCGTGTTCTCTTCCGGCTCTTCCCACGGACCGATGCAGGCCTCGCCCGCGTGTCGCGCAGTGAAATCGAGATCGAGCGCGAGCAGCGCGTCGAGCTCCGCGCTCGCACCGGCAAATTCGCGAAAGTGAAGGCAGGCGAGCGCGCGCAGCGCGGGCCCGTCATATTGCGGCCGCGACCAGCCGAGGACGTCGAGCGTGCCGTCTGGGTTGAAGCGCGGCTCGCCGAGCAGTCCGTCGGCGCCAAGCGCCCGGATGTCGTCATCGGCCCGCAGGAATTTACGGAACGCGGCTTCGGTCCGCGCGGCGTGTGACTCGTTGCTGCTCACGTCGAGCCGCACGAGCCGCAGGCTGAAGGTGACGTAGTCTTCGAAACACGTCGTCCAGCGGCGGCGCTCGGTTTCATCCGCGGCATGCATCGCCAGTTCCGCGACCGTGCGCATGACGATCGCGGAATCGCGAACCCAATGAAAGAAATAATCCGGTTCCGGATTCCAGTCGGCGATCGCGGGCGACGCCAGCACGGAACCGCGCGCCGGAAAGATGGTCTGGCCGAATTGCGCGCGAACACGCCGCAAATCCGTCGCCGAAATTGCGCGCGACATCAATTCGGCGCTCAATCGCGACTGTTTTTCGATCCAACCCGCAAGTTCCATTTTAACCGCCGAGACTCACACAGTGCCAATTTTGCATCGCTCGCGCACCTGCGACAAAGCAGAACACAGAGTTTTCTTGCAATCCGACCGCGCAGACACAAATCTTCCACTCGACGCTGCGAGTCGTGATGTCACGACCGCGCCCGCCGGTCGGGGGGAGGCCGGCAACACGGACCAGACGTGAAACACCGGCAACATTCCGACAGCGAGGGCGCGCCCGCGCGCTCTGTCGCCACGCTCCTGGATTCGCTTCGCGATCGCGCCGACGCGTCGGCCGACCCGCCGCCCCTGCCGTTGTTCCAGCCGCCGAGCATCGCCTACGAGGGCCGTAGCGCCGCCGCCGAAAGCCTCGCGCTGATCCGGATCCTGTGGCGCAGCCGCCATCGCGCCGTCGTCGCATGGCTTGCCGGTGGCATCCTCCTCATGCTGATCGGCAACATGTTCGGCCAGATCCGGCTGAACGACTGGAACGGAGCGTTCTTCGACGCCATCGCCAAGCGCAACGTCGCCGAACTCGGTCATCAGCTCCTGATCTTCGGCGGCATCGTCGCGTTTCTCCTGTCGCTCGTCGTCGGCCAGACCTGGATGCAGCAGATGCTGAAGGTCCGGCTGCGCGAATGGCTGACGCGGCATCTGCTCGACGACTGGCTGGGGCGCGGGCGCGCCTACCGGCTCGGGCTGGCCGGCGAGCTCGGCGTCAATCCCGATCAGCGCATCGAGGAGGACACGCGCAAGCTCACCGATCTGTCGGCTGGCCTCGCGATCGGGCTGCTCCAGGCGGGCATCTTGCTGATCTCCTTCATCGGCATCCTATGGTCGCTGTCGAGCCACATGGTCTTCGTCGTTCAGGGCCATCACTTCTCGATTCCCGGCTACATGGTCTGGTGCGCGATCATCTATGCGCTGATCGGTTCGCTGCTGACATGGCGCGTTGGCCTGCCGCTGATCGGGCTCAACGCGCAGCTATATTCGCGCGAGGCGGAGCTGCGCTTCGCGCTCGTACGCGTCAGCGAGAGCGCCGAGAGCATCGCACTGCATCACGGCGAGCGCGACGAGCGGCGCCAGCTCGAGGGCAATGTCGACCGCGTCATCGCCACGATGAGCAAATTGACCGGCGCCGCATCGCGACTGACCTGGATCACCTCGGGCTACGGCTGGCTCGCCATCATCGTGCCGACGCTCGTCGCCTCGCCCGGCTATTTCAGCGGGACGCTGACGCTCGGGGGGCTGATGGTGGTGGTCGGCGCCTTCAACCAGGTGCAGGCGTCGCTGCGCTGGTTCGTCGACCAGTTCCCCGCCGTCGCCGACTGGCGCGCCACGCTGCATCGCGTCAGCGCCTTCAAGGCGGCGATGGACCGGCTCGACCGCAGCGACGAAAATGTCGAGCACATCCGCATCGCGCGGCACCCGCACGGCAAGCTCGCCTTCGACGAGGTCAGCGTGCTGTTCGCCGACGGCCGCGTCGTTATCGCCGAGACATCGGTCGAGCTGGCCCTCGGCGAGCGCGTGCTGATCGTCGGCGAATCCGGCGCCGGCAAAAGCACCTTGTTCCGCGCCCTCGCCGGCCTGTGGCCGTGGGGCACGGGTACGATCATGCTGCCCGATCCGGACACCATGATGTTCATGCCGCAGCGGCCCTATCTGCCGCTCGGCACATTGCGCGCCGCACTCGCTTATCCGGATGCACCGGATGCGTTCCCAGGCGCGGCGATCGAACGCGCTCTCAAGCGCGTCGGCCTCGCGGAATTCCTGTCCATGCTCGACGTGCCGGCGCGGCTCGACAAGAGCCTCTCGCTCGGCCAGCAGCAACTTATCGGCTTCGCACGTCTGCTATTGCACAGACCATGCTGGGTGTTCCTCGACGAGGCGACCTCGGCGCTCGACGAGCTCAGCCAGAAGCGCGTCATGTCGATGTTCGACGAGGAATTGGCCGGCGCCACCGTCGTCTCGATCGGCCACCGCCCCGGCCTCGAGGCGTTCCATCCGAAGGTGCTGCACCTGGTGCGCAGCCCGCTCGGGGCCAGGCTCCAGCATGGGCCTGTGCGGAACCGCGCCGCCGCGCTAGCCTGACGCCACGATGAACATCGACGATCTGTTGAGGCAGATGAGCCTCGCCGAGAAGATCGGCCAGCTCAATCATCCGAATATCGGCGGCGCCGACACCACCGGCGCCGGCAGCGCCACCAACAATATCGAGGCACGCATCGCCCGTGGCGAAGCGGGCTCGCTCGCCGCCGGCGCGCCCCTGCCGCGGCTTGCCGAACTACAAAAGATTGCCGTCGAACAGTCGCCGCACGGCATTCCGCTCATCTTCACGCTCGACGTCATCCACGGCCACCGCACCATCTTCCCGCTTCCGGTCGCGCTCGCTTCTTCGTTCGATCCCGATCTCGTCAAGCGTACGGCGCGCGCCGCCGCGGTCGAGGGCGCGACGTCCGGCATTGCGCTCGCCTGGGCGCCGATGCTCGACGTGTCGCACGACGCGCGCTGGGGCCGCTGCGCAGAAAGCCCGGGCGAGGATCCTCATGCCGGCGCCGTCTTCGCGCGCGCGATGATCGAAGGCTACCAGCAGGACGATCTGACGCGCGCCGACACGATGATGGCCTGCGCCAAGCATTTCGCCGGCTACGGGTTTGCCGATTCCGGCCGCGACTATAACGGCGCCGACATCAGCCCGTGGCGCATGCACAACGTCGTGCTGCCGCCGTTCAAGGCCGCGGTCGAAGCGGGCGTCGGCGCGGTGATGGTCGGCTTCCACGATCTCGCCGGCATTCCCTGCACCGCGCATCGCGAATTGCTGCACGATCTGCTGCGCGAACGCTGGGGCTTCGACGGACTGCTGGTCTCCGACTACACCGCGATCATGGAGCTGGTGAATCATGGCGTCGCCGCCGACGAGAAGGAGGCGTCGTATCTTGCCTTCCGTGCCGGCGTCGACATCGATCTCGTCGCCGAGTGCTACAGCCGGTTTTTGCCGATGCTGGTGGCCGAAGGCCGCATCGCGAAGCGTGACATCGACGCCGCCTGCCGCCGCGTGCTCGCCGCGAAGGTGAAGCTCGGCCTGTTCGACAATCCGTATCGCGGGTTGGACGAAGACAAACGCGTCGCCGTGACCTTGACGCGCGAGACGCGGGCGCTGGCGCGCGAGGCGGCGGCGAAGTCGTGCGTGCTGCTGAAGAATGACGGCGTGCTGCCGCTCAAGCGCGATGCGAAGGTCGCGCTGATCGGCCCGCTCGCCGACAGCCGCGGCAACATGCAGGGTACCTGGGCGGTGGCGGCGCAGGCGCAGGACAGCGTCACCGTGCTCGAAGGCCTCCGCGCCGCGTTCGGTGACCTGCGCTACGCCAAGGGCGCGAACATCGTCGACGATCCCAACATCGCCGCGCGGCTCAATCTGTTCGGCGAAATCGCGACAATCGATCCGCCCGACGCATTGATTGCCGAAGCCGTCGCGTTGGCAAAGCAGGCCGATATCGTCGTGGCCTGCATGGGCGAGGCGCGCGAGCACACCGGCGAAGCTGCGACGCGGAGCAATCTCGAACTGCCGGGCAGCCAGCGCAAATTGCTGGAAGCGCTCGTGGCGACGGGTAAGCCGCTCGTTCTGGTCACCATGAGTGGGCGTCCGCTTGCGCTCACCTGGGAGGATCGACACGCCAACGCCATCCTGCACACCTGGTTCGGCGGCAGCGAAGCCGGCAACGCCATTGCTGACCTGCTGAGCGGCGCGGCCAATCCGAGCGGCAAGCTCGCAATGAGCTTCCCGCGCGACAGCGGGCAAGCGCCGATCACCTATGCCGAACCGCCAACCGGGCGGCCCGGCCATCTCATCGGGCTCGACACGGCAGCCGACACCGAGCGCGACGCGCAAGGCCGCGCCGTGTTCCGCAAGTTCACCACCGCCTGCCGTATCGAGGGCGCATCGACGCCGCTCTATCAGTTCGGCCATGGGCTCAGCTACACGCGCTTCGACTACGGCGACGTCGAAGTCGACAAGGCCGAGCTGCGCGGCACCGACGCAGTGCTTATGGCAAGCGTCAGCGTGCGCAACACCGGCACGGTCGCAGGCGAAGAGGTCGTGCAGCTCTATATCGGCGATCCGGTCGCCAGCCGCGCGCGGCCGGTGCGCGAGCTGAAGGGCTTCCAGAAGATCGCGCTCGCGCCCGGCGAGAGCCGCACGGTCTCGTTCCGCATCACCACGGCGGACTTGTCCTTCGTGCGTGCCGAGACACTCGCGGCGCCGGAGACGGTGT
>DASTGR010000318.1:0-2629 GCA_035718885.1 Pseudolabrys sp. | reverse complement strand
CGATCTCGACGCGCTCGCGGCGCTGCCGTTGTTTCTCTCGGTGCGCGCGGCGATCCGCGCCAAGGTGACGGCGGCGCGCGCCGCGCATGCGAAGGAGCGCACAGAGGCGGAGCAAAGCGCGCGCGATTATTTCACGCTCGCCCGCACGCTGATCGATCCGCCGAGACCGCAGCTCCTCGCCGTCGGCGGCCTCTCCGGCACCGGCAAGTCGGTGCTGGCGGCTTCGCTTGCCGCGCATGTGCCGCCGCCGCCCGGCGCGGTCGTCCTGCGCAGCGACGTCATCCGCAAGCAGATCATGGGCGCCGCCGAGACCGAGCGGCTGCCGCCGGCCGCCTACAGCGCCGAGGTGACGGCGCGCGTCTATGTGGTGATCGCCGAGCGCGCGCGGCGCGTTCTCGCCGCCGGCCATTCGGCCGTTGCCGATGCGGTCTATGCTCGCGCCGAGGAGCGCGACGCGATCGCGAAGGCCGCCGCCGGCGCGCCGTTCCGCGGCCTGTTCCTCACCGCCGATCTCGCAACCCGCGTCGCCCGCATCGGCGGCCGGGTGGCCGATGCCTCCGACGCCGATGCCGGCATTGCGCGCCAGCAGGAGGGATACGATCTTGGCCATGTCGACTGGTTCACGATCGACGCGTCCGGCACGCCGGCCGACACGCTTGGCCGTTCGTGTGCGGCGCTGGAGCGCGGCTAGCCATGCGCCCCGCGGACGACCGCCGCCCACCCCCGCCCATAGCGCCCGCGCCCAAACCCATGCATAGCAAGGGCTGCATTCGAGCCCCCGCCTCACCCCGGTTCCCCTGGATATGAACGCCGCCGCCGGCCGCCGCACCCTCGCCATCCGCATCGCCGCGTCGATTGCCGGCTTCTGCACCTTCATCAATCTCTATTCGCCGCAGGCGATCCTGCCGCTCCTGTCCCAGGAGTTCGGCGCCACGGCCCGGGACATCTCAGCGATCATCACCGCGAGCACGCTCGCCGTGGCGATCATTGCGCCGTTCTCCGGCACCGTCGCCGACGTGGTCGGCCGCAAGCGCGTCATCGTCACCGCAATGGTGGTGCTGGCGATCCCGACCGTGTTCTCCGCGCTCGCCGGAAGCCTGCACGCGCTCGTTTTCTGGCGTTTCGTGCAGGGGCTGGCCATGCCGCCGGTGTTCGCGGTGACGGTGGCCTATATCGGCGAGGAACTGAGCCCGAAGGAAGCGACCGCCGTCACCGGCTTCTACACGTCGGGCTCGAGCCTCGGCGGTTTCACCGGCCGGCTCTTGACTGGCGCGCTCGCCGACGCGGTGAACTGGCGCTTCGCCCTCATGACCCTCGCGGCCCTGACGGTAGTCGGAGCGGTCGTGGTCGCGAAGCTGCTGCCGCGTGAACGTCACTTCGTGAAGTCGGCGGGCCTGGTCGCCTCCGGCAAGCAGATGCTCGGGCACTTCCGCAATCCGCAATTGCTCGCGACCTATGCGGTCGGCTTCGGCGTGCTGTTCAACTTTCTCGCGACCTTCACCTACATCAGTTTCCGGCTCGCCGCGCCGCCCTACAACATGTCGCCGACATTGCTCGGCATCATCTTCGTCACTTATCTCAGCGGCACCGCCCTGACGCCGATGACCGGCCGCTTCGTCAGCCGGTTCGGCCGCCGCGCCTTCGTGCAGATCGTGATCGCCATCTGGCTCGCCGGCGTCCTGTTGACGCTGCTTGGACCGGTCTGGGTGATCCTGATCGGGCTCAGCATCAGCGCCTGTTGCGGCATGCTCTGCCAGGCCGTCTCGACCGGCTATGTGACGATCACCGCGCAGGTCGGGCGTTCGTCGGCGGTCGGGCTTTACGTGACGAGCTTCTATCTCGGCGGCAGCTTCGGCGCCGCGCTCGGCGGCATCGCCTGGACGCTCGGCGGCTGGCCGGCTTGCGTCGCCATGATCGCGGCAATGCTGGCGGTCATGGCGGCGATCGTCGCCATCACCTGGCGCACGCCGCCGCAGCCCGCGCCGCAGTCGTAATCAGCAGCGCGCCTGCGCCCAGGCCGGTTTGCGCATCACCAGAAGCCGCGCATAGACGACCGAATAGCCGGCAAAGCCGGCGATCCACAGCGCCCCGCCCGCCTCGATCAGCGGAAGCGAGCCGGCGACCGCGGCACAGACGCGCAGCAGCGCGCCGATCAGCACGCACGCGTAGATGGCTTGCGTCGCCGGACCCGCATGCAGCGCCTGGCCGGTGTGGCCGAGCGTCGCGCGCGTCATCACCGCGAGCGTCATCAGGCCGATCGCGCCAGCCGTCCAGGCATGGATGCCGGCGCTCGCCGGTACCTCGTCCGTCAGCGCCGCGAGGCCGATGAGCAGGAAGCCGAGCGGCACGAAGGCGTAGCCGACGTGCAGGACGAGAACGAGACGGTCGGCGAAGGTCCGCTCGCCCGCCCAGCGCGCGAGGCGCCCGCTTTGCAGGACGCCCGCCGCGACGAGCAGTCCGCCGGTGACGGCCTGCGCCGGCATGGCGATCCACGCGACGAGAGCGAGCGCCGACAGCGCGACCGTCGCGCCGTCATAGCGCGAGAACGGCACCGGCAGACGGCCGGGATTGTTGCGCGCGAGCCAGTTGTTGGTGAAGCTCGGCACGATGCGGCCGCCGATCAGCGAGA
>DASTGR010000317.1:0-4512 GCA_035718885.1 Pseudolabrys sp. | reverse complement strand
CGGTCGACGACGAGGAGGGGCAGCACCACGAGGACGTCGGCTACGGCGTCGCCGTCGGCGAGCACACGCGCGACGAGGCGGCGGGCGCGGCGATGCGCCGCTGCCGCGAGCACGGCAACACCAACTGCCGCGTCGTCGTGCGCTTTGACAAATGCGGCGCGTACGCCGTGTCGAGCGGGCATTACGGCGTCGGCTGGGGGACGTCGCTGCGCGCGGCGCAGACCAATTCGCTCAAGGAGTGCGGGTCGAACTGCCGAGTCGTCGTCTCCGAGTGCGAGTAGCGCCGGTCCGGTCTTGACCGCGGGCCAAAAAAATTGCCCGGCGCGGAGGCCGGGCAAGTTGGTTCGGAGGATCAAACGGAAATCAGTAGAGCCCGCTCGGGCGCAGCCCGTTCCAGGCGCGCGCCGGGGCGCTCTGCTCCGCCGGCGCGTAGGACGCGACCTGCGACAGGCCGGGCTTCGCGGCTTCACGCGTGGGCGTCTTCGGCAGCACGATCACCTTGGCGCCGACTTTCACGCGGCTGAACAGGTCCTCGACATCGGCATTGGTCAGGCGGATGCAGCCGCTCGACATGAACTTGCCGATCGACGAGGGATCGTTGGTGCCGTGAATGCGATAGTCGGTGCCGCCGATATACATGGCGCGGGCGCCGAGCGGATTGCCGGGGCCGCCGGCGACCATGCGCGGCAGGTAAGGCTGGCGCTTGATCATCTCGGCCGGCGGGTACCAGTCCGGCCATTCGGTCTTGCGCACGATCGGGTGCACGCCCGACCAGGTGAAGCCCTCGCGGCCGACGCCGATGCCGTAGCGCATCGCCTTGCCGCCGCCGAGCACGAGATAGAGATAGGTGTGCGGTGTGTCGACGATGATGGTGCCCGCCGCTTCACGGCTCGGATAGTCGACGACCTGGCGTTGCAGGCGCGGAGCCAGCGTCTCGTCCATCGCCGCGTCGTCTTCGGCGGCGGGGGCCGGGGCGACGGCCTGCGGTACCGGCGCGGCTTGCTGCGGCTGTGGAGCGAGGAAGGCGAACAGGGATTGCGCCGAGGCCGGCGTGGCGAAAGCGGCAGCCGCGATCAGCGCCGCGAGCGAAGCGGTGGTGGCGATTTTGCGTGACATGGCACCCCTCGACGAACCGTGACGATTGTTCGTCGAGGAAATGGCCGGACCGGTTCAAAGTTCCTGGTCACGAAATCCTCAAATGCGCGAAACCGGCTGGAACCATTGGGTTTTATGCGCGTTTGGCGAAGCTTTGGGCCGCGGGAAAGAGGTATTTAAGGCGTATCCCCACCGTCATTGCCGGGCTTGACCCGGCAATCCATGAGGCCGCTCAGCGAGTGATGTCGTTTTAGAGATCCCGCCATTGCGGGTTGCCGGATTCCACGAGTTGCAGTTTCCAGAGCCTCGGCCAGTGCTTGATGTTTTTCTCTCGCTGGATCGCCGCGCTCGGCGTGTCGTATCGCTCGAAATGAACGAGCATCTTGAGGCCGTAGCGCTGGGTGAAACCCTTCACCAGCCCCTCGCGATGTTCATAGGTGCGCCGGATCAAATCGTTCGTGACGCCGACGTAGAGCGTCGCGCGAGGCTTGTTGGTCAGGATGTAGACCCAATAGGCTCCCATCGCGGGAACGCATCATGGATTGCCGGGTCAAGCCCGGCAATGACCGTGGGCATGGGCGGCGCTAACGGCTAGCTTAAGCTCTCTCATCCTTCCGCTTATGCCACCCCACCGCCGCCTCCGGCACGCTGTCGGTCGAGGCGAAGTAGGGCTTGATGTCCAAAAGAGGCGTGCCGTCGAGGCAGTCGAGGCCGACGACGGAGAGCCTGTTGCCGTCGATTCCCAGGAGCCGCACGACGCTCAGCGCAATCGGGTTCGGCCGCGCCGGCGAGCGTAGCGAGAAGGTGCCGCGCTGCGTGCCGTAATGCGTCGGCGTCTGTACGAGGAGATCCCGCGGCGCCTTGTCCATCCAGTAAAGCAGCACAAGGTGCGAGCAGGTCTCGACGTCCTTGAGCCCTGCCGCGAAGCGCGGCGCGAGCTCGACGGTGCAGACCTCGGTGCTCTCGCGTCCGTTCTTGGGACAGTCCTTGCGCGCGGTCCACGGCGTCCGGATACGGCCGATGAAATAGACCCCGGCGTCGGGCGCGGCCGGCAGGTCGACCGTCTGCTCGCCGGGGCGGATGCCGAAGTCCGCCGACCGCTCTCGGGGGCCGTTCATGCCGGGTTCCTTATCGCTTCTCATTCGCGCTCTCGGTTGAGAACACTAGCAATACAGGGGGCGAACCGGCGACCGGCTACCCTGACGGGGATCAAGCTTTCCCGGGGCGCCATCCGCGGCTCTTGCGTCCTCCCATTTCAAGGTATAAAGATATCCTTATATGGTGGGAACTGGCCCATGAGGCCGCCCGTTCGGTGCACATGACGACAGGCGACAACAGACTCGGCTTCGACGCTCTCAACGTGGCGCTCAAGGCTGCGGGCGAGGAGACGCGCCTGCGCGTTTTGGCGCTGTTGGCCGAGGCCGAACTGACCGTTTCCGACCTCACCGACATCCTGCGCCAGTCGCAGCCGCGCATCTCCCGGCACCTCAAGCTGCTGGTCGAGGCCGGCCTCGTCGAGCGGTTCCGCGAGGGGACGTGGGCGTTCTTCAGGATCGCCGAGCACGGTGGTGTCGCCGATGTCGCCCATGCCCTGCTTGACCGGCTCAACCACGCCGATCCGGTGATCGCGCGCGACCGCGAGCGCCTCGCCGACGTCCGCGCCGCCCGCGCCGCCGCCGCGCAGGCCTATTTCCGCGAGCACGCGGCCGAGTGGGACCGCATCCGCAATCTCCACGTCGCCGACGAGGCGGTGGAGGGCGCGATCCGCGCTGCGCTCGCCGACAAGCCGTTCCGCTCGCTCCTCGATCTCGGCACCGGCACAGGGCGCATGCTCGAACTGTTCGGGCCGGAGCTCGACCGCGGCCTCGGGCTCGATCTGTCGCTCGACATGCTGCTGCTCGCGCGCGACCGCCTCGAGCGCGCCGGCCTGAAACATTGCAGCGTGCGCCAGGGCGACCTGTACGACCTGCCGATCGCCGCCGACTCCTTCGACGTCGTCATCCTGCACCAGGTGCTGCACTTCCTCGACGACGGCGCCCGCGCCATCAAGGAGGCCTCGCGCGTGCTGCGCCCGGGCGGCCGTCTGCTGGTCGTCGATTTCGCGCCGCACGAGCAGGAATTTCTGCGCGAGCAGTTCGCGCATCGCCGCCTCGGCTTCGCGCCGGAGACCGTGACGCAGTGGATCGCCGCGTCCGGGCTCGAGCCGGTCATGCACAAATCGCTCAGCCCCGAGGCGGGCAGCGACGTCAAGATCGCGGTGTCGCTCTGGCTCGCGCGCGACGTGCGCGCGCTGCAAGCCGCGCCGAAGCGGAAGGAAGTTGCGTGATGAATGCCGTGCCGCGTCTGTCCCGGTTCATGCCGGCGGGTCACAACCGCATCGCGACGTCGTTCGAGTTCTTCCCGCCGAAGGACGAGGCGATGGAGAAGGTGCTGTGGGAGTCGGTCGAGCGGCTGGCGCCGCTGGCGCCGTCCTTCGTCTCGGTCACTTATGGCGCCGGCGGCTCGACGCGCGAACGCACGCACGCGACCGTGAAGCGCATCCTTACCGAGACGCAGATGACCCCGGCTGCGCACCTCACCTGCGTCGCGGCGACGCGCGAGGAGATCGATGCCATCGTGCGCGACTACCACGCCGCCGGCGTTCGCCACATCGTGGCGCTGCGCGGCGATCCGGTGGCCGGCGCCGGCGAGAAATACGCGCCGCATCCCGGCGGCTACGAGAACGCCGCCGCGCTCGTCGCCGGCATCAAGAAGATTTCGCCGGACTTCGAGGTCTCGGTCTCCGCCTATCCGGAACGGCACCCGGATTCGCCGACGCTCGAGGCTGACATCGACATGCTCAAGGCCAAGGTCGATGCCGGCGCCACCCGCGCCATGACGCAGTTCTTCTTCGAGAACGATCTCTACTTCCGCTATCTCGACCGCGTGCGCGCCCGCGGCATCGACATCCCGATCGTGCCGGGCATCCTGCCGGTGCAGAACTTCAAGGCGGCGAAGAACTTCGCGACGCGCGCGGGCGCCACGGTGCCGGCCTGGATCGCCGAGCGCTTCGCCGGCCTCGACGGCGATCCGGCAACGCGCAAGCTGATCGCCGCCGCGGTCGCCGCCGAGCAGGTCATCGACCTCCTGGATCGCGGCATCACCTCGTTCCACTTCTACACCATGAACCGCGCCGACCTCGTCTACGCGATCTGCCATCTGCTGGGCCTGCGGCCCGCTGTGGCGCATGCCGCTTGAATTTGGAGTTCCTGTTGTGACGTCGAAGACCGATGTTCGTACCGCCTTCGTCGATGCGATGAAGAAGCGCATCCTGGTGCTCGACGGCGCCATGGGCACGATGATCCAGGCGCTCAAGCTCGACGAGGAAGGGTATCGTGGCGCGCGCTTCGACGCGTGGAACCGCGAGGTGCGCGGCAA
>DASTGR010000316.1:0-3280 GCA_035718885.1 Pseudolabrys sp. | reverse complement strand
GCGGCAAGATACGGAAAGTGGCGGCGGATCATGCCGCGGTCGGTGACGATGTCCGCGCCGGTCAGCGGAAAGTCGAAGCCATGCTCGGGCGAGGGCGTGTAGACGCTGCTCGCCGTGTCGTGAAAACGCGCTGCACCGGCGCCGCGCGCCTCGGCCATCTGCGCCATCGACTGGAGGAAACCGGTTTTCGACGCGTCCGCGCTCGCGAACACATAGCCGCGGCGGTTGAGATTGATGCGGTTGGCAGTGGCGCGCGCGATCACCTCGATCAGGTCGAGGCTGCGGTCCATGAAGGCCGTCATCTCCCAGTCGGGACCGGGCCACCAGTTGCGATAGGCCTCGGTCGACTTGTCGGAGGTCAGCGACAGCGGCCGATCCCGGTCGATGATGGTCACATCGTCGACGCCGAAGGCCGTCACCAGTACGTGAGCGGCGGCGACGCCGGCAAATCCGGCGCCGCAAATGACGACCTTGCGCCGCGCGGTCATGGCGGCGCGCGCCCGCCGGGTTCACCGTCTTCTTCGGCGGCCTGTTCGAGGGCCTCCATGTCTTCGTCGGAGAAGCCGAAGTGATGGCCGATCTCGTGCACCAGAACGTGCGTGACGATCGCGGTCAGGCTGTCCTCGTGCTCGGCCCAGTAGTCGAGGATCGGCCTGCGATAGAGCCAGATCATGTTCGGCATGTGGGCAGGCGCCAATTCCGACTGGAACGGCAGGCCGATCCCCTGGAACAGGCCGAGCAGGTCGAACTCGCTCTCCAGATGCATCGATTCGAGGACTTCGTCCGTGGGGAAGTCCTCGACCCGGATCACCAGGTCCTGGCACATGGCCCGGAACTCGTTCGGCAGTTTGGCATAGGCCTCCTGCGCCAGCGCCTCGATCTCGGCGAGGGACGGCGGGGCGGCGGCGCGCCATTGGTCGGCAAATCCGGTCATAGGCCATTTCTAGGGGAGCCAAGCCGGCCAACCAAGCGGTTGACGGAACTTCCCAAATAAGCGACCGTTAACCATTGTGGCAGGAGTGGAGGCCTCGATGTCCTATGTCCGCATGGCAGCGGTTCTGACCGTCGCGGTTCTGGCCGCAGGAGCGGCGCTGACCGGCAACGCCCGCGCCGAGTTCTTCGGCTGCAACGACCGCCCCGGCAAGGTCCTGTCCGATTCGAGCTGGCATCGAAGCGCCAGCCGGCCGGCCCCCCATTTCAGCCTGTTCTCCTCGCAGCCGCGCCACCAGCGCGTCGTCTATTCGAGCGCGCCGCGCTACACCCATTATCGCTGAGCGGAGGCCGCGATGACGGCCAGGTTTGCAATCGCCATCGCCGTGCTGGCGCTTTTGATCGTGGCCGCCGTGCCCGTTTCGGCGCAGCCGACCCGCGGTGACGAGACGCTCTCGGCGCAGCGCCGCACCCGCATCGTCATTCATCCGCGCAGCCTTCAGCCCGGCCCCAATGCCAAGCGTTATTGCCGTGCCTGGCTCGCCGTCGAGAACCGGCCGAGTGGCCAGGTGATCACGCCGCAGCGCGAATGCTGGTGGCAGTAGCGCAGGCTTTTCCGCTGTCCTTCCGTTGAATCCGCGAAACGGTTCCGTTTCACGCAAGGTGTCGGGGCGTCGGGGCGAAAGTGGAGGATGTGACCATGTCCAGGTTCTTCAAATTCGTGGCGGCCGCGGTCGTTGCCGGCGGCATGATGGCGGCGGCGCCGCAGGCGGCGCAGGCCCAGCATCACCATCATGGCGGCTGGCATCGCGGCGGCGGCTGGGGCTACGGCTCCGGCTTCGCGCTCGGCTTCGGCCTCGGTTACGGCGCGCCCTATTACGGCGGCCCGTACTATGGCGGGCCTTACTACTATGGCGGCGGCTGCGGCTGGGTGCGCGAGCGCTTCCTGTATCGCGGCTATTGGCGCGTGCGCCGCGTCTGGCGCTGCTGGTAAGGGCGCAAAACTAAAAAAGGCCCGCCGTGAGGCGGGCCTATTTTTTGAGGCGAGAGGCCTCCGATCCATCTTCCATGATGATTTTCTTTGTTTCTAAGTCGATCGCGCCCACGTGGATTTTTATCCGCGGATCATTTGATTGAATGTATTCGAGCAAGGCGATTTCGCCGTAGGTCATCCGTTTATATAGGTGGTCTGCAAGTTCGTACTCTCTTTTGATTTCGCTCTGTTCTTGGAAGGGCCAATCCAAGACACGCCAAAAATGATGAACTAATTTATTTCTTTCCCTTTTGATTGAGCCAAGTTCGTCGATGATCCTAGGGTCTTTAACGAATCGAGATAGGCGAGAGATAGCCTGGCCCAGGGTGAGTAGCGAATTCTTCTCGCGAAGCTCACTCCCAATCTGATTTATGTCCTTAGTAGGCGTCGCGCGGGCCTCCATTAGCTGAAGCATAGAAAGTGCAAACGAGACATGATTTTCGAACTGTTGAATCTCTAAGAGAGTTCGTCCAAGAAGAAAGTAGATCGCCATATTCTCATGCGTCACCTTTTGTTCGTAAAAAGGCGTGCCTTGAGATATTTTTACGCTCCCGTCTTCGAAGGTGAAATCTATTTCGTCTGTACCCAAGTGCCTGCCTCGCTCCATCACCGTTAAGAATCTTAAGCAAGGGTAAGGTTGTCGCCTTGTCCATTCAAATGAAAAGGCCCGCCGTGAGGCGGGCCTTTCGTTTTTGCAAGTACGCTCGCTCAGCGCCAGTCGCGCACGTCGACGAAGTGGCCGGCGATCGCCGCCGCCGCCGCCATGGCCGGCGAGACGAGGTGCGTGCGCCCCTTGTAGCCCTGACGCCCCTCGAAATTGCGGTTCGAGGTCGAGGCGCAGCGCTCGCCCGGCGCCAGCTTGTCCGGGTTCATGGCGAGGCACATCGAGCAGCCCGGCTCACGCCACTCGAAGCCGGCGGCCACGAAGATCTTGTGCAGGCCTTCGGCTTCCGCCTGCTCCTTCACGAGGCCCGAGCCCGGCACGATCATGGCGTTGACGTTGCCGTTGACGGTCTTGCCCTGAACGACGCGCGCCACTTCGCGCAGGTCCTCGATGCGCGCATTGGTGCAGGAGCCGATGAAGACGCGGTCGAGCCTGATGTCGGTGATCTTCTCGCCGCCCTTCAGTCCCATATAGCCGAGCGAGCGCTCGGCCGCGACGCGCTTGTTCTCGTCGGCAATTTCGCCCGGCACCGGCACGCGGCCGGCGATCGAGACGACCTGCTCAGGGCTCGTGCCCCAGGTCACGATCGGCGGCAGCTTCGCCGCATCGAGCCTGATCTCGCGGTCGAAATGCGCGCCGTCGTCGGAGTTGAG
>DASTGR010000315.1:0-3716 GCA_035718885.1 Pseudolabrys sp. | reverse complement strand
TTCCGATGAGGAGCGAGATCTGGCTGCCGTAGATCAGGCGGCTGAAATAGTCGCGCCCGAGCTTGTCGGTGCCAAGCACGTGGTCCCAGGTGCCTTTCGCTTGCCAGATCGGCGGGATCAGGCGGCGGGAGACGTCCTGCGCGTAGGGATCGTGCGGCGCGATCAGCGGTGCGGCCAGCGCGCAGAGCAGGATGAAGCCGAGGATTCCGGCGCCGAGCAGGAAGCCGCCGTGATGGAGCCCGCGCCGCAGGGCCAGCGCTGTCGGCGAGCGCGCCGGCACCGCGGCGTGTTCGACGGGCGTGGTCATCGGCACCTCGGGCAGTCCGGCACTGAGCGGGGAGGCGGAGGGCTGGAGGGTCATTGGCGCAGCCGGGGATCGAGGAAGGCGTTGAGGAGGTCGGCGGCCAGCGTGAGGACGATGTAGATCATCGCCAGCACGAGCACGATCGCCTGCACCACGGGGAAGTCGTTGCGGGCGATGGATTCCCAGGCGAGCTGGCCGAGGCCCTGGAGCGAGAACACCGCCTCGATCACGATCGAGCCGCCGAGCATGAAGCCGAACTGCACCGCGGCGAGCGCGACGACCGGGATGATGGCGTTGCGCAGCGCGTGCTTGAGGATGACGACGCTTGGGCGGAGGCCCTTGGCGCGGGCCGTCCGAATGTAGTCGGACGACAGCACCTCCAGCATGCCGTTGCGCGACAGCCGCATCACGGCCGGTACGGCGTACCAGCCAAGCGCGATGGACGGGAGAATGTAGTTCTTCCAGCTCGCGGTGCCGGACACTGGTAACCAGCGCAATTGCACGGCGAAGACGATGATCAGGCCGAGGCCGAGGCAGAAGGCCGGTACCGCCTGGCCAAGCACGCAGAAGCCGAGCGCGAGCCGGTCGACGATCGTGCCGCTGTAGACCGCGGCAAGCACGCCGAGCGGAATAGCGATCACGAGGGCGAGCGCCAGCGAGATTGCGCCCAGCGTCATCGTCACCGGTATGCGCGAGGCGACGAGCGACGTGACGCTGTCGCGGAAATAGAACGAATTGCCGAAATCGAAATGGAGCGCGTGCCAGAGCCAGTCGAGGTATTGCACGGAGAGCGGCCGGTCGAGGCCGAACTGGTGACGGATCTGGTCGACCTGAGCCGCAGTCGACTCAGGCCCCGCGATGGCGGTGGCGAGATCGCCGGACAGGTGCAGCAGCATGAAGGCGACGATCGACACGGTCAGCGCGACCGACAACGCCACCAGGAGCCGCTGCGAGGTGAATGAGAGCATGTCAGCTCCCCGGGCGAGAGGCGGCGCGCCGTATGCGCAGCGCGCCGTCCGCCCTTACTTCCACTTCGCCTCATAGAAGCGCGGCAACTCGTCCGGCTCCGCGGAGAACTTCAGATCGCTCGTGAAGGCGTAGTTCGCCGGATAGGAGAACAGCGGGAAGAGATAGGCCTTCTCGGCAATCAGCTTCAGGGCCTCCTGATAGGTCTTCAGCCGCTTGTCGGTGTCGACCGAGGTGTCGGCCTCCTTCAGCAGCTTCTGGATCTCCGCGTCGTGCGAAGAATCGTCGGCGTCGCCCTTGAACCAGACGCCGGTGAAGGCGGACGCATCGGCGACCGAAAACGAGCCCCAGGTCTGGAACGTGATCGGCGTCTTGCCGGCGCGGTGCGCGTCGCGCATCGCCGCGTATTTCAGGTAATTGAGCTTCGCGTCGATGCCGACGGCGCGCAAGTACCCGATCACCGCCTCCGCGTATTCGCGCTCGCGGTAAGCGTAGATGTCGGTCTTGAAGCCGTTGGGGTAGCCGGCTTCCTTCAAGAGCTCCTTCGCCTTCGCAACGTTGTACTCGTAGCGCGGCACGCCCTTGTCGGTGCATCCGAACTGATCGATGAAGCAGGCCGAGTGCATGATGCGCGAGCCGCCGCCGACCAGATTGTCGATCATGGCCTTGCGGTCGATGGCGTAAGCGACGGCCTGCCGCACGCGCGCGTCCTTGAACGGCGTGTTGCCGACCGCGTCGAACTGGAGGAAACCGACGCGCATCGTCTCGGCCGAGAGGACGCTGATGTTCGGCGCGGTCTTGAGCTGCTTGGCCTGGTCCTCCGGCACGCGCCAGATCCAGTCGACGCCACCGGTCATCAATTCGGCGAGGCGCGTTTCGGCGTCAGGGATCACCTTGAATACGAGCTTGCCGATCGACGGCTGGCCGAGCGGGCTGCCTTTCCAGTAGTTCGTATTCTTCTCCATGGTCACGCCTTTGCCGGGCGTCACCGCGGTGACCTTGTAGGGGCCGGATCCGATTGGGGCCTTCGCGAAGCCGTCGAGGCCGACCTTCTTGAAATACTTCTCCGGATAGATCGGAACCGGACCGGCGAGATATTCGATGGCAGCCGGGAACGGCCCGACCAGATGAATGCGGACCGTGTCGGGCCCGGTCTTCTCGGCGCTCTTGATCCAGTCGACGTTCTGTTTGGTGACGACCTTGGCCTCGGGGCTCACGACGTAATTCAGCGTCCACACGACGTCGTCGGCGGTCAGCGGATCGCCGTTGTGGAACGTGACGCCCTTGCGGATGGTCAGGTCGAGCGTCTGCGGGTCGACCCACTTCCATTCGGTCGCGAGCTGCGGCTGGTATTTGCCGGTCTTGGGATCGCGGTAGATGAGGTTGTCGAAGACGTGCCGG
This sequence comes from Pseudolabrys sp., assembly GCA_035718885.1. GTDB lineage: Bacteria > Pseudomonadota > Alphaproteobacteria > Rhizobiales > Xanthobacteraceae > Pseudolabrys. Next base: position 1,045 of record DASTGR010000315.1, on the reverse strand, counting down.
GCGATGATCACGCCCTCGCGGAGATTATTGTGATAGGGGCTGACGTTCTCGGGCTCGGAATCCGACGCGTAGACGAGCGTGTCGTTCGCTTTGTTGGCGAAGGCCGGCGCGGCTGCGACCAGGATCGCGGCAGCCATCAGGCCGGCGAAAGTTGTTCTGAGATACGTCATATGAATTCTCCCCACGCTTACTGACCGACGGATGGCGCCGTGCTCGGCATTGTGCCCGACACGTCCGGAGGGGAAAAGCTCTTTCGGGCGCCGGCGGACGCTTCGCCGTGCGCCCGAAGGCCGACCAGAGCAGCGACATACCTCGGACAGGTCCGGCCGGCTTAAAAGGCGCGGCCGCGCGCCGTCACCGGCCACAGGCACTCGACGCGGCCCGCGCGCACGCCGACGAACCAGTCGTGCACATTGCAGGTCGGGTCGCAGTGCCCAGGCACGAGCCTCAGCTTCTCATTGATGCGCAGCGCGCCGTTCGGATCGGCGATGACGCCGTGTTCGTCCGAGCATTTCGTGTAGGTGACGTCGTCGCGACCGAACACGACCGGCAGTCCGGAGTCGACGCTCTGCGCTTTCAGCCCGGCGTCGCACACCGCCATGTCCGGCTTGGCGTGCGACATTACCGTGGTGAGGATGAACAGCGCGTTCGCGAAGGACGACAGCGGCGCGCCGCCTTCGTCGCGGACGCGCCCGTAATCGGCGTCCATGAATACGTAGGAGCCGCACTGCAATTCGTTGTAGACGCCGCTGGTGCCCTCGAACTCATAGGTTCCGGTGCCGGCGCCGCCGACGGTCGCGCATTGCAAGCCGGCCGTGTCGAGCTGCGCCTTTGTATCGCGCGTCATCGCGACGGCCCCGGCGATAGCGTCGCGCCGCTCGGCAAACGTGCGCAGGTGCTGCGCCGGGCCGTGATAGGCTTGCAGCCCGGAGAAGACGAGGTTCGGCGCCGCGGCGATTTTTTGCGCAAGGCGCACCGCGGCAGAGCCCGGCGCGACGCCGCAGCGGCCGGCGCCGACGTCGATCTCGACCAGGCATTCGAGCGT
>DASTGR010000314.1:0-3265 GCA_035718885.1 Pseudolabrys sp. | reverse complement strand
TTCTATACCGAGGAAGGCCGGCAGGATCAGGTGCGCTTCTTCGACCACTGGCTCAAGGGCGTCGACAACGGCGTCATGGACGAGCCGCCGGTCAAGCTCGCGATCCGTCACGGCGCCGACAGAATCGAATGGCGCAACGAGCAGGAATGGCCGCTCAAGCGCACGCAGTGGACGAAATTCTATTTCGACGTCGCGACGCAGGACGGCGCGCCGGAATACAGCGCCAAACTCGTGCGCGAGAATCCGAAAGACGCAAGCGCGCGCCGCTACGTCACCTCGCATCTCGGCACGATGGGTTCGACGTCGGCGGCATCGTCGCAGGTGATGGGCGGGGGCGGCATCCGCCCGAACATGGGGGTGGCGCTCGAGACGGCGCCGATGGACGCCGACATGGAGGTGACCGGGCCCCTCTCCGCCTCGTTCTGGGTGTCGAGCGAGAGCGAGGACATGGACCTGTTCCTCACCCTCCGGCACTTCGACGCGCAGGGCAACGAGATCATGGAGACCGGGCAGCAGGGCGCGCCCGTGCCGGTCGCCAAGGGCTGGCTGCGCGTGTCGCACCGCGAGCTCGACCCCGCTCTGTCGACGCCGGGGCGGCCCTATCACGCCCACAAGCGCCGCCTCTATCTCACGCCCGGCGAGATCGTGAAGGTCGACGTCGAGATCTGGCCGACCTCGATGGTCTTCGCCAAGGGCCACACGCTCCGCCTCGACGTGCAACCGCGCGACGGTGTCGGCAGCCAGGGCTACATGCACTATCATGCCGACTACAACACCGGCGCCAACACCATCCACGCCGGCGGCAAATACGAATCCTACCTCCTCCTTCCCGTCATTCCGCGGTAGCCCCCCAATGCCCAGCATCGCCATTCTCGACGACGACCACATCCTGCGGCTGATGCGCTACGCCATTGCCGGGCCCGGCGAGGTGACGAAGGACTGGGCGGAAGGATTCTTCCTGCCCGAGACGATGGACATGGCGCGCGTGACCAAAGCCGGCGACGGCCTGCACGCATCGGACGGCGTGACGCTGAAGCCGCTCGGCGCCGACGTGCGCACAGGCGGCGACCTCGACGTGCTCATCTTTCGCCGCGGCACGATCGACGCCGCGCTGATGGACGCGCATCCGAAGCTGAAACTCATCCAGCGCATCGGCGAGCGCGCCGACGCGATCGACCTCGCCGCCGCGAAGGCGCGCACCATCGCCGTATCGTGCGTGCCGCGGCCCTCGCTCCAGCTCACCGCCGAGCACGCGGTCATGCTGATGCTGGCGCTCGGCAAGCGCCTCCTGACCGCGGACGCCGTGCTGCGCGCCGGCGCCTACGATCCGAGCCGCGTTCATCCCGACCACGGCGTCGCCTATAACTGGACGCGCCAGGCGCCGCTCGCCGGCCTCTACGGCAAGACGATCGGCATTGTCGGCATGGGCGAGGTCGGCGTCATGGCCGCGCGCATGGCGCAAGGGTTTTCCGCGCGCGTTCTCTACTGCAACCGCACGCGGCTTTCGCCGGAGAAGGAGCAGGCGCTCGGCGTCGAGTACCGCGCGCTCCCCGCGCTGCTCGCCGAGAGCGACTTCGTCTCGCTGCACGCCTCGAACCTGCCGGACAACAAGGGCATGATCGACGCGAAATTCTTCGCCGCGATGAAGCGCACCGGCTATTTCATCAATGCGAGCCGCGGCCGCATGGTCGACGAGAACGCGCTCGCCGACGCGCTCACGCGCGGCACCATTGCCGGCGCCGGCATCGACGTGTTCTTCGAGGAGCCGCTGCCTTTGCCCTCGCGGCTCACCGCGCTGCCGAACATCATCCTGACGCCGCACATTGCCGGCGGCTCGCGCACCGGCATCGTCGAGGAAGTCGCCGCGGTGCTGGCGAACTGCCGGGCGATTCTGAAAGGCGGCGAGATCAGGCATCGCGTGGCGTGACTCGTGTGACGCCCGTAAATGTGCCCTCTCCCCCTGTGGGAGAGGGCATGGACCGCCTCTCATCGCATTCTGTTGGGTGAGGGGGACAGCCCCCTCACCCATCATCATGTGTGGAGATGCCCTCAACGCCCTCTCCCACAAGGGGAGAGGGCACATCGATGGAGGGCACAACGATTGATGCTCGCGTGCGGCCTCAGAAACCACGACCAGTCATCTCCCCTTGCCCTGCATCTCCCCTGCCGCTTCGCGCTTGGCGCGCTCGCGCTCCTGGCGCGCCTCCGCCTCGGCGAGCGCGCGCCGCCAGATGACCAGGGTCTGCGGCCAGGCCGCCTCGAGCTCTGCCTCGCTCGGCTGCGGCACGTTCGTGCAGTGCACGCGCGGCGCCATGCAGCCGCGCATGCGTTGGCAGATCGCCTCCGGGCAGCCGGTCCATTCGTTCGAGTACATCGTGATCTGCCGCGCGAGGCGCAGACGCCTGTCGTCGATGTCGCGCGCGTTCCACTCGGCGTCGTCATCTTCGAGGCCGGCGGCCCTGACGCGCGCACTGTAGTCGGCGCTGTAGGCGGCGCTGCCGAGCGGCACGAGGCCGGAGCCGATGCGCATCATGCGCTGCTTCCTGCGTCTGCTCATTGAGGATCCTCCGTGATGATGATGGCGTGAGGGTGCGGGAACTCGTTGCCGCGCGCGTTTATCGCGCCGGCTTTTGCGAGGACCTCACGCTCACACACGAGAGAAAGCGCGAGGGGGTGGAGCACCGGAAAGGCGCGGACCACCTCCCGCCTCCGCCCCGAGGGGCTTCGGCGGGCCGCGCCGTTTGTGTTGAAGGCCGGCGCGTCGCCTTCCGATGCTCCACCGCGGCGATTTTCGGCGCCCTCGGCCGCGCTTCCGGACGGAGACGGAGCGCCAGTGGGGCCCCCGATCCGGAGCGGCTCCCGCCGCTCCTTCGTCTCCGCCACGTGCAGCCCCAAGCGCGGGGCGGCCGGTCTTTGTGCCGGCGGGCGGCTGTGCGGGGCCTCCCGGGCGCGGGGTTACAAATCCCGCTCGCGGGCGCCGCCGTCCACCTCACGTTGAGCAGTGTCCTGCAGAACGCCCCTCGCATGGGGTGGATGCTTGTAGGATAGTAGACGTAGGATGGATGTCAACCAAAAAATTCACAAATGGGTCAGTGATCCTTACACACCAGCGTATGTACTGAGGGAATAGACAACCCTTGATTGGAGTCCTCGAATCGGGCCGTCTTCTCCCCTGGGAGTGAAGGACATGGCCAAAAATATTCTGATTTTTTCGGACGGGACCGGTCAAGCTGGCGGATTCATGCCCGATGAGACGCGGAGCAAC
>DASTGR010000313.1:0-17388 GCA_035718885.1 Pseudolabrys sp. | reverse complement strand
GCTACTGCCCGCGTTTGGCCTGGCTGGCGAAGCGGCGCGCTTCTTCCGCCGCGCGGAAGAGCGCCTTCGCCTTGTTGACGCATTCCTGCTGCTCGAAGCCGGGATCGCTGTCGGCGACGATTCCGGCGCCGGCCTGAACGTACATCTTGCCATCCTTCACCAGCGCGGTGCGCAACACGATGCAGGTGTCCATCTCGCCCGCCGCCGAGAAGTAGCCGACGCAGCCGGCATAGAGACCGCGCTTGTCCTTCTCCAGTTCGTCAATGATCTGCATCGCCCGTACCTTCGGCGCGCCAGAAACGGTGCCGGCCGGAAAGCCGCCAGCGAGCGCATCGAGCGCGTCATGCTTGGCGTCGAGCCTGCCCTCGACATTCGAGACGATGTGCATAACGTGGCTGTAGCGCTCGATGAAGAACTGGTCGGTGACCGTCACGGTGCCAATCTTTGCGACGCGGCCGACGTCGTTGCGGCCGAGATCGAGCAGCATCAAATGCTCAGCGCGCTCCTTCGGATCGGCGAGCAGCTCTTCTTCCAGCGCCTTGTCTTCGTGCGGCGTTGCCCCACGTGGCCTTGTGCCCGCGATCGGGCGGATGGTGACGACGTCGTTCGACACCTTGACCAGGATCTCAGGGCTCGAGCCGGCAATGGCGAAGCCGCCGAAATCGAGGAAGTAGAGATAGGGCGACGGATTGGTGCGCCGGAGTGCGCGGTAGAGCGAGAACGGCGGGAGCGAAAACGGCGCCTCGAAGCGCTGCGCCAGCACGATCTGGAACGCGTCGCCGGCGGCGATGTATTCTTTGGCGCGGCCGACCATGGCGGCGAACTCGGCCGGTGACGTGTTCGATCGCGGTGGCACGTCGAGCGGGCCATCGGTGTACTCGGCGAGCGACTTGTCGAGCGGCCGGTCAAGCGACTCGACCACGCCCGCGAGGCGCTCCATGGCGCGCGCCAGCGCAGCCTTCGCATCGACGCCGCGCTCGGGCCGCACCGGCGTCACCACCGTCATCGCGTCCTTGACCGCATCGAACACGACGATCAGCGTCGGCCGCACCATCACCGCATCTGGGATGCCGACCGGGTCGGGCTTGTCGGCCGGCAGGTGCTCCATCTGCCGCACCATGTCGTAGCCGAGATAGCCGAATACGCCGGCCGCCATAGGCGGCAGCGCGTCGGGAAGCACGATCCGGCTCTCCGCGATCAGTGCGCGCAGCGCGTCGAGTGGCGCTTGAGCGCACGGCTCGAACGCGTCCGTTGCAGTGCGGGCGCGGCGGTTGATCGAGGCCTGACCGTCATGCGAGCGCCAGACGAGGTCGGGCTCCAGACCGATGATGGAATAGCGGCCGCGCACCGCGCCTCCTTCGACCGATTCGAGCAGGAAGCTCATGGCCTTGCCGCCGCCGAGTTTCAGAAAGGCGGACACCGGCGTTTCCAGATCGGCGACGAGCGTCGTCCAGACCACTTGCGCTTCGCCGCGCGCATACCGCGCGGCAAAGGCGTCCTGCGACGGCTCGATCTGCATGACTATTGTTCGGTCTGCCCGCCGACCACCTGGTTCAATGCCGACTGGTTGATGCTGACCTTGTAGTCGCTCTCGAGCCGCGCCAGGTACTCGCCGACCAGATCGTCGGAGTATGAATTCGCCAGCACGCTCTTGACCTGCTGCGCGGTGACGGCGTTGGCGTCGAGCGCCGGATCGGTCACTTGCGTCACGCGGTAGACGAAACGCTGCGTGTCGCTCGTGCCGGTCGCGGTGCCGGTGCCGTCCTTGGCGGTCTTGAACACGTCGTCGACGACCGAGGCTGGCACATTCGGTGCCGCGCGTCCGCGCTGAAGGTCGATCGCCTTCTGCACGGTCACGCCGGCCTCGCTCGCGGCCTGCTCGAGCGTCGCGCCGCCCTTGATCTTGGCCAGGAGGTCGTCAGCCTTCTTCTGTAAAGTTTGCGAAACTTGGTCGTCGCGCCAGCTCGCTTCGACCTGCGGCTTGATCTCTTCAAGCTTGCGTTCGTGGGAGGGAGTAACGCCGGCGACGTCGAAATAGAGGAAGCCGCCGTTCGGCAGTTGCAGCGCCTCGTTATCGACGCCGACATCGGTCGAGAACACCGAGGTGAGGAGGTTCTGGGGGAACGCCGCCATCGCCGGCACAGGTTTGCCGTCGGGCCCACGGCCCGAGCGGTCGACCGCATCGACGCTGACGGCCTTGAGGCCCAGCTTCTGCGCCGTCTCGGGCAGCGTGGCGCCGCTCGCGCGCTCGTCCTCGACCTTGTCGCGCAGGTCGTTGATCGACGAGCGCGCGCGCTGTTCGGCGAGCGTCTGCTTGATCTGCGCCTTGACGTCGTCGAAGGCCTGCTGCGAGCCGGGCTCGATCTTGGTCACGAGCAGGAGGAGCGTGCCGAAACGGCCCTTGACCGGCTGGCTGACCTCGTTCACCGGCAGCGAGAAGGCGGCCGCGGCCGCGGCCGGATCGATGACCTGCTTCTTGGTCACGGTGCCGACGTCGACGTCGGAGGCCTTCAGCCCTCGCTCGGTCGCGACATCGGCGAACGACTTGCCCTTGGCGATCTCCTCACGCGCGGCGGCGGCCTTGGCCTCGTCCGGAAACACCATCTGGTGCAGCTCGCGCTTTTCCGGCGTGCCGTACTGGTCCTGATGCTGGTCGAAATAGGTCTTGGCGTCCGCGTCGGAGACCTGGTCCGGCTTGGCGAGTTCGGCCGGCGACAGCGCCAGCAGCGTCACCTTGCGATATTCGGGCGCGCGGAACGAGGCCTTGCGCTCGTCGAAGTATTTCGTGAGCTGCTCGTCAGTCGGCGCAGGGATGTCGCCGGCCTGCGCAGGGCCGAGCACGAGGTAATCGATGTCGCGATGCTCGTTCTGGAAACGATTGATCGCCTCCATGGCGACGGTCGGCACGACGACGTCGCCGCCGACCGTCTGCGCGATTTGCCGGCGCAGGAGCACGTTGCGTTGCTCGGCGACGAAACGCGGCTCGGTGTAGCCGGCGTCGCGGATCGCCTGGAGGAAGCGGTTGCGGTCGAACTGGCCGTTGGGGCCCTTGAAGGTCGGATCGTCGGTAATGCGCTTGGCGATCTCCGGGTCGGACAGGCCGAGGTGCATATTGCGGGCCTGCTCGTCGAGCGTGGCCTGCGCGATCATCTGGCCGAGGATCTGCCGGTCGAGGCCAAGCCCGCGCGCCTGATCCGGCGTGATCGGCCGGCCGGCCTGGCGCGAAATCTGTTGCAGGCGGTCGTTATAAAACTGCCGGAACTGCTCGATCGTGATCTCGCTCGAACCGACGCTGGCGACGTTGTTCTGGCCGAAGCCGCCGCGGAAGATGTCGGCGATGCCCCAGACCGCAAAGCTGATCACGAGGAAACCCATGACCGTGGCCATGAGGGCCTTGCCGAGCCAGGTCGAAGACGCTTTGTGGATGTTCCGGAGCATGGGCGCGCGACTAACGTCCTGTCTTTAGTGCGGTGTGATGACGGGAGACCGGGTCCTTTTAAGCCCCCGTCCAACGCCCTGCAACACAAGAGGGATCGGCTCTGGCGCCGCACCTGCCGGTCTGCTAGTCGCGGGGCCGGATAGGGGAACCATCGGCATGGCGACACGCATTCGCCCACTGATCGCGGGCAACTGGAAGATGAACGGCCTCGGAGTCTCGGAAGCCGAGCTGGCGAAGATTATCGCCGGCGCCGGGGCGCTTTCCGGTAAGGCCGATCTGATGGTTTGCCCGCCGGCGACGCTGATCGCGCGGTTTGCCGCGACCGCGCGCGGGTCCGGGGTGGTGATCGGCGGCCAGGATTGCCACGCCAAGGCGTCCGGGGCCCATACCGGCGATGTTGCCGCGGAAATGCTGGCCGATGCCGGCGCCGGCGCCGTCATCGTCGGGCATTCCGAGCGGCGCAGCGACCATCATGAGACGGACGACGAGGTCCGTGCCAAGGCCGAGGCCGCCTGGCGCGCAAAGCTCACGGCAATCGTCTGCGTCGGCGAAACGCGGGAGCAGCGCGAAGCTGGCGACACGCTCAAGGTGGTCGGACTCCAACTCGACGGCTCGCTGCCGGACGGCGCGATCGCTGAGACACTTGTTGTCGCCTACGAGCCGGTGTGGGCGATTGGTACCGGCCTGACGCCGACGTCCGCAGATGTCGGCCTCGTCCACGCCTTCATCCGCGAGCGGCTGGTCGGGCGGTTCGGTCCGGCCGGCGGCGACATGCGAATTCTCTACGGCGGTTCCGTGAAGCCGGCGAATGCCAACGAGCTGATGTCGGTTCCGCATGTGAACGGGGCGCTGGTGGGCGGGGCGAGCCTCAAGGCGGAGGATTTCCTCGGCATCGCGGCCGCTTACAGATAAAGCGGGAAGGGTGGAAAAAGCGGTTCTGATCGTGTAGAGACCGCCGCGCCTCCCTATATGGAGCAGGAATGACCGGTCGGGCGTGGCGCCCGGGCGGACGGGTTCGAGCGGATTTTTGGCCTCATGCAGCAAGTCGTCATTGTCATCCACCTGATGCTGGTGCTCGCGCTCATCGGCGTGGTGCTGCTACAGCGGTCCGAAGGCGGCGGCCTCGGCATTGGCGGCGGCGGCGGCTTCATGACGAACCGCGGCACGGCGAACGTGCTGACCCGCGCGACGGCGATCCTGGCCGGCCTGTTCTTCCTGACCAGCCTCGTCCTGTCGATCCTCGCCGGCTACGACCGGCGGCCGTCCTCGATCATTGGCGGCGGCAGCGAAGCGCCCGCGACCGCTCCGGCGCCCGGCAGCGCGCCGCCCCTCGGCGGCGGGCAAGGTGGCCTGCTCAACCAGCTCGGAGGCGGCAGCCAGCAGGCCCCCGCCGCCCCCAGCGGCCCGACGGTGCCGCAGTCGAAATAAGCTTCTGCAAGGGCCGGGCAACCGGCCCTTCTTCGTTGTGCCAAGACGTGAGGTTCGCGTTGCAAGTCTCGACAGGATTGGGTTTTTTGCCCGCAACCCACAGGCGCAGAGCCGCCTCCCGTTTTTGCGGCTCGTCGAATCGATTCGCGCTCGCTAAAGGTTAGGCCCCATGGCGCGGTACATTTTCATCACCGGCGGCGTGGTCTCCTCACTCGGCAAGGGTCTCGCTTCAGCCGCCCTCGGCGCGCTCTTGCAGGCGCGCGGCTACAAGGTGAGGCTCCGCAAGCTCGACCCGTACCTCAACGTCGATCCGGGCACGATGTCGCCGTATCAGCACGGCGAGGTCTTCGTCACCGACGACGGCGCCGAGACTGATCTCGACCTCGGGCATTACGAGCGGTTCACCGGAAACCCGGCCTCCCGTCATGACAACATCACGACCGGCCGCATCTATCAGGACATCCTGACCAAGGAACGGCGCGGCGACTATCTCGGCGCCACCATCCAGGTCATCCCGCACGTCACCAACGCCATCAAGGACTTCGTCCGCGACGGCAACGAAGGCTACGATTTCGTGCTGGTCGAGGTCGGCGGCACGGTCGGCGACATTGAGGGCCTGCCGTTTTTCGAGGCCATCCGGCAGCTCGGCAACGACCTGCCGCGCCACCACGCCGTCTACGTCCATCTGACGCTGCTGCCCTTCATCCCGAGCGCGGGCGAGCTCAAAACCAAGCCGACGCAGCATTCCGTCAAGGAACTGCGCTCGATCGGCATCCAGCCCGACATTCTGCTCTGCCGCACCGACCGGCCGATCCCGGAAGGCGAGCGGCGCAAGCTGGCGCTGTTCTGCAACGTGCGCGAAAGCGCCGTGATCGAGGCGCGGGACGTCGACAACATCTATGCCGTGCCGGAGGCCTATTCGGCGCAGGGGCTCGCAGCGGAAGTGCTGGCCGCCTTCGGCATCGAGCCGCAACGGCCGGCCGACCTCGAGCGCTGGCGGCTCATCAACGAGCGCGTCCGCAACCCGGAAGGCGACGTCACCATCGCCGTCGTCGGCAAGTACACCGGCATGAAGGACGCCTACAAATCGCTGATCGAGGCTTTGTCGCACGGCGGCATCGCCAACAAGGTGAAGGTCAATCTCGACTGGATCGAGTCGGAGGTGTTCGAGAACGAGGACCCGGCGCCGTTCCTCGAGCACGTCAACGGCATCCTCGTTCCTGGCGGCTTCGGCCAGCGCGGCGCCGAGGGCAAGATCAAAGCGGCGCAGTTCGCGCGCGAGCGGCAGGTGCCGTATTTCGGCATCTGCTTCGGCATGCAGATGGCCTGCATCGAGGCGGCGCGGAACCTGTGCGGCATCACCGAAGCCAATTCGACCGAGTTCGGCCCGACGCCCGAGCCGATCGTCGGTCTCATGACCGAATGGCTCAAGGGCAACGAATTGCACAAGCGCGCTGCCGGCGGCGATCTCGGCGGCACGATGCGCCTCGGCGCCTATGACGCGACGCTGACGCGCGGCAGCCGCGTCGCGCAGATATACGGCTCGACCGAGATTTCAGAGCGCCACCGCCACCGCTACGAGGTCAACACCGCCTACAAGGATCGCCTTGAGCAGCGCGGCATGCGCTTCTCGGGCATGTCGCCCGACGGCATCCTGCCGGAGATCGTCGAGTACGAGGACCATCCCTGGTTCATCGGCGTGCAGTTCCACCCCGAGCTCAAGTCGCGGCCGTTCGAGCCGCACCCGCTGTTCGCCTCCTTCATCGGCGCGGCGATGGAGCGGAGCCGGCTGGTGTGATCGCTTCGGCGCGGTCGTCGCGCCGTCCATAACAAGCAGATGACGGGGGGAAGACATGATCTACGAGATGCGCGTGTATCGGGTGGTGCCGAACCGCATGCCCGCGCTTTTGAAGAGGTTTGAGGGGACCACGCTGGCGCTGTGGCAGCGCCACGGCATCCGCCAGGCCGGGTTCTGGACCACGGCGGTCGGGGAATCCAACCAGGAACTGACCTACATGCTCGCCTGGGACTCGATGGCCGAGCGCGAGCAGAAGTGGACCGCGTTCCAATCCGACCCGGAATGGATCGCCAAGCGCGCCGAGTCCGAGAAGGACGGCGCCATCGTCGCGAACATCGCCAATTCGTTCCTGCTGCCGACCTCGTTCTCTGCGGTGAAATAGCAGGACGCGGGCTTTCAATTTCGCGGCGGCGCATCTCCGGTGCGCCGCCGCTTTGCGTTTGCGACCGCGTTTCGAATTTACGCCCGCTTTACGCAGGTGCGATGTCACCGGCCACGTTGGATTGTCGTCATAGGCTCCAACCCGGAATTGCAAATGCGCATCCTTCTGACCGTTGCCGCCGCCTTCGCGGCGGGCAGCCTGCTTTCGCTCGTCCCGGCCAAGGCCGAGTCCCCTGGCTATTCAGACGCCGGCAATCAGCGTTCAGGCGCTTCAAGGTCGGCGCCGACATTCGAGGACTGCTATCGCCTCGGATGGGTCCGCGGCGTTCATGTCGAACGCTTCGAGTTTGCCGCTTTCGATGCCGAGTGCATGGCCGGCCGCATCCCGTTCGACAGCGGTTACGCCGCGAGCTCGATCAGGCGCGGGGCGAAATAGAGGCCCTGCCGAATATCGGCGAGCGCCTAAGGCCTCGCCCGGTATTGCGGATAGCGCAGAGGCGGCGCGTCGTTGATGCGCCGCCTCTGTCAATTTGAAAGCCTCCTTCAACGATTTGCAGTTTCGTCTGCGACGTTCGTCTAAGGCGCCGTGTTACCGGATTTCTACCGACACGCTTGCGCCGAATATGGCTGCTTTACGCAGGCCAGATCGCGCCAGCTCCGTTCATCGTTCGTTACGAACTCGAACTCGGGGCTTATCAAACATGCGCACTTGTCTTGCTCTTGCCGGCGCGCTCGCGCTCGCCGCCACGATGTCGCTCGCCTCCGCTACGGCGGAGCCGGCTTACTATCCCGGCGGTGAAATGCAGCGCGCGGGAATGTGCCAAGTTACGACCGACCCGTTCGGCTTCTACGGCTACATGCGGGCATGCCCGGCGCCGGTCGCCGTGCACCGCCACAAGAAACGCGCCGCCCACTGAGCGGCGACGCTCGCCTGCACTGACGGTCACGGGCGTGCGCGCTCCGCGCAGACCGTGGCCGTTTTTGTTTTGCCGTTTAGTTTGCCATGATGGTCGCCGACTCAATGAAAGGTGACCATGGCCCGGGGCATCGACCACATCGTCCACGCGGTGCGCGATCTCGACCGCGGCGCGGAGCTCTATCGCAAGCTCGGATTCACCGTGGGAGCCCGCAACAAGCATCCATGGGGCACGCACAACCACATCGTGCAGTTTTCCGGTTGTTTCATCGAGATCGTCGCTTTCGTCGAGCCGGAGAAGCTCGGGACCGACGAGATTTCGCGGCTGTTCGCGGTCTACAACCGCGATTTCGCCGCGGCGCATGAGGGCCTGTCGATGCTGATCCTGGAGTCGCAGGATTCGGGGCACGACGTCGCCGATTTCCGCGTCGCAGGCATCGCCGCATCGGATCCGTTGCGCTTCGAGCGCGAGGCCAGACGGCCGGACGGCACGGCCGTGAAGGTGGGCTTCTCGCTCGCCTTTGCCGAGGACCGCGCCGCGCCGGAGGTTCGCTTCGCCAGCTGCCAGCAGCACTTCCCGGAGAACTTCTGGAACCCGGCGTTCCAGACGCACGCCAACAGCGTCAGCGGTATCGCGGCGGCCATATTCGTGACCGACAATCCGGCCGCGCACAGGGACATGCTGCGCGCCTTCAGCGGTGTGAGCGACGTGCACGAGGAGGGGGCGGGCTACGCGATTGCCCTGCCGCGCGGCGCCCTCGAAGTCATGACCGGCGCGGACTTCGTGCGGCGCTACGGCGTGCCGGCGCCACAATCGGGCAGCGGCGTTCGTCTCGCGGCCTTGCGTTTCGCGACCGCCAATCCGCCCGCCGCGCGGGCGCTCATCGGTGCGGCCGGCATCCCGTCGCGCCACGCCGGCGGCGCGCTGGTGGTGCAGCCCGCGGCCGGGCTCGGCGCAACCCTCCTGTTCGGCGCCGCCGGTTGACCCGACCGGCGACGCGCCGCATGTTCCCGCCGCGAGGGACCCTTTGAGCCAGAAACCGAATCCAATCGTCAGCATCGGCGCCGTGCGCTTCGGCAACGCGTTGCCGCTCGCGCTCATCGCCGGCCCCTGCCAGATGGAGAGCCGCGCGCACGCGCTCGAAATGGCGGCGGCGCTGAAGGAGATTGCCGGGCGCGTCGGCATCGGCCTCGTCTACAAGACCTCGTTCGACAAGGCGAACCGCACTTCGGCGGGTTCGGCGCGTGGGGTTGGCCTGAAGGCGGCGCTCCCCGTATTTGCCGAAATCCGCGACGCGCTGAAGCTGCCGGTTCTGACTGACGTGCACGAACCCGATCAGTGCGCGGCGCTGGCCGAGGCCGTCGATATCCTGCAAATCCCGGCGTTCCTGTGTCGCCAAACCGATCTGCTTGTCGCGGCGGCCGCGACGGGCAAGGTGGTCAACGTCAAAAAGGGCCAGTTCCTCGCACCCTGGGACATGGCCAATGTCGTCGCCAAGATCACCGGCGCCGGCAATGCCAACGTGCTCGTCACCGAGCGCGGCGCATCCTTCGGTTACAACACGCTCGTGTCCGACATGCGCGCGCTGCCGATCCTGGCGCGGACCGGGGCGCCGGTGATCTTCGACGCGACGCATTCGGTGCAGCAGCCGGGCGGGCAGGGCACGTCCTCGGGCGGAGAGCGGGAATTCGTGCCGGTCCTTGCCAGGGCTGCGGTCTCGGTCGGCGTTGCCGGCGTCTTCATCGAGACGCACCAAGACCCGGACAAAGCACCCTCCGACGGCCCGAACATGATGCCGCTCAAGGAGATGGAGCCGTTTTTGCGCAAGCTGGTTGAATACGACCGGCTGGCGAAAGCCTGAGCACCGAGCCTCCCGGCGGAGGCAATTGAAGACCAAGAATGACCCGGACGCTCAACCTCATCGCCCTCGTCGTTTTCGCCTGCTCGCTGTTCATGCGCTCGACCGACCCGGTGATCCCGCAGATCGCCTTCGGCCTGAACGTCGAGCCGGCGACGGCGGCGCTCCTGACCTCCGCCTTCACCTTCCCCTACGCCCTGATCCAGCCGTTCCTCGGCGCGCTCGGCGACGCCATGAGCAAGGCGCGGCTGATGCTCGGCTGCGTCTTCATCGTGGCGACGGCGACCATCGTCTGCGGCCTGGCGCAGCGTTTCGAGGTGCTGCTCGGCGCCCGCATGATCGCCGGCATGGCGGCCGGCGGCGTGGTGCCGATCGCCTTTGCGCTGGTCGGCGACATGGTGCCGGTGCACGACCGTCAGGTGGCGATGGGCCGGCTCCTGTTCGCCATCATGACTGGCAACCTGCTCGGCGCGACCTTCGCCGGCATCGTCAGCGACCTCGCCGGCTGGCGCGGCATGTTCTTCGGTCTCGGCGGCTTCGGCCTGATCGTGCTTGCCGCCGCGGTGCCGGGCTTCCGCGGCATCAAGGAGACGCCGGGCGCCTTCGATCTGAAGCAGATTGTGCGGAACTACCGGCTCATCTTCCGCAATCCCCTGGCCAAGATCTGCTTTGGCGCCGTTTTCCTCGAGGGATTGTTCATGTACGGCGCGTTCCCGCACCTCGCGACCATGATGCACAATGCCGGCGAGACGCGCGCCGCCATCGTCGGTGTGGTGATCGCCGGCTTCGGAATTGGCGGGGCGCTCTACGGCGTCTTCGTGTCGCGTCTTCTGCCTGTGCTCGGCGAGCGCGGCATGATGCGCTTTGGCGGACTCGGCATGGGCCTGTGCCTTGCCGGCATTGCCGCGATGTTTCCCTGGCCGATCGAGTTCGCCAATTTCATGCTGCTCGGCTTCGCCTTCTACTCGCTGCATGCGGTGATCCAGATCTACGCAAGCGAACTCGCCCCGTCGGCGCGCGGGTCGGCCATGGCGCTGCACACCGTATTCTTTTTCCTCGGGCAGGCGGTCGGGCCGGCCTTCTATGGCGCCGGATTATCGAGCAGCATCGGGATCAAGCCGCTGCTGCTGATGGGAGCCGTGGTCATCGTCTGCGTCGGACTTGTCTGCGCGCAGTGGCTCAGGCGCGAGGAGGTCCGCGTCTAGCCGCGGCCGCGATAGGGCGCGACGCCCTGATCCGGCACCCAGACGTCCTTCGGCAGGCGGCCCGCCTGCCAGAACACGTCGATCGGGATGCCGCCGCGCGGATACCAGTAGCCGCCAATGCGCAGCCATTTCGGCTTGAGCAGTGAGAACAGCCGCTTGCCGATGGCGACGGTGCAGTCCTCGTGGAAGGCGCCATAATTGCGGAAGCTGGCGAGGTAGAGCTTCAGCGACTTCGACTCGACCAGGAACTTCGCCGGCACATAGTCGATGACGAGATGCGCGAAATCGGGCTGACCGGTGATCGGGCAGAGCGTTGTGAACTCCGGCGCCGTGAAGCGGGCGACGTAGTTCGTGTCCGCCTGCGGATTGGCCACGCGGTCGAGCACCGCCTCCTGCGGGGAGGCGGGCATCGCCGCCGGGCGGCCGAGCTGCAATCTGCGTTTTGCCATCGATGGTTATCGCGGTGTCCTGAAGGACTTGATGCCCCGCAATGGCAGGGCATGACAAGGGGGGAGTCGATCCTGTAGAAGCCGGGCAAACACGAGCAGGGCCCCCAACATGACCGCCATCGTCGACATCATTGGCCGCGAAATCCTCGACTCCCGCGGCAATCCGACCGTCGAGGTCGATGTGGTGCTTGAGGACGGCTCGCTCGGCCGCGCCGCGGTTCCCTCGGGCGCCTCGACCGGCGCGCACGAGGCGGTGGAACTGCGCGACGGCGACAAGACGCGCTATCTCGGCAAGGGCGTCCTCAAGGCCGTCGACGCCATCAACGGCGAAATCTTCGACACGATCGGCGGCATGGACGCCGAAGAGCAGGTGCAGATCGACGAGGCGATGATCGATCTCGACGGCACGCCGAACAAGGCGCGCCTCGGCGCCAACGCCATTCTCGGCGTGTCGCTCGCCACCGCCAAGGCCGCCGCAGAAGCGTCGGGCCTGCCACTTTATCGCTACGTCGGCGGCACGTCGGCCCGCCTCCTGCCGGTGCCGATGATGAACATCGTCAACGGCGGTGTGCACGCCGACAACCCGATCGATTTCCAGGAATTCATGATCATGCCGGTCGGGGCGGAGAGCTTCGCCGAAGGCCTGCGCATGGGTGTGGAAGTGTTCCAGACCTTGAAGTCGGCGCTCAAGAGCGCAGGCCACAACACCAATGTCGGCGACGAGGGCGGGTTCGCGCCAAATTTGAAATCGGCGGAAGCGGCCCTCGACTTCGTCATGCAGGCGATCGAGAAGGCCGGCTGCAAGCCGGGCGAGGACGTGATGCTGGCGCTCGACTGCGCGGCGACCGAGTTCTTCAAGGACGGCAAGTACGTCTACGAAGGCGAGGGCAAGACCCGCTCGGGCGAGGCACAGGCGCAATATCTCGCCGATCTCGTCGGCCGTTACCCGATCGTCTCGATCGAGGACGGCATGTCGGAAGACGACTTCGCCGGCTGGAAGGCGCTGACCGACAAGGTCGGGACCAAGTGCCAGCTCGTCGGCGACGACCTGTTCGTGACGAACGTCAAGCGTCTGGCTCAGGGGATCGACGACGGGCTCGCCAATTCGATCCTGGTCAAGGTCAACCAGATTGGCTCGCTGACGGAGACGCTTGCCGCCGTCGAGATGGCGCACAAGGCGGCTTACACTGCCGTGATGTCGCACCGCTCCGGCGAAACCGAGGATTCCACCATCGCCGACCTCGCCGTCGCCACGAATTGCGGACAGATCAAGACCGGATCGCTCGCGCGTTCGGACCGCACCGCAAAGTACAACCAGCTCCTGCGGATCGAGCAGGAACTCGGCGACCAGGCGAAATATGGCGGCAAGAGCGTGCTCAAGGCCAAGCGGTAGTCCATTGCGCCGCCCCGTCTTGCGTCGGGCGGCGAATGCCCGCAAATTGAAACGCTCGTTGAGCCTTTGAGAGCGGGGTCAGGTCCCATGGATCAGTCGACGGGTTTCGCACGACACGATCGTCAGCGCATGGTGGAGCGGTTGTCGCAGTCGATCGCCGCTTCGATCGATGCCGCGCGCGCGGTCGAGAAACCGTTCTTCCATCTCGAATTCGACCGCGTATTCCCGGACGACATCTACGCGCAGATGCTCGCCCTGATGCCGCAGACGCGCGACTACCGGCCGATGCACGGCCGCAGCAAGGGCCTCGATCTCGAGGACGGCACGCACACGCGGGTCAAGATCGATCTCTTCCCCGAATACATCCGCAACCTGCCCGGCGAGAAGAAGGCGTTGTGGGACATTGTCGGCCGCGCGCTCTGCTCCGAGCCGGTCAAGCAGGCCTTCATGCGCAAGCTCGCGCCGGGGCTGAAGAAGCGATTCGGCGAAGGCCACGCCAAGGTCGGCATGTATCCGATCCCGATTCTCACGCGCGACATTCCGGGCTACCTGATCCCGCCGCACACCGACACGAGCTGGAAGGGCATCACCGTCCAGCTCTATCTGCCGGCGGACGATCTCAACACCGACATCGGCACCATCTTCCACGACGTGCTGCCGGACGGTTCCAAGCCGAAGGCGATGCAGATGCGCTTTGCGCCGAATTCCGGCTACGCCTTCGCCGTCGGCGACGACACCTGGCATTCCGCCGACCCGGTGCACAACCGCGTCAAGACCCGCGATTCGATCCTGCTGACCTATTTTGTCGACCAGGGTCCGCTGCGCATCCTGCGAAACCGCGCCAAGCGCTTCGGCAACTTCCTGCTCAACGAGATCCGCGCGCGGATCTAGGCCTTGGGCTGACCGTCCCTCAGGCTCTCCGGGCCTCATGGTGAGGAGCGCTGCGAAGCAGCGCGTCTCGAACCATGGGGCCGCCCCATCCTTCGAGACGCATCGCTTCGCGATGCTCCTCAGGATGAGGCGGTGCAAGGCCGCGACGTATGGTTAGACAGCGCCGCCGTCCTTAAACCCGCCTTAACGCGCCTGCGGCATCCTCGCGCGCCATGGTCTCCCATCGCCGCCGCCGCGCCATTCTCACTGCGATCTGCCTCTACCTCTTTGCCGCGCTGTTCGTCGGCTATTTCGGCGTGAACGCATTCACCGGGCGGCACGGCCTGCGCGCACAGCAGGACCTCGACCTGCAAATGGCGTCGATGCAGAAGGAGCTCGCCGGGCTCAAGACCGAGCGGGGAGGCCTCGAACGCCGGGTGGCGCTCTTGCGGTCGGACCGGATCGATCCCGACATGCTCGAGGAGCGCGCGCGCGTTTTGCTCGGCTATGTCGATCCGCGGGACCTCGTCCTGCTTCTTCACCCCCGCTAGCAACCCGTTCCGCTACAACACGTTATCCACCGCGCGCAGGCGGCTAGGAGCGCCCGCAGGCCTGCCCGGCGGCGGTGCGCTTCCGCCTCCGTTTGATTTAAGCTATGGGAACGGACAGATCCTTTTCAGACGCCGCTCCAGGGAGTTTTCATGGCGGTTGCCCAGAAAAAACAGAGCGCGGACCAGTCCGACAAGGGCCAGCCCAAGGGTCCGATCGCCGACTTCAGCAAGGAGCAGGAGCTGTCCGCCTACCGGACCATGCTCTCGATCCGGCGCTTCGAGGAGAAGGCCGGTCAGCTCTATGGCATGGGTCTGATCGGCGGCTTCTGTCATCTCTACATCGGCCAGGAAGCGGTCGTCGTCGGCATGCAGATGGCGATGAAGCAGGGCGACCAGGTCATCACCGGCTACCGCGACCACGGTCACATGATCGCCACCGGCATGGAGCCGAAGGGCGTCATGGCCGAGCTCACCGGCCGCACCCATGGCTATTCCAAGGGCAAGGGCGGCTCGATGCACATGTTTAGCGTCGAGAAGGGCTTCTTCGGCGGCCACGGCATCGTCGGCGCGCAGGTACCGCTCGGGACGGGGCTGGCCTTCGCCAACCGGTACCGTGGCAACGACAACATCTCGATCACCTATTTCGGCGACGGCGCCGCCAACCAGGGCCAGGTCTACGAGAGCTTCAATATGGCTGAGCTCTGGAAGCTGCCGGTCATCTACGTCATCGAGAACAACCGCTACGCCATGGGCACCTCGATCGCGCGCGCATCGGCGCAGATCGATCTGTCGAAACGCGGCCTCTCGTTCAACATTCCGGGCGAGCAGGTCGACGGCATGGACGTGCGCGCGGTCAAAGCCGCCGGCGAGAAGGCTGCCAAGTGGTGCCGCGACGGCAAGGGACCGTTCATCCTCGAAATGATGACCTACCGCTATCGCGGCCACTCCATGTCCGACCCGGCCAAATACCGCACGCGCGAGGAAGTCGAGAAGGTGCGCACCACGCACGATCCGATCGACATGGCGCGCCACCGCATCCTGGAGAACAAGATCGCCAAGGAGGAGGAGTTGAAGAAGATCGACGCCGAGGTGCGCGATCTCATCAACGAGGCCGCCGAATTCGCTACCCACGATCCCGAGCCGGACGTGTCCGAGCTCTGGACCGACGTATATCGCGCCTGAAGCCGCCCGCCGCGTAGGACACAGTAGCGACCATGCCCACCGAAGTGCTGATGCCCGCGCTCTCCCCGACGATGGAGAAGGGCAATCTCGCCAAATGGCTCAAGAAGGAAGGCGACGCGATCAAGTCCGGCGACGTGATCGCCGAGATCGAGACCGACAAGGCGACGATGGAAGTCGAAGCGGTCGACGAAGGCACGCTCGGCAAGATCCTCGTGCCGGAAGGCACCGCCGACGTCGCGGTCAACACGCCGATCGCGGTGATCATCGGCGAGGGCGAGAGCAAGGGCGACATCAAGGCGACCAAGCCGTCACAGCAGGAGAAGGCGGCCGAGTCGGCGCCCCCGGCCGCCGCGCCCGCCGCAAAGGCGGCCGAGACGCCCGCGCCGAAGAATGAGCATAAATCGGCTCCGCCGGCCGAGGCGAAGGCCGCCGCCGATCCGGCGATTCCGGAAGGCACCGAGATGGTCACCATGACCATGCGCGAAGCCCTGCGCGACGCCATGGCCGAGGAGATGCGCCGCGACAAGGACGTTTTCGTCATGGGCGAGGAGGTCGCGGAATATCAGGGCGCCTACAAGGTGACGCAGGGCCTGTTGCAGGAGTTCGGCGACAGGCGCGTCATCGACACGCCGATCACCGAGCACGGCTTCGCCGGCCTCGGCGTCGGCGCGGCGTTGAGCGGCCTCAAGCCTGTGGTCGAGTTTATGACCTTCAATTTCGCCATGCAGGCGATCGACCAGCTCATCAATTCGGCAGCCAAGACGCTCTACATGTCGGGCGGCCAGATGGGCTGTCAGATCGTGTTCCGCGGACCCAACGGCGCCGCCGCGCGCGTTGCCGCGCAGCACAGCCAGGATTATTCGTCCTGGTACTCGCACATTCCGGGCCTCAAGGTGATTTCGCCCTCGACCGCGGCCGACGCCAAGGGACTCCTGAAAGCGGCGATCCGCGACAAGAACCCGGTGATCTTCCTCGAGAACGAGATTCTCTACGGCCATTCCTCGCCGGTGCCGAAGCTCGACGACTTCGTGCTGCCGATCGGCAAGGCGAAGATCGCGCGCGAGGGCAAGGACGTGACCATCGTGTCGTGGTCGATGGGCATGTCGTACGCGTTGAAAGCGGCCGAAGAGCTTGCCGCCGACGGCATCGAGGCGGAAGTCATCGACCTGCGCACGATCCGTCCGATGGACACAGAGACAATCGTTGAATCGGTCAAGAAAACCGGCCGCTGTGTCACCGTCGAGGAAGGCTGGGCGCAATCCGGCGTCGGCGCCGAGATCGCGGCGCGGCTGATGGAGCACGCCTTCGACTATCTCGACGCGCCGGTCGCGCGCGTTACCGGCAAGGACGTGCCGATGCCCTACGCCGCCAATCTTGAGAAGCTCGCGCTGCCGTCGGCGGCCGAGGTCGTCGAGGCGGCCAAGGCCGTTTGCTACAAGTAAGGCGAGCCGCCCATGCCCACCAACATTCTCATGCCCGCGCTCTCCCCGACGATGGAGAAGGGCAATCTCGCCAAGTGGCTGAAGAAGGAAGGCGACAAGGTCAAATCTGGTGACATCATCGCCGAGATCGAGACCGACAAGGCGACGATGGAATACGAGGCGGTGGACGAGGGCACCATCGCCAAGATCGTCGTGCCGGAAGGCACGCAGGACGTCGCGGTCAATGCGGTGATCGCCGTGCTGGCGGGCGAGGGCGAGGACGTGAAGGCCGCTGGAGCGTCCGCGGCGGCCGCAAAGGCGCCCGACAAGAAAGCGGAAGCCGCAAAGCCCGCCTCATCCTTCGAGACGCCCGCTGCGCGGGCTCCTCAGGATGAGGCTAAGAAAGTTCAGCCGCAGGCTGCCAAGCCAGCCCCTCGTTCTGAGGAGGCGCGAAGCGCCGTCTCGAAGGACGCAGGCCGCGGCGCGGGCGGCCGTG
>DASTGR010000312.1:0-3947 GCA_035718885.1 Pseudolabrys sp. | reverse complement strand
TCATCCCGCGCGGGGACGCGCCGACCTCGGCCGTCGTGCTTGCCTCCGCGGTCCACGGTGTGGACGCGGATATTCGCGCGCTGGCTGACGAATTGGGCGCACGAGGCTTCATTGTTGCGGCGCCGGATCTGTTCTGGCGATCGATCCCGGGGCCGCTTCCGCATGGCGACCAGCGCGCCAGCCAGCGTTCGCAGCCGCGTCTCCAAAATTTAAGAGCGGGCGAGTCCGACATGGCGGACACGCTGGCGTACCTCCGGACGATCGGGACATTCAACGGTCGCGCTGCCGCAATGGGTTTTTGCTACGGTGGTCCCTATGCGATCCTGGGGCCGAAGCGGCTCGGCTACGCCGCGGGCATTTCCTGCCACGGAACGCAGATGCTCGACTTCGTCCACGAGTTGGACGGCGTTCATGAGCCTGTCTGCGTCATTTGGGGCGATCGCGACCACCTCGCGCCCGGCGAAATGATCGAAGCCTATCGCCACTTGTCCTCGACCATGAGCAACGTCGAGACGCACATCGTGGCCGGCGCGGTCCATGGCTTCATGATGCGCAGCCGCCAAGGAGTATTCCACGCGAGCGCTTATGAATTGGCCATGAGCCGCGCATTGGCCATCCTGCATGATCTCAGGCGATCAGGACCGGATCTCCCATCCGGGCAAATCGCGGTCGGCTCTCGTCTTTGAGCCGAAGGGCGCGGCGGCCTGATGGTTCGAGATACGCCCTTGCGAACGCATCTCACCATGACTCGTCACGAACGAACGCGGATGACCGTCTTGCCCGGGCGTCGCTGGGTCGGGTTGAAGGCGGCGACGGCGCCGTCGAGCGAAGCGACGGTGCCGATGTTCGTCCGCAGCCGTCCATCCCGCACGCGCTGGACGATTTCCTCCAGTTGTGCGCGGTCGGACTCGACGACGAAGTCGATGGCGATGCCGTCGACAGGCCGCACCTCGGACGGGCCGACGATGGACACGAGCGTTCCACCGCGTCGAATCAAGCGAGCCGATCGCTTGCCGATATCGCCGCCGATCAGGTCGAACACCAGATCGACCGCGCCGACGTCTTCGAGGGTCTGGCTGTCGAGATCGACGAACTCGTTCGCGCCGAAGTCGAGTGCCGCCTGACGGTCGGCGGCGCGTCCGGTGCCGATCACATAGGCCCCGAATTCACGCGCCAACTGCGTCACTATCGATCCGACTGCGCCGGCCGCGCCATGCGCGATCACACGCTGCCCTGCCCGAACGCGACCGTGGACAACCAGCCCCTGCCACGCGGTCAGGCCCGAGATCGGAAGGCTCGCGCCGGCGACGAAATCAACGTTACCCGGCAGCGGCGCGAGGTTGCGCGCCTCGATCGCGACATATTCGGCCAGACTGCCGTCGCGATACCAGTCGCTCAGTCCGAACACCCGCTGTCCGACCGATAGACCCGTCGTGCCATAGCCGAGGGCCGTGACCACGCCCGCCAGTTCGTGCCCGGGGATCGCGGGTGTCCGGCCGCGGCCGAGGCGATCGACCCAAGTCGAAGGCCATGCCAACTCGGTTCCGACGAATCCGGAGGCATGAACCTGAACCACGACGTCGTTTATGGCTGCCTTTGGTTCCGGCCGGTCTGCCAGCTTCATTCCGGCAGTTCCGGTAGCTTGGTCTGTCACAACGATCGCTTTCATGGCCGTTCTCCTCATTGATTTGGGCTTGCACGTTGCCTTTATGGAGAACTAGGAGTGATGGTTGGTACCAAGGACATTGCCGATCGTCCCAATGGACCCTTTCGCCGCCCTCTTTGCCCACGCCCCGCCGAGGGCCCGGACCTTCTTCACGGGTACACTGTGCAAGACGGTGCAGTACCCCGAGGTGGGCCACTTGCATTTCCTCAAGGGTGGCGAACTCACACTCGTGCAAAACGGCCAGAGCGACCTGCGGTTCGATGAACCGACCCTCCTGTTTTTTCCGCGGGGGCAGATCCATAGTTTCGTCGTCAATCCGGAGCGCGGCGCCGATCTTGTATGCGCAACCGTCGAACTGGGAAGCGCAGAGGGCAACCCGATCGGACAGGGACTGCCCGGACTCGTGGTCTTGCCGCTCGCGTCGCATCCTGCGCTAAAGCCGATCTGCGGTTTGATTCTCGACGAAGCATTCTCCGGACAAGGCGGCCGCCAGGAAGCGCTCGACCGGCTGGTCGACTATCTCCTCATCCTGATCGTGCGGCACGTCGTTGCCAGCGGCGCGGTCGCGACCGGTGCGCTCGCCGGTCTCGCCGACCCTCGCCTCGCCAAGGCGCTGACCGCAATTCACGAGGCGCCGAAGAAATCCTGGACCCTGGACGATCTCGCCCGCATCGCGGGTATGTCACGGACGAGGTTTGCCGAGCATTTTCGAACACGGGTCGGCCAGACCCCCATCGATTATCTGACTGTCTGGCGCATGACTGTCGCGAGCCAGCTGCTGGCGAGGGGCAAGCCGGTCAAGAGCGTGGCGCTGCAAGTCGGTTACCAGAGCGCCGCCGCCTTCTCACGCGTGTTCAGCCGGGTGACCGGAAAGCCGCCGCGCAATTCGCAGGGCGTGATGGCGATGGAGTGAAGGACTGTGCGCGCCCCGGGTGCGGCGCAGCGCCATAGCGCGTCAACGACGCGCGTAAACGCGCTTGTGGCGGTGCGCCGTAGACCCGGGGCCGTCGCAATGCGTGGCGGTCCCGGATCAGCGACGCAGCATTCCGCTACGCTCCATGCTGCATCGCATCCGGGACACGAAGCTTTACTTCTCCACGAACGCCTTCTCGATCACGTACTGGCCGGGCGCGCTGGAGTTGCCCTCTTCGAAGCCCATCTCGCGCACGATGGTGACGAGGTCCTTCAGCATGCTCGGGCTGCCGCACATCATCATGCGGTCGTGTGCCGGGTCGAGCGGGTCGAGCCCGGTCTCCTCGAAAAGGCGGCCGCTGGTGATGTGGTCGGTGAGGCGGCCGGAATTGCGGAACGGCTCGCGCGTCACGGTCGGATGGTAGATCAGCTTCTCGCTCACCATCTCGCCGAGGAATTCGTGGCTCGGCAGGTCCTGGGTGATCAGGTCGCCATAGGCGAGCTCGGCGACGGTGCGGCAGCCGTGCACGAGCACGATCTTGTCGTAGCGCTCGTAGGTCTCCGGGTCCTTGATGATGGAGAGGAACGGCGCCAGCCCCGTGCCGGTCGCCATCAGGTAGAGATTACGGCCGGGCATCAGGTTGCCGAGGATCAGCGTGCCGGTCGGCTTGCCGTTGACCAGGATGCGGTCGCCGACCTTGAGGTGCTGGAGCCGCGAGGTGAGGGGGCCGTCCTGCACCTTGATCGAGAAGAACTCGAGCTTCTCCTCGTAATTGGCGCTGGCGAGGCTGTAGGCGCGCAAGAGCGGCCGGCCGTTCACCTCCAGCCCGATCATCGCGAACTGCCCGTTCTGAAAACGGAAGCCGGCATTGCGCGTGGTCGAGAAACTGAAAAGCGTGTCGGTCCAGTGGTGGACCTGAGTGACTTCCTCGTGGATCAGCGTGCTCATCGCGGCTCTCGAAATTCCTCACAGACTGCGGACCGAAGCCCGTCTCAAGCCCCGGATTGCGT
The DNA here is from genome assembly GCA_035718885.1 of Pseudolabrys sp. Classification (GTDB taxonomy): domain Bacteria; phylum Pseudomonadota; class Alphaproteobacteria; order Rhizobiales; family Xanthobacteraceae; genus Pseudolabrys. Next base: position 358 of record DASTGR010000312.1, on the reverse strand, counting down.
TGACAGTCTTGGCGGGCTCCAGATATAACTAACTAGATAATTATTCAACACCGACCTTGGTTGCAGCCATGCCGGTCGTGAATTTGCCGACGCGCGGGGGAGGGACCGAGGCCTACCGCCTCAAGGGTCCGCGGGACTGGAACGGCCACGGCCGTTCCAATGGCGGCAACGCCGCCGGAAGCCCGAAGTTCGATCGCATCGCGCTCGCCGCCGCCCATATCGTGGCCGACCCGCTGGCCGACACCGATCCCTGGCTCAAGCCGGCGATCGACTGGGACGCCACCATCGATTACCGCCGGCATCTCTGGAACCTCGGCCTCGGCGTCGCCGAGGCGATGGACACCGCGCAGCGCGGCGG
>DASTGR010000311.1:0-4917 GCA_035718885.1 Pseudolabrys sp. | reverse complement strand
GCCACCATGCAGGCGTCCTGCGGCTTCACCAGCACGCCGGTGTCGCGCGCGAAATCGAAATGTCCTGTGATACCGCCGAGGCACAGCTTGAACCAGACGCCCGGCGCGAGGCCGAAGCCGTCCTTCACCTCAACCGCCTGGAAGCCGATGTCGTTGGTGTCCTCGAGCACGGGGATGGTCCCTGCCCCGTCGAAGGCGACGTTGAATTTGCGCGGCAGACCGGTGAGCGAGCGGTCGTTGAGGATATGGAAATGCCAATCGCGCGCGTAAGCGCGCGTGTCGATCAGCTCCTGCGGGTCAATGCCGGCCGTCGGCGTACCGGTGACGTTGCGGATGTTGTCGGCGCCCGAACCGCGCGAGCAGAGGCCGATATCCTGGATCGCTTCGACAACGGTGACGGCGTTCTTCGCCTCGATCTCGCGGATCTGGAGATTGGCGCGCGTCGTCACATGCGCGTAGCCGCCTCCGTAGCGCGCGGCGATATCGGCGAACCCCGTGAACTGGTGCGCTTTGACGATCCCGTTCGGGATGCGCAGCCGGCACATATAGGAGTTCTGGTTCGGTGCGACGTAAAAGAGGCCGTAATAGCGCCAGCGGAAATTGTCCGGCGGCTTGGGATATTCGTTCGCCGCCGCCTGCGCCTTGAGTTTCTCATAGGCATCGAAGGGATGCTGCTCGCGCTTGACCTTCTCCTGGTCGGCAAGCTTGCCGCCGCGCGCGATCGTCAAGTCCTGCGCCTTCAGCGCCGCAGCGTCGGGGCCGGTCGGCTCCGATACCGCCGCAGGCGCGGCGGCGCCGGCAGCAGCCCCGGCACCCGCCACGCTCTTCGCGGCCTTGGCGATCTGAAGGCCGGCGACGAAGCCTTCGAGATAGCGCTTCTGCTCCGGCTCGAAGTCGCCCGCCGCCACCGCGGCGGGCTTGAGTTCGGTCCCGCTCATTCCGCGGGCACCTGGCTGGGCGCCGTGAGTGGGGCGGGCGCGGAGACCTTCGGCTTGTGCGTGAGATAGAGCGCAAGCCCGGTGAAGAGCGAGCCGCCGACGAGATTGCCGAGCGTCACCGGAATCTGGTTCCACAGCCACCACTGCGCCATCGAGACCTTGGCGCCCATCAGCATGCCGGTCGGTATGACGAACATGTTCACCACCGAATGCTCGAAGCCCTGCCCGAAGAAGATCAGCATGGGCATCCACAGTGCCGCGAGCTTGCCGACCGTGGAGGCGCTGGTCATCGCAATCACGATGGCGAGGCAGACCATCCAGTTGCACAGCATCGCCTTGACGAAGACTGTGACCATGCCGGCGAAGCCGAAGGCCGCGTAGCCGGTCGTCTTGGCCTGCGCGACAGCGATGATCTGCGCGGCGACTCCCGTTGGCGCGGTCGAACCGAAATTGGTGAGTGCGATCGCCAGGAGCGCGCCGTAGGCCATGCTGCCGAGCAGGTTGCCGGTGAACACGTAGACCCAGTTCATGAACATCGTGCGCGGGTCGCCGGTCTTCTCGATGCACGGCAGCGGCAGCAGGCCGAAGCTGCCGGTCACCAGATCGAGGCCGAGCAGCACGATGATGCCGAGGCCGACCGGAAAGATCAGCGCGCCGACCAGAGGCACGCCCGTCTGCAAAGCTCCGGTGAAGGCAAGGCTTGTCGCGGCGCCGAGAATGCTGCCGGCCAGCGCGCCCCGCACGATCAAGTTGACCGGCGTCAGGCCGAGCTTCATTCGCCCTGTGGCGACCATGGCCGAGGCCACATCGACCGGCTTCACGTAATCCATCTGTCCACTCCCTGTGCTCAGCTCCGGCATGCTGCAGAGCAGCAAGGAGCGTGCCAGCCAGGAAGCTATTGATTCGATGGATATATTCAGGAATAGCCGATTCGGCCGCGGAAGCGCTGGCGACGAATTGGGCGGTCGCGGTCGAAATCTTGTGCACTGCCCGCGGGTGCCCGAAAATCAGCCAGCGGCCGCCGCCGCCAGCCGCAGATTGGCGTGGAAGTCGAGGCCGTTCATCGTCTTCGCGACGTAGCCAGCGCGGATGCAGAAATCGCCGAAGTGCTCTTTCTTGTCTCGGTTGGCCGCGTAGCCCGCAAACAGCGGATCGAGCGCGGCGACGATGCCCGCGTCGTCCAGATCCTCGGCATAGAGCTTGGACAGGCGCGAGCCGTCATGCGCCGCGCCGAGATACAGATTGTAGCGGCCCGGACCTTTGCCGACCAAGCCGATCTCGGCGATGTAGGGCCGCGCGCAGCCGTTCGGGCAGCCGGTCATGCGCAGCGTGATGTCCTTCTCCCCCAAGCCGTGCGCGGCGAGCCGCGCCTCGAGCTTGGTGATCAGGCTCGGCAGGTAGCGCTCGCTCTCGGCGAGCGCGAGCGCGCAGGTCGGCAGCGCGACGCAGGCCATGGCGTTCCGGCGCAGCGCACCCGCCTGCCCGCTCAGGCCATGCTCGGCCGCGAGGGCCTCAATCTCGGCGCGCATGTCCTCGGCAATGTTGGCGATGATCAGGTTCTGGTTCGGCGTGATGCGGATCTCGCCTTCGTGCACCTGCGCGATGCGGCGCATGCCGGTGAGGAGCCTTGCGCCGCCTGCGGTGTCGCGCAGCCGGCCATTCTCGATGAACAATGTGAGATGGTGCTTGCCGTTCTCGCCTTGCGTCCAGCCATAGCGGTCGCCGTTAGACGTGAACGTATAGGGCCGCGCCTTCTCGAGCGGTTTGCCGGCGCGCCTGGCGATCTCGGCGCGGAATTTGTCGGCGCCGTTGTCGTCGAGCGTGTATTTCAGCCGCGCATGCTTGCGGTTGGTGCGGTCGCCCCAGTCGCGCTGGATGGTGACGATCGCCTCCGCGACCTTCATCAAGTCCTCGGTGCGGCAGAAGCCGAGCACGTCGCCGGTGCGCGGATAGGTTTCCGGCTCGCCATGCGTCATGCCCATGCCGCCGCCGACCGAGACGTTCCAGCCTTCAATGACGTCTTTCTTGCCGACGATGGCGATGAAGCCGAGATCCTGCGCGAACACGTCGATGTCGTTCGACGGCGGCACGGCGAAGCCGATCTTGAACTTCCGCGGCAGGTACGTCTTGCCGTAGATCGGCTCGACGTCGTCGCGCTCGCCCTCGCCCGCGACCTTCTCGCCGTCGAGGAAGATCTCATAATAGGCGTGCGTCTGCGGCTTGAAATGCGCCGATGTGCGGCAGGCGAGATCGAACGCTTCGGCGTGCACGTTCGACTGATGCGGGTTCGACACCGACATGACGCCGCGATTGTCGTCGCCGCAGGCCGCGATCGTGTCGAGCGCCACCGCGTTGATCGCCTTGAGCGCCGTCTTGACGTTGAACTTCAGGACGCCGTGCAGCTGGAAAGTCTGCCGCGTCGTCAGCCGTAGCGTGTCACCGGCATAGGTGCGGGCGATGTCGTCGAGGGCGAGCCACTGCTTCGGCGTGATGACGCCGCCCGGCAGACGGATGCGGATCATGAACCCGAAGGCTTTCTCCAACATCTTCTTCGCGCGCTCGGGACGGAGGTCGCGGTCGTCCTGGAGATACATGCCGTGGAATTTGAGCAGCTGCTGGCTGTCCTCGGACACGCCGCCGGTCATCGGATCGGCCATGTCCGCGGCGAGGTCGCCGCGCAGATAGCGGCTCCGCGCCTTGAGGTGCTCCATCGCCGTCAGTTCTTTTTTGTCGGCCATTATACGCTCGCTTGTCCCGGACGCGGCGCAGCGCACAAGCGGTGCGCCGCAGAGCCGGGACCGTCAGAAATGCGGAATATGTGCGGTCCCGGGTCTGCGGCGCGTCATGTCATGCCGCGCCGCGCCCGGGACACGGGGCTCAATATACGTCCTGCAAGTAGCGCTTGTCGCGCTCCAGCGCATCGACCGCCTGCGCCGCGCCCTCGGGCGAAAGCGCCTTCACGTCGCCATAGGCGTTGATCAGCATGGCGCGGACGTCCTTGGCCATGCTCTTGGCGTCGCCGCAGACATAGAAATGCGCGCCGTTCTCCAGCCAGCCGACGAGGTCCTGCCGCTGCTCCCAGAGCTTGTGCTGGACATAAACCTTGTCCAACCGGTCGCGCGAGAAGGCGACGTCCATGCGGGTGAGCGACCCGTCCTTGAGCGCGTCCTGCCAGTCGAGCTGGTAGAGGAAGTCGTGCGTGAACGAGCGGTCGCCGAAGAACAACCAGCTCTTGCCGGTGGCCTCGATGGCGCGGCGCTCCTGCACGAAGGCGCGGAACGGCGCGACTCCGGTGCCCGGGCCGACCATGATGATGTCGCGGTCGGCGGCCGGCAGCGCGAAGTGCTTGTTGGGCTTGAGCTTGACGCGCAGATGCGCGCCCTTCTTCAGCCGCTCGGCGACGTAGTTCGAGGCGACGCCCTTGCGATCGCGGCCGTGGCTGGCATAGCGCACGGCGGAAACGAGCAGATGCGCTTCCTCGCCCACTTCCTTACGCGACGACGCGATCGAATAGGCGCGCGGGGCGAGCGGCCGCGTCAGCGCACGCAGGCGCTCGGCATCGAGCGAGACCGGGAACGTGCCGATCAGGTCGATGAGTTGGCGGCCGTTGGTCCAGTCGCGGGCGTGCCCGTCGGCGATCAACTGCTTGACGTATTGATGCCCGGTCGAGGCGGCGTAGGTCTCGATCGCTTTGACCGACAGCGTCGTGACGTCGCGGGCGGTCAGGAAATCCTGGCGCAACGCGTCGTCCGAGACGCCTGCGAGCTTGAGCAAGCCGTCGACATAGGCCGGATCGTTCTCCGGATAGACGTCGAGCGCGGCGCCGGGCTCGTAGGCCGGCGCGCCATTGTCGAAGCCGAGCGCAAGATGGATCGTCTCCTTCTCGGAGCGCGACGAATTCAGGTTGACGTGCTCGGTGACTTCCGCCGCGACGATGTCAGTGTTCGGCGCGGCGGTCGGCTTGCCGCCGAAATCGACG
>DASTGR010000310.1:0-26066 GCA_035718885.1 Pseudolabrys sp. | reverse complement strand
CGTCTGGGGCGGAACGGGCGGTTTTCCGGCACGAAATTCGGAAATCCAGGTGGCGAGCGCGAACAGCGCCGGATTACAGCAAGAACGACAAGAAGAAACGGAAATGGGACGCGACGAGGGGACGAAGCCGGCCATGCCGCCTGCGACACGATCGAGGACGTCACGCAGCGCGAGCCCGCGCGCATCCTTGCAAGCGCGCGGCGGCTGAGGACGGCATGGACTTCACGCTCCTGATGAACGCGGTGATCGCCGGGCTCCTGCTCGGCGCCTTTTATGCCGCCGTGACCGCCGGCATCTCGATCTCGTTCGGCATGCTCGATGTCGTCAACATCGCGCACCCGGCCTTCATCATCCTCGGCTCCTACATCGCCTATATCGTCAATACGCATTACGGGATCGACCCGATCGTCGTGGCGATCGTCGCGCTGCCGGCCTTTTACGCGCTCGGCGCCGCCGTCTATCAGATCTTCTATGTCTCGTTCGAAAAGCGCGGGCAGGATTCGCTGCGCGGCCTCGCCTTCTTTTTTGGCCTGCTGTTCGTCACCGAGGTGTTCCTGGTGCTCACCTTCGGCGTCGACTATCGCTCTGTCGACGCCTCCTATATCGGCGCCAGTCTGCGTTTCGGCATTATCGAACTGCCGTACCGCCTGCTGGTGCCCGCCGCGGTATCGATCGCGATGTTCGCAGGATTGCAGCTCTTCCTCGGTCGCAGCTTCATTGGCCGCGCCGTAATGGCGGTGTCGCAGGACGCATTGGCGCTGCGGTTGATGGCGGTCGATCCGACGCGCATCAAGCGCATTGCCTTTGCCATCTCGATCGCCACCGCGTCGCTCGCCGGCGCCTTCCTCATCATCATCCAGCCGGTGATCCCCTCGGTCGGCCGCGACTATATCGGCCGCATCTTCGCGATCTGCGTGCTCGGCGGCTTGGGTAGCCTGCCCGGCACACTGATCGCAGCCATCCTGCTGGGCGTGATCGAGAGCATCACCTCGACATTCTACGGGCCGTCCTGGGCCCCCGCTGTGTCGTTCGGCATCCTTTTGCTCACGCTCGCCGTGCGCCCCTCCGGCCTGTTCGGACGCTGACCCGTGCGCACCCCCATCTTCATCCTCATCCAGGCAGTCATTGCGGTCGCGCTCTATCTCGCGATGCATTTCTTCGGCAACGATTACCTCTTTTTCGCCGGCTATACGGTGCTGCAATTCATCGTGCTGTCGACCGCCTGGAACATCCTCGGCGGTTATTGCGGCTACGTGAATTTCGGATCCGCGGGCTTCTTCGCCATCGGCGCCTATACGAGCGTCTGCCTGTTCACCATCGGCCAGGCGCCGGAGGACGTCTTCCCGGCCGCGATCCTGCCGGCGATGCAGGCGATCTTCCCGCTGCCGGTGCCGGTGATCATCGTCATCGCCGGCATCATGGCTGGCCTGGTCGGCCTGGGTACCGGCTATCTGACGCTGCGGCTGCGCGGCGTGTTCTTTGCCATCGCCACGCTCGCGCTCGCGGTCGTGCTGCAAACGCTGATCGTCAACTGGTCGTTCGTCGGCGGTTCACGCGGCGCCTATGTGATCCCGGCGAATACCGTTCCGATCTTCGGACCGTACATTCAGTACCTGTTCGCGCTGATGCTGCTCCTGACGATCATCGCGCTGACCAGCGCGCGTTTGATCGAGCGGTCGAGCCTCGGCGTCGGCTTCGCCACCATCCGCGACGACGAACTCGCCGCGGAAGCCTGCGGCGTGCCGACCCTGAAGCTGAAACTGATCGCCACAGTCTTGTCCGGCGCGTTGATGGGCATGGCTGGTGCGCCCTTCCCGTTCTATATCGGCTATACTGAGCCCGGATCGGTGTTCGACCTCGGCTACGCCGTCAACACCATCGCCATGCCGATGATCGGCGGCACCACCTCGTGGGCCGGGCCACTGATCGGCGCCGTGCTCCTCGGAACGCTCCAGCAGGTCGCCACCGTCACCATTTCATCGGCGGCCAACCTTCTGCTGGTCGGCCTCCTCCTGATCGGCTTTGTCATCGTGGCGCCGAGCGGCATCGTCGGCCTGTGGCAAAGCTGGACGCGCAAGAGGGCCAAGTCATGAGCGCGCCGATCCTCAAGATCGAAGGGCTCGGCAAACGGTTTGGCGGCTTCGTCGCCCTCGACTCGGTCGACCTCAATGTGGTGGCGGGGGAGCGGCTCGGCCTCATCGGTCCGAACGGCTCCGGCAAGTCGACGCTGGTGAACTGCATCTGCGGCACGCTGCGCAACGAAGACGGCAAAGTGAGCTTCGACGGCGCCCAGATCGACGGCCTCACCGCGCACGAACGCACGCATCTTGGACTCGCTCGCAGCTTCCAGCTGCCGCGCCCCTTCATGAGCATGACAGTCGCCGAGAACCTGCACGTGCCACTGATCTACACAGTCGGCGCCCGCTCGGGCCATCACTTGTCCGCCGCCGATCTCGACACGCGCTGCATGGAGCTGCTCGCCCTCGTCGCGCTTGACGGCAAGGCGCGGCACTCGCCGCGCGACCTGACGCAGGTCGAGATGCGCAAGCTCGAGCTCGCCCGGGCCGTAGCGGCCGAGCCGAAGCTGCTGATCGCCGACGAGGCGATGGCCGGCCTGTCGCATTCCGAGGTCGAGGACATCGTAAAGCTTCTGATCCGGCTCAACGAGCGCGGCATCACCATCATCATGATCGAGCACATCATGCGCGCGGTGATGGCCTTCTCGCAGCGGCTCGCCGTCTTGGTCTCCGGCAAGAAGATCGCCGACGGCAAGCCGGACGACGTGATCAAGGACAAGGACGTCGTGGGAGCCTACCTTGGCACATAGCGGCAACAGCATCTCCGTCGAAGGCATTGATGCCGCCTATGGCGCGGTGCGCGTGCTCGAGGATGTGACCGTCCGCGTCGGCGACGGCGAGACCGTGGTGCTGCTTGGCACCAACGGCAACGGCAAGTCGACGCTGATGAAGTGCATGATGGGCATGGTGCGTCCGCAAAAGGGGCGCATCACGGCCGTCATCGACGGCGAGAGCCACGACCTCGTTGGCAAGACCACCGAGCAGATCGTCGATCTCGGCATCGCGCTGGTGCCGGAGGGACGGCGCCTGTTCCCGCGGCAGACGGTCGAGGAGAACCTGCTGCTCGGCGCCAGCCGGCAAAAGGCGCGGGCGCAGATCAAGCCCAACCTCGATTTCTGTTTCGAGATCTTTCCGCGACTCGCCGAGCGCAAGAGCCAGCTCGCCGGCTCGATGAGCGGCGGCGAGCAGCAGATGCTGGCGCTTGCGCGCGCCTTGATGCTGGCGCCGCGCATTCTGCTGATCGACGAGCCATCGGTCGGCCTGTCCCCCTTGCTCGTCAGCCGCACGATCGACGCGATCAAGCGGCTGAAGGACCATTACCGGCTGACGGTGCTGATGGCGGAGCAGAACTTCGTGCAGGCCGTGCGCATCGCCGACCGCGGCTACGTCATCGTCCATGGCAAGATCGCCTATGAGGGCGGCTCGGCCGACGAGCTCAACAATAACGACCTGATCCGGCAGTTCTATCTCGGGCTGGAGGCGTAAGCCTCTTCCTTCACCTCCCCTCAAGGGGAGGATAATTAAAAAAAACGGCGCCGTGTTCGTCACACGGCGCCGTTTCGATTCGATTGGAGACGCTTACTGGTGCGCCTTCTCGTACGGGAAGATCGCCTTGCCCGTCTCGAGATCCTTCGGGTGCAGCACGGTCTGGTAGCTCATGCCGGCCCAAGTCTTCATGTCGGCGTCGGGCTTGATGTCATGGTACTGCACCGTGAGCATCCGGCCCTTCTCCCACTCGCCCTTCTTGCCGAACTTGATCGGGCCCATGATCGTGTCGAAGCTGTGCGACTTGAGATAGGCCGCAATCTTCGCGTCGTCGGTGCTTTTGGCACCCTTGATCGCGTCGCCGAGGATCTGCACGTAGGCGTAGCCCCAGCCGCCGAGATAGTAGCCGAGCGGATCGACGCCGGCGCCCTTGGCGCGCTCCTGGTACTCCTTGAAGAACGCCTCGGTGCCCTTGTACATCTGCTTCTTGTCCGGCACCCAGGTCTCGTAATTGATGAGGCCGTTCAGCTTGCCCTTGAGCTTCTCCTTGAAGGCCGTGACCTGAAGGCCGACCATCGCGCCGCCGAACATTTTCGGCTTGAGGCCGACTTCGTTCGCGGCTTCGACCATGCCGACCGAGTCGGCCGGGTACGAGCAGACGATGACCGCGTCGGCATTCGCCGCCTGGAGCGCGCGCACGACCGGCGTGAAGTCGGTCGTCTTCGGCGGGGGCGGATAGCTCTTGTCGTAGACGATCTTCATGCCGAACTTCTTGGCGTTCTCACGGGCGCCTTCGCAGGCGTTCTGCGAGAACTCGGCATCGGCCGCAGCCAGCGCCACCGTCTTGATGCCGTTCTGCTTGGCGACCTCGAAGAAGCCCTCGGTGAACGAGGTCTTCGTGTCCGGGCCGGTCGGCAGCACGGAGAAGTAGTTCGGGTATTTGAACTTGTCGTTCACATCGAGCGCGAACAGGCTGATGAAGGTCTTGTTCTTGCGCATGATGACCGGCATGGCCGGCGCCACTTCGTTGGTGGCATAGCCCGAGACGACGAGATCGACTTTGTCGACGTCGAGAAGCTTGGTGTAGATGCCGGGCACTTCCTGCGGCGCGCTCTTATCGTCGTAATAGACGAGTTCGACCTTGCGCCCGAGCAGCCCGCCTTCCTTGTTGATCTGATCGCGCCAGATCTCGATGCCGAGCAGGCCCTGCTTGCCGACCGCCGACAGGAAGCCGGTGAGCGACATGGAAAAGCCGATCTTGAGCGGCGGCTTGTCCTGGGCGCTGGCCGACGCGAAACCGAGCACCGCCGTCGTGGCGAGCGCGGCACCGGCCGTCCGCAGTATCGTTCTGAGATTCATCTCATTCCTCCCTTTTGAATTCGTTTTGCGGCATCTTAAGCGAGTTTCTGTTCCGCGCGCTAGTGGCTAAGTCCACGAAAAAGTTGGGCTAAATCCCCTCGCCGCCGCCTCTCGCGCCCGCGGCGGCCTTGTCCCTTGCATCCGCCTCTTCAATGATGCGCGAACTGGATGGACAGACAAAGGACGCACAATGCCGCGCAGGATCGTCGACATCTCGGTGCCGCTGGAGAACGACGTCGCGGCCGACCCGCCGGGCTACGGACCCAAGATCGAATACCTCGATCATCAGCAGACTGCCGCCGACATCCTCAAATTCTTTCCGGGCTTGAAAAAAGACGACTTGCCCGACGGCGAAGGTTGGGGCTTCGAATGGGTGCGGCTGTCGACGCATTGCACCACGCACCTCGACGCGCCCTACCACTTCGCCTCGACGATGGATCGCGGCAAGCGCGCCGCAACCATCGACGAGGTGCCGCTGGACTGGTGCTACCAGCCTGGGGTGAAGCTCGACTTTCGACACTTCCCGGACGGCTACGTCGCCACGGCTGCGGACGTCGAAGCGGAGTTGAAGCGCATTGGGCACTCCCTTTCGCCGCTTGAAATCGTTGTCGTGAATACGAGCGCGGGAGCTGCCTATGGCCAGCCCGATTACGTCGCCAAAGGCTGCGGCATGGGGCGCGAAGCGACGATGTACCTGCTCGAGCGTGGCGTGCGCGTCGCCGGCACCGACGGCTGGAGCTGGGACGCACCGTTCATCTTCACGATGCAGCGCTACATGCAGGATCGCGACCCGAAAATCATCTGGGAAGGTCACCGCGCCGGACGCGACATCGGCTATTGCCATATCGAGAAACTTCACAATCTCGAGGCGCTGCCGTCGACCGGATTCACCGTGAGCTGCTTCCCGGTGAAGGTGAAAGGTGGTTCCGCCGGCTGGACACGCGCGGTCGCGATCGTCGACGGCGCTTGATTACAGACCCCGGCGGGTTAGCATCGCCCCCAACGACGACAAGGCCGCAAGGCCGGCGACGCCGGCCAAGGGCTTGCGCCTAAAGGGGACGACACGCCATGGACCGCCGCCGCTTCATCGCGGGCAGCGCCGCTGCCGCTACTGCACTCGCCACGCGCTCCGCTTTCGCAGACGACACCTATCCGTCGCATGCCATTACTTTCATCAACCCGTTCCCACCAGGCGGTGCTGCCGACGTCGTCGGTCGGCCGATCGCGGCGGTGCTCGAGCCGATCCTGAAGCAGCCCTGCGTGATCGAGACCAAGGCCGGCGCCGCCGGCCAGGTCGGCGCGCAGTTCGCTGCGACGGCCAAGCCCGACGGCTACACGCTGCTAATCCACATCGTGTCGATCTCCGGCTTCGCCGAGGTCGACAAGCTGTTCGGGCGGCAGCCGAAGTTCACGCGCGCCGACTTCACGCCGATCGCGCGGCTGACCGCCGGCCCGATGGTGCTCGTGGTCAACGACCAGCAGCCTTACAAGACGCTCAAGGATCTGGTGGAGGACGCCAAGAAAAATCCCGACAAGCTGATCTTCTCCTCGTCGGGGCTCTACGGCGCGCTGCACCTGCCGATGGCGCTGTTCCTCAAAGCGGCCGGCATCAAGATGAAGCATCTGCCGACCAATGGCGGCGGTCCTGCGGTCACCGCGCTCCTCGGCAACAACTCGCAGGTGCTCGCCACCTCGATTGCCGCAGCCAGCGGCCAGATGAAGGCCGGCAAGCTGCGCGCGCTGGCGTGCTTCTCCGACAAGCGCGCCTCTTCACTGCCCGACGTGCCGACGTTCAAGGAACTCGGCTACGACGTCGAGTTCTCCCTGTGGGTCGGCATGTTCGCGCCTGTGAAGACGCCAGCCGCGAATGTCAACGTCATTCGGGAAGCGGTGCGCAAGGCAGCAAACGCCGACCAGTTCAAGACGGCAATCGCCAATATTGGCGACGAGGTCGCCTATCTCGACCAGGCCGACTTCGCAATATTCTGGGACGAGGACGCCAAGCGCGTCGAGGCGGCGGTGCACGCGATCGGCAAGGTCTGACGGCGAACCTGAAAACCACGGTGGCAAACCGCCGGGATTTCACACAGGAGGAAGTGATGGATCGACGCTCGTTCGTCGCCGGAGCGGTCGCGTCCGCGGCCGCGCTTGCCACGCGTCCGGCGTTCGCCGAAGGCTTTCCGTCGCACGCGATCACCATCGTGAACGCCTTCCCGCCGGGCGGCGCCAACGACATCGTCACGCGGCCGCTCGCCTCGGCGATGGAGCCGATCCTCAACCAGCCGGTGGTGGTGGAGACGAAAGGCGGTGCGGCCGGCGCCGTCGGCGCACAGTTCGTCGCCAGCGCTAAGGCCGACGGCTACACGCTGCTCTCGCACAACACCGGCATCTCCGGCTTTGCCGAGGTGGACAAGCTGTTCGGCCGGCCGGTGAAGGTGACGCGCGCCGACTTCATCCCGCTGGCGCGGATCATCGCCGATCCGTGCCTGCTCCTGGTCAACGACCAGCAGCCGTACAAGACCGCCAAGGAGTTCATCGACGCGGCGAAGACCGCCGCCACGCCGATCATCTACAGTTCGGGCGGGCTCTATGGCGCGACGCACCTGCCGATGGCGATGCTTGAGAAGGCCGCGGGCGGGCTCAAGCTGCGCCATCTGCCGACCAATGGCGGCGGCCCCGCCATCACCGCCGTGCTCGGCAACAATGCGCAGGCCTCGGCACAGGCGGTCTCGGCAACGCTCAGCCACATCAAGGCCGGCAAGCTTCGCCCGCTCGCCTCGTTCGGCGGCACACGGTCCAAGGCCCTGCCCGACGTGCCGACGCTGAAAGAACTCGGCTACGACGTCGAATATTATCTGTGGGTCGGCATCTTCGCACCGAAGGCGACGCCCGCCGACACGGTTGCGACGCTGGACGCGGCGATCGGCAAGGCCGCGCACGCGCCGGCCTTCGTTACGGGCCTCAGCAATCTCGGCCTGGAGCCCGCCTATCTCAACCACGCCGATTTCCAGAAGTTCTGGGACGCCGACGGCCTGCGCGTCGACGAAGCGGTGAAGGCGATCGGCCGCGTGTGACGAAAGGCAACGACATGACATTACGCGCCGACCATGCCGCGGGCGCGGCGTTCATCGCCTTCGGGCTCCTCGTCATAGCGATCAGCAGCAGCCTGCCCTTCGGCAATTTGTCGTCGCCGGGCTCGGGCTTCATGCCGATGATCCTGGCGATCTTGATGATCCTGTTCGGCGGAACGCTCATGCTCCGGGCCGGCGAAAGCAAGCCGTTCGCTACGCTTGCCTGGGGCGATGCAAAGCACGCCGCCATGGTCGTGCTGATCACCGCGCTGGCCATCGCCGCGTTCGAGCCGCTCGGCTTCGCCACGTCCAACGCGCTGATGATGTTTGCTCTGCTCGTCGCAATCGAGCGGCGCGGCGTCAGGCCGGCCGCCCTCTATAGCGTCGCCGTCGTCGGCATCACATACGTCCTGTTCGTCTTCCTCCTGAAGACGCCGCTCGAAACCGGCCCTCTCGGCTTCTAGGAAACCCGCCTTGGAAACGACGCTGCACAGTCTCCTTCTCGGCTTTTCGGTCGCGTTCGAGCCCCACAATGCCTGGTACGCGTTCCTTGGCTGCCTCGTCGGCACGCTGGTCGGCGTGTTGCCCGGCATCGGACCGCTCGCCGGCATCTCGATCCTGTTGCCCGTCACGTTCGGCCTGAACGCAACGCAGGCGATCATCATGCTCGCCGGCATCTACTACGGCTCGCAGTACGGCGGCTCGACCACGTCGATTCTCATGCGGATTCCGGGCGAAGCGTCCTCCGTGATGACCTGCATCGACGGCTACGCCATGTCGCAGAAGGGCCGCGCCGGAGCCGCGCTGTGCATCGCGGCCGTCGGCTCATGGATCGGGGGCACCTTCGGCGTGCTGGTGCTGACGGTGGTGGCGCCGCCGCTCGCGACGATCGCGATCAAGTTTGGTCCGCCTGAATACACCGCGCTCCTCGTGCTCGGTCTCATTTTCCTCGCCTACATGTCGTCGACCTCGCTGATCCGCACGTTGCTGATGGCCGCGCTCGGCCTGATGCTCGGCATGATCGGCATCGACAACATGACCGGCGATTTCCGCTACAGCTTCAACCTCGCCGAACTCGGCGACGGCATCGGCATCGTGCCGGTCGCCGTCGGACTGTTCGGCCTCGGCGAGATCCTGGCGACGCCGAGCGCCGACGCGGTCAAGAACGTCATCGCGCCGAAGCTGCGCGAATTGCTGCCGACGCGCCAGGAGTGGCGCGAGGCGGCGATGCCGATCACGCGCGGCACGCTGCTCGGCTTCATCATCGGCATCATTCCGGGCTCGGCGCACATCATTTCGAGCTTCCTCTCCTACGCGCTCGAGCGGCGGCTCTCGCGGCATCCCGAGCAATTCGGCAAGGGCGCCGTCGCCGGCGTCGCGGGACCCGAGACAGCGAACAACGCCGCCTCGACCGGCGCCTTCGTGCCGCTTTTGGCGCTCGGCATACCGACAAGCCCGATCACCGCGGTGCTGATCGGCGCGCTGATGATTCACGGCGTCTCGGTCGGGCCGACCCTCGTCAACGATCACCCGGACGTGTTCTGGGGCTTCGTCGCCTCGATGTATGTCGGCAACATCATGCTGCTGGCGCTGAACCTGCCGCTGGTCAGCCTGTTCGTGACCGTGCTGCGGATCCCATACGCCTACCTCTATCCGATGATCATCATGTTCTGCATCATCGGCGTCTACGAGACGAACAACTCGGTCGTCGACGTCTGGATCATGCTGATCATGGGCGTCCTCGGTTATGCCTTGCGCAAATTCGAGTTCGACCCGGCGCCGCTGGTGCTCGGGCTGGTGATCGCGCCGATCCTGGAGCAGAGCCTGCGTCAGTCTCTCATCATGTCGAACGGCGATTACCTCATCTTCCTGTCGCGCCCGATATCACTCGGCCTGTTCCTGGTGAGCGCCACGCTTCTGACGCTCGCCGCGATCTCGTTCGTGCTCAAGCGCCGCGACTGGCGCGCGACATTGGCGGAGGTGGAGGCCGGCGAGATCGAAACCTGACGCCGGCCTCGCCGCTCACCGCCGCCAGGGCAGCAGATTGATCGGGAAATCGGCGCCGGAGCGGTCGCGGTGCGGCCGCGGCATGACCTCCGGACGCGGATTGCCTTCGGCGTCGACTGTACGGCGGTAGAGGTGCCAGGTGGCGTGGCCGAGCACCGGCAAGACGACGGTCAGGCCGAGGAAAGCCGGAATGGAGCCGAGCACCAGCAGCGCCGCGACGATCAGGCCCCACAGTGCCATCGTCACCGGGTTCTCGGCGACCGCCTCGATCGACGTTTTCAGCGCAATAGCCGCCCCGACGTCGCGGTCGACCAACATCGGGAACGACATCACGCCAATGGCCAGGACGATGGCGGCGAAGACGAGCCCGACCAGATTGCCGACAATGATGAGATGCCAGCCGGCCGAGGTCGACAGGACGTCGGCGAGGAAGCCCTGCATCGACGCCGGCGGCGCGTAGCCGAAGTCGGCGACGTAGATCGCATTTGCGACCGCCATCCACACCCCGAAGATGACCAGGAATAATATGCCGAGGGCGCTGATGGCGCCGATCGACGAGGACTGCACGATGTCGAAGGCGTGCGTCGCCGACACGTCGAGACCGGCCTCGCGGCGTCGGCTCATCTCGTAGAGGCCGAGCGCGGCGAACGGACCAACCAGCGCGAAACCGCTGGCGAGCGGATAGATCAAGGGCAGCACCGAATAGCCGAAGGCGAGCCGCGCCAGCACGATGCCGACGATCGGATAGACGAGGCAGAGAAAGATCGCGTGTGTCGGCATGGCCAGAAAATCGTCGAGGCCGAGACGCAGCGCGTCCTTCAAATCGGCGACGCCGATGCGGCGAATAGTGATGCGTTCCGGCGCGGCGGACGCGCCGACGAGCACGTTCGAATAGGCCATGGCGATCTCTCCCTGAGTTTCATGCCCAGGTGGCCGTGGCGCTCATGACGTTCGGAGTCGTGGGTCGTCTTCGCCGGCTCCGGAATCATGCCCACGAGCCACGAATGCGAGAGGCTACCACGTGCGTTCGAAATCGGCGTTCACGTTTGCGCGCGCCGCGGTTGGAACCGGACGTGCGGCACCGCACAATCACGCCCAGAGGCGCTCCTTCTCGAGACCTTTATACAAATCGGCGACGAACTCGCCGTAGCCATTGTAGATCAGGGTCGGCCGGCGCTCACCGGTGCCGATGACCTCCTCTGTCGCCTGGCTCCATCGGGGATGTGGTACCTCCGGGTTCACATTGGCCCAGAACCCGTACTCAGCCGCCTGCAGCTTCTCCCACATGCCGATCGGGCGCTTCTCGACAAACGAAAAGCGCACGACCGACTTGATCGACTTGAAGCCGTACTTCCACGGCAGGGCGAGCCGCAGCGGCGCGCCTTGCACCTTTCCCAGCGGGTGGCCGTAAGCGCCGGTCGCGAGGAAGGCGAGATCGTTGGCCGCTTCCGCCATGGTCACGCCCTCGATGTAGGGCCACGGATACCAGCGCGCGCGCTGCCCGGGCGCCATCTTCGGGTCCATGAAAGTCTGCATCTCGATGTATTTCGCCGAGCCGAGGGGCTTTGCGAACTCGACGAGCTTCTTGAACGGGAAACCGGACCAGGCGATCGCCATGCTCCAGGCCTCGACGCAGCGGTGGCGGTAGGTGCGCTCCTCGAGCGTCATCTTCTTCATCAGATCGTCGATGCCGATCTCGATCGGCTTCTCGACCATGCCGTCGATCTTGATCGTCCATGGCCGGATTTGCAGCTGCTGCGCGGCGGCGAACACGTCCTTGTCGGTGCCGTATTCGTAGAAATTGTTGTAATGCTCGTTGATCTTCTCGTCGGTGATCGGCCGGTCGAGCTTGTAGGTCTCGTTGCGCTTGGCTGGATAAAGCGCCGCGCTCGGATCGGGAATCTTGTCGAGGTCGCTGACCCGCTGCGCTAGCGCCGCGCCCGGAAGCGCGGCCAGCGCGCTTGCCCCGCCGATCAGGACCGCGCGGCGGTCGAACACCAGATGCTCCGGCGTCGCCAGGCGCTGCGGCAGATCCCATGGACGGCGGCTGTTCGGCATCGCGGATGTCCTCCCTCGCGTTTCGCGCAGACCTACGGTGGCGCTAACCCGTTGGCAAATCACGCTTGCGCGAGAGGAACCTGCGATTTCCGGCCCGCGTTTCCGTCTGGAAGGAAACGCGCCATGGACGAGGCCGTCAGCCGGAAATACCCGGTTCGCGAGGACATGCGCTTTCAGCGCCGCTCCTGGGCGCTCGAGCGCGTCGGTTGGGCCGTGCTCGCCCTTATTGCCATCGCCGGACTGACCGGCGCGCTCGGCAACGGGCCGGTAAGCCGAGCACGGGCAAGCGCGGGCCCCCTCAGCGTCTCCTACGAGCGCTTCCAGCGGGCGACGCGAACTTCCGCCTTTGTTTTCGAGGTGACGCATCAAGCCGACACCGACATGACACTCCATCTCGGCAAGCCATTCCAGGCCGCCTTTGAAATCACCAGCATTCAGCCGCCGCCGCTGCGCAGCCGAACAGGGCCGGACGGCATCGACCTGACCTTCAGTGCGGATGGCGGCGGCAAGAGCCAGGTCGTGATCTGGGCCCGTTCGCGCCGCTATGGCTTGCATACGATAGCAGCCGCTGCGGACGGCGGCGCGCCGGCGCGGCTTCGCGTCTTCATCTACCCGTGAGGCGCACATGGACAGTGTGATCAAGGCCGCGATCGTCTATTTCGCGCTGTGGGCGATCATCCGCATTTCGGGCCGGCGCACACTCGGCGAGATGAGCGCCTTCGACCTGGTCCTGTTCATGATCATCGGCGGCTCGACGCAGCGCGCGATCACCGGCCAGGACTACTCGCTGACGAATGCATTGTTGCTCGTCGCGACCTTCATCGTCATCGACATTGCTTTGTCGTTCGTGGAGTTGAGATCGCCGTTCATGCGCCGCGTTTTCAACGGCATGCCGATGATTCTGGTGGAGAACGGCGTCGTCATGACCGCCCGCATGCGGCGTGCACGCATCACTGAAGACAACATCCTGGAGGCGGCGCGCAAGCTGCAGGGGCTCGAGCGCATCGACCAGATCAAGTTCGCGATCCTGGAGGCGACCGGCGTGATCACCATCGTGCCCGCCGTGCAGGCCGGCCGCATCGAGCCTGCGGCTGCGCCGGCTTCGCTCTAGGTGGCGCGGCCACCCAGGCTCACTCCGCCGCGCGCCGCGCGGAGACGATCTGGTCGGCCGTTCGCCCGGTCAACTCGGCCATATGGTCGAACTTGAACCGGAACGAGCCGACGCCCGCCGTCGCCGAGCGCACTTCGATGATGAGGTCGCCGATTTCCGCCTCCGGCATCTGCGCGCGCACCGTGTCCCAGCCGTCCCAGCCCTCGCGCGTATCAAAGCCGAGGATCTGGCCGCGGCGCCCGGACAGAATCGCGTTGATCTTGGCGGTGCACTCGTTCGGGCAGACGATCTCGACTTCATGGATCGGCTCGAGCAGCACCGGCTGGCACTGCGGCAGGCCCTCGCTCATGGCGATGCGGCCGGCGGTGCGGAAGGCCTGATCGGAGGAATCGACGGCGTGGTAGGAGCCATCGACCAGTGCGACCTGCAAATCGACCACCGGGAAGCCGAGCGGCCCATGCGCGAGGCCGTCGACGACGCCCTCTTCCACCGCCGGAATGTAGTTGCGCGGCACGACGCCGCCCGTGATGCGGTCTTCGAACTGAAATCCGGTGCTGCGCGGCAGAGGCTTGATTTCGACGACGACATCGCCGAACTGGCCGTGACCGCCCGACTGCTTCTTGTGCCGGCCGCGGATCGAGATCGGCTTGCGGATGGTCTCGCGGTAGCCGACCGTCGGGGGCCGCGACGTCACCGGCACGGCAAAGCGTTCCGCGAGCCGTTCGGTAGCAACGCGAAGATGCATCTCCCCCTGCCCCCAGATGACGACGTCGTGGCTCTCGGGATTGTGCACGACGACGAGCGAGGGATCCTCCTCAGTGAGCTTGGTGAAGGATACGCCGAGCTTGACGTCGTCCTTGCGCTCACGCGCCTGTACGGCGATCGCGAGCACCGGCGGCGACGGGTGCATCTCGACGAGAGCAGGCAGCGGCTGCTTGCCGGACGAGAGCGTGGCGCCGGTCTTCGCACCGTCGAGCTTGCCGAGCGCGACGGTGTCGCCCGCGCCCGCCGCACCGCGCTTCTCGAACTGCTGGCCCATCAGCTTGAACACACCGGAGACGCGGCCTGCCTCGCCCTCCGGCGTTGACAGCGTCGTGCCGTCGCCGATCTGGCCGGATAGAACGCGCGATACCGACATCTTGCCGCCGTGCGTCGTGTGGAAGGTCTTGAGCACGAGGGCGGCCGCGTCGGCGCTTGCCTTCAGCCCGAGCCGCTGCGCGGTCTCCGCGACGCCCGGCGCCTCGTGGCGCAACGCCTTCAGGAGCCGCAGCACGCCGTTCGAGCGCGTCGCGCAGCCGAGCAGGACCGGACAAACGATCCGGTCGCGCAGTTCCTTGGCGAGGTCGTCGAACACCTTGTCGCGCGGCGGCTGAATATCCTCGAGCAGTTGCTCCATCAGCGCGTCGTCGTGATCGGCGAGCGTCTCCAACATGGTGAAGCGCGCTTCCTTTTCGCGGCTCAGATCCTCGCCGGCGAGATCGATCACTTCGGAAGCCGAATATTCCTTGTAGACGAAGGCGCGCTCGAGAGCGAGATCGACGAAGCCGGCGATCAAGTCGCCCTTCCAGATCGGGATCTGGCGCAACAGGAGCGGCACGCGCGAGGCCGGCTGCAAAAGCTTGATCGTTTCGCGCACGCGCTTGTCGGCTTTGTCGATCTTGTTCAGGAACAGGAACCGCGGAATGTTCTGGTCTTCGAGCTCGCGCAGGATCAATTGAAGCTGCGGCACCTTCTTCTCGTCCGCTTCGCAGACGACGACCGCAGCGTCGACCGCGGGCAGCACGGTGCGCATGTCGTTGATGAATTCGATGGAGCCGGGGCAGTCGACGAAGGTGTAGCTGTCGCCCATGAAATTGACGGTGGCGAAGGTCGCCTCGACGCTCATCTTGTGATGACGCGCTTCCTTGCTGGCGTCGCCGATCGAGGTGCCGGTGTCGACCGAGCCCTGGCGCGGGATCGTACCGCTGCGCGCGAGGATGGCTTCGAGGAGTGTCGTCTTGCCGCTTTGGAAGGGGCCAACCAGTGCGATGCACCGGGGGCCCCTGGGAGCCGTGCCGTCGTGTGCCATGTCGTCCTCCCTGCCGGCCGGGAGGTCGGACCAAGTTTCCCGGCCCTGTCGCATCATCGTCTCAGGAGAGTGCGGTGCTGGCAAGGGGCGCTTTTGTGGCGGCCGCGCGGTACGCGGCGGCCGTGACATTTCTCAAGCCCGACGAACGCTTTGCGTTCGCTCACGGCGTCGTGCCGAGACCCATGTCGACAATATTTCGCGGCTCGACTCCGTCGTCGATCAGCTTCTGCGCCTTGAACCAGGCGACCTGACGCTCGATGTCGGCGACTTCGAGCTTTGCCTGCGGGTCCATCGGATAGGCGCTGGTCTCGACGCTCGCAGCGGCGCGTCCGAGCTGGCGGCCGGGATACACATACCGTGCGATCACGGTTGCGATCTCGCGTGTGGCGACATTGGAGATGCGCTTGCCGTAGCGGTCGAGCTGCACCATGCCGGTATAGTCCGCGGCGCCGTGCCGATAGGCGCGCACGAACTTGTCGGCGACCGGCCTCCTTGCGGCGAGTGTCTTGGTCGAGACGAAAAGCGCGCCGAGCTGCTGCTCGTCGCCGACTTCCGAATACCAGCCGACCAGCCGCGCCTGGCTGGCGACCATCAATTCGCGCGCATAGTTCGCCGGCAGGATCGCCGCCTCGGACTTGCCTTCGGCGACCGCCAGCGCGGCCGCGCCGACCGTCTGCATCGGCTTGATGATGATCTCGTCAAAGCCGAAACCCTTCGCCTTCGCGATTTGCGCCAGTTGATAATGATATGGGGAGCCCAGATAGGTGATCGCCACCGACTTGCCCTTCAGGTTCTCCATCTTGCGCAGGCCGTTGCCCCAGGCCGCGTTCGAGGCGACGACCTCGTTGCCCTCGAAGCCCTTGCGCTCCTGCACCTGCGCCGCGACGAATTTGAAGAAGCCCTGCCCCGCATAGTTGAAGGCGTCGGTCGTATAGGCGGCGAGACCGAAATCGACGGCGCCGGCGGCGACCGCCTGCGCCACCTCCTTGTCCGACTTGTAGGCCGTCATTTCGACGTCGAGGCCTTCGGCCTTGAAGTAGCCGCGCGCGACCGCGAGGAACAACGCGCCATTGTCGGCAAGCCGCTGCGTGCCGACGGTGACACGTTCCTGGGCCGACGCCGGCAGGAGCAGGCTGAAGATCAGCGCGAAGAGGGCGAGCGCACGGACAAGCATGCGCGCGAGACTACGCGATTCGCGGGCGCGACCGTCGGCACCCCTTCGCGGCGAGCCTATTTCAGGTTCCCGCAGAAGCGCTGAATGCGGCGGCAGGCGTCTTCCAGGTCCTCGGTCTTGGTCGCGTAGGAGATACGAAACGCCGGACCGAGCCCGAAGGCCGAGCCGTGCACCACCGCCACGCCCTCGGCCTCGAGAAGTTCGCCGACGAAATCCTCGTCGTTCGCTAGCGTCTTGCCGGTGGGCGTCGTCTTGCCCATCGTGCCGGCGCAGGACGGATAGACGTAGAACGCGCCTTCCGGCATCGGGCACTTGATGCCCTTGGCCTGGTTGAGCATCGACACGACGAGGTCGCGCCGCTCCTGGAAGACCTTGTTGTGCTTCGGGATGAAGTCCTGCGGGCCGCTCAGCGCCGCGACCGCCGCCCATTGCGACACCGCCGCCGGATTGGTGGTCGACTGCGATTGCAGCATCGCCATCGCCTTGATCAACGGCTCCGGACCGCCGGCATAGCCGATGCGCCAGCCGGTCATGCAATAGGCCTTCGACACGCCGTTGATGGTCAGCGTGCGCGAATAGAGTTCCGGCTCGACCTGCGCCGGAGTCGTGAACTCGAACGCGTCGTAGACGAGGTGCTCGTACATGTCGTCGGTCATGACGTGCACATGCGGGTGCTTGAGCAGGACATCGGCGAGCGCGCGCAGCTCGGCACGGGTATAGGCGGCGCCGGTCGGGTTCGAGGGCGAGTTCAGCAGAAACCACTTGGTCTTCGGCGTGATCGCGCGCTCGAGCGCCTCGGGCGTGATCTTGAAGCCCTTGTCCATTCCGGAGACGACCTCGACCGGCTTGCCGCCGGCCAAGAGCACCATGTCGGGATAGCTGACCCAGTACGGCGCCGGAATGATCACCTCGTCGCCGGGGTTCATCGTCGCCATGAAGGCGTTGTACAGCACATGCTTGCCGCCGACGCCGATGATGATCTGCGACGGCTTGTAGTCGAGGCCGTTCTCGCGCTTGAACTTCTGCGAGACTGCGGCCTTGAGCTCCGGTATGCCGTCGACGGCGGTGTACTTGGAAGCGCGGCCCTCCTTGATGGCGCGGATCGCCGCTTCCTTGATGTGGTCGGGCGTGTCGAAGTCCGGCTCGCCGGCGCCAAGGCCGATGACATTGCGGCCCGCCGCCTTCAACTGGCGCGCTTTATCCGTCACCGCGATGGTCGGCGACGGCTTGATGCGCTTGAGGTGGTCGGCGAGGAAGGCCATTGGAAGCTCCGAAGTCCCGGTCGAAACGCGTGTTTTCGGGGGTCGGTTTGGCCCAATAATGCGGCGGCGGCAAGTCGCAAGAACTGATCGATCGATCAACGCTGTTGATGGGCGTTCCGGCGATGTCCGGACCTGGGCGCCGGACCATGGCTTGCCGCGGCCCAGATGGCGGGCCGGCCCTACCGCATCGACCGGCGGCAAGTCTCCGGTGCCCGGCACGTGTGCCCTCCCACGCAACCGGAATCGTGAGACGAAAATCGGCTCGTTGCGGACCTGCCCCGGTCGCGGCGGCTCATGACCGACCGGCATCTACGGACGCCGCTTTCGGCCTGGATGCGGCCGCGCATCGCCACAGAATAAAACGCGCGTCCACGCGCCGCGAAAAGAACGCGCGTAACGCCGAACGCCGCCACGGTCACCGAATCGTCATTCATCAAGCCTTGCTATTGCCGGACTTGGCGCGCTCCATCACGATGTCACGTCGCGGGGCATTCCGGCACAATGTACACGCTCTACTCGATGCAACGATCGGGCAACAGCTACAAGGTCCGCCTCGCTCTGGCGCGCCTTGGCGTGCCTTATCGCCTCGTCGAGATCGACATTCTCAAAGGCGAAAGCCGCACGCCGGAATTCCTCACCATGAATCCCAGCGGACAGGTGCCGCTGATCGAAGTCGCGCCCGGCCGTCACATTGCCGAGTCGAACGCGATCCTGTGGTACGTCGCGATCGGCTCGCGGCTGGCGCCGGAGGACCGCATCGAGCGCGCCGAGGCGCTGCAATGGATGTTCTTCGAACAGCACAGCCTCGAGCCGAACATCGGCGCGGCGTATTTCTGGCTGTGCCTGATCAAGGGTGGCCGCGAATTGCAGAGCCACGCGCTCGAAGACTGGATGGAGAACGGCCATCGCGCGCTGCGTGTGATGGAGGCGCATCTAGCAAAGCACGACTTCTTCGTGGCCGGGCATTTCACCATCGCCGATATCGCCCTCTACGCCTACACGCACGTCGCCGAGCAGTGCGACTACGATCTCGCCGGCTATCCGGCGGTGCGCCGCTGGCTCGCCCGGGTAGAGTCGGAGCCCGGTTACGTGCCGATGGACTGGCAACCGGAGGACCTCGTCGCCGCGCAGTGATCGGACCTCGCGCGCGCTTGCCGGTCCGATTGCAGGCGCAGCGGCGGCGTTAACTTTTGCTTAACTCCATTCACGAAAATGCCCCGGTTCCTTACCGCGGCCGCCGCAATCGAGCCGAAACCATGCCGGTTTCTGCAACCATTTACCTTCAGCTTCGTTAGTCGGGGACCAGACCCAGAGGGCCGCCATGCGCCAGCCCATTGAGATGACAGGTTTCGTTCCGCCCGCAGGCCGCAAGCTCGGGCGTCAGCGCCGTGTCGCCGCAATTGCCGAACTCATTGCGGGCATGGCGCTCGCGCTCGGCACAATTGTTGCCGCCACCGTCGTCACCGCCGGTATCGCCCGTGCCGATGTCATCGGCGACGTGGTTGGACACGAGGGCAGCCTGTTCGCGGTCGCTCTGGTGCTCGGCCTGCTGTTCATCGGCATGGGGGGATTGACGGTCCTGAGCCTGCCAGGCGAGAAACAGCGTCGTCACCGGCACTGAAGGCGCTTCCTGAGCCGGAGCGGCGGAGTCTCGCATGACCGTCCGCACCGTTGCCGCCGGCCTCCTCGTCCTCTCCGGACTTCACGCGCCGGCCGCCGCCCAATCGCAGACCTACAATTCGTCGGCCGGCCCGATAGCGGTGACCACCGTCACCACGCATCTCGAGCACCCCTGGTCGCTCGCCTTCCTTCCCGACGGCCGCATGCTGGTGACCGAGCGTCCCGGCCGCATGCGCATCGTCGGCAAGGATGGCGCGGCCTCGCCTCCCCTCACCGGCGTTCCGAAGGTCTTCGTCCGCAGCCAGGCCGGCCTGATGGACGTGATCCTGGCGCGCGACTTCGCGCAGAGCCGCCGCATCTATTTTTGCTACACGGAAGCCGTGCGCGGCGGCGCGCAAATCGCGGTCGCGCATGCCGTGCTCGACGCAGGCAGCGAACCGAAGTTGACCGCCGTCAGCAAGTTCTACGAGCAAAAGGGGCCGCCCGGCGCGGGCCTGAACATCGGCTGTCGCATCGTCCAGGCCCAAGACGGCAACCTGTTCGTCACGCTCGGCGATCACTTCGCCGCCAAGGAAGATGCACAGCGGCTCGACAATACGATCGGCAAGCTCATCCGCATCACGCCCGACGGCAAGGCGCCGCCGGATAATCCCTTCGTCGGGAAGCCGGGCGCCCTGCCGGAAATCTGGGCCTACGGCCTGCGCAATCCGCAGGGGCTCGCTCTCAATCCCGAAACCGGCGCTCTGTGGGAGCAGGAGCATGGCCCCATGGGCGGCGACGAAATCAACATCATCGAAAAGGGCGGCAATTACGGCTGGCCGGTGGTGAGTTTCGGCGTCAATTACGACGGCTCGCCGGTTGGCACCGGCAAGCAGCACGACGAGGGCATGCTCGACTCGGTCTGGCACTGGACGCCGTCGATCGCGCCGTCAGGCATGGCCTTCTATACCGGCGACCTGTTTCCGGCGTGGAAGGGCAGTCTGTTCAATGGCGCGTTGAAATTCCAATTGCTGTCGCGGCTGGACCTGAAGGATGGCAAGCCGGTCAAGGAGGAGCGCCTGCTGCACGAGCTCGGTTGGCGCATCCGCGACGTGCGGCAGGGGCCGGACGGTGCACTCTACCTGCTCACGGACGAGGCGGACGGCAGCATCCTCCGCATCGCGCCCGCGAAGTAGCGCATAGAGCCATTTACACGCTTCGCGTGTAATCATAATCTTGCATGATCGGGGGACGATCATGCGCAACATCATCTTCGCTGTTGCTGTCGCCGGCCTCGCGGCTGCCGGCAGCACCCGGGCCTTCGCAAAGGCCGAATGCAATCCGCAAGACAGAGACCCCAATACATGCGCCGCGATCTGGCGGGCGATCGGGCTGCCCGACGGGGGCGCGGCGAGCGGCAAGACGCGCGTCTGTCACGACCGCTTCGTGCTCTCGCACGACAATGCCAGCAAAACGCCTGACTGGGTGATCGAGAACCTGACCAAGGCCAAGCTCACCAACAAGTTCAAGCGTCCGAAGAACATCAGTTTCAGCGGCGATCTTTGCGTGCCGGCCGCCGGACAGCCCGACCCCGGCGACTACAGCAAGACGCCGGAGAAGTTCGAGATCGGCCACATGGCGCCGTCGGACGATTTCAACAATAGCGACGTCAATATGCGCGACACCTTCGTGTTTTCGAACGCGGTGCCGCAGGCCGGCGACACGTTCAATGCGGCGATTTGGCGCTCGCTGGAAAGCGAGGTGCGCAACGCGGCCATCGCGCGCAAGACGATCTACGTGGTCACGGGGCCGATCCGCGGCGACGGCACGGCCCGCAAGATCGACATCGCAAAGGCGGACAATGCCTGCGGCGGCGCGATCGAACTCGAGACCTTCCCGACCAGATTCGTCTGCAAGGCGCGCAACAAGGGGCAGACCGACACCTGCACCAGCGGCGTCGTAGTGCCCATCGCCCTCTACAAGATCATCTACGATCCGCAGGCCAAGGCCGCCTATGCCTTTGTCATGGGCAATCACAATTACCCGCCCAAGCTCGGCCGCTCGTTCATGGAGCAGTCGCGCGTCAATGTCGGCGTCATCGAGAAGCTGACCGGTCTGAAATTCTTCACCGCCCTGCCCGCCGCCGACCGTGCGAGACTCGTCGACAAATGCGAGCAGACCCAAATGTGGGCAGCAGCGACGCCAAAGAAGACCGTCAAGAAATCCGTCAAGAAACCGGTGAAGAAAAACAAGAAGAAAAGGAAGAAGCCGGCCTAGACGCTGCCCGCAGCTTGCTGCGCCTGTGGTAGGCTTGGTCACAGGCCTGCCTTCGGGAGCGACAACCATGCGCAGCCATTGGCTCATCGCGGCGTTCGCGGCCGCGCTCGTCTCAACCGCCGCATCGGCGCAGGGCAAACCGCCCGCGCCGTCGCCACCGGCACCCTACAAGCCGGTCGCGATCACTCTGCCGAAACCGGTCGACGATCCGTCCTTTGCTGCCTTTCGCAAGCAGCTCGGCGCGGCAGCCGAAAAGAAGGACCGCGCCGCGCTCGTGCCGCTCACCGTCGCGCAGGGCTTCTTCTGGGTGCGCGAGAACGGCGACGGCGCCGACAAGAAGAAGTCAGGCATCGACAATCTCGTCGTCGCGCTCGGTCTCGCGCGCAAGGACACGGCCGGCTGGGACATGCTCTCAAGCTATGCCGAGGAGCCGACCGCCGCGCCGCTGCCCAAGCGCGCCGGCGTCATATGCGCGCCAGCCGACCCGGCCTTCGACGGGAAGGCCTTCGAGGAACTGGTCGCCGCGACCAAGACCAACGAAGGCGAGTGGGGCTATCCGGTGTCGGACGGCATCGACGTGCACAGCGCGCCGCGCGCCGACGCGCCGGTTGCCGGCAAGCTGGCGCTTGCACTGGTCCGGGTCGCGCCCGAGGCGTCCGATAACGCGCCGAACTATTTGCGCGTCATCACGCCGGCGGGAAAGCCGGGCTACGTGTCGGTCGACTCGATCGCCCCGCTCGGCAACGACCAGCTCTGCTATACGAAGGTCGGCGCCGCCTGGAAGATCGCCGGTTATATCGGCGGCGGCGAGCCGCAATAGCCTATGAGCGCGACGACCAAAACGCCGCAGCCGCGCCGCCTCGCCTGCGCCCGCTGCGGCACGGCATTCGACTGCGGCCTCTCGGCCGAATGCTGGTGCGCCTCCGTCCCTGCGCGGCTGCCCATACCCGGCAACATGCCGGGCGACACGGCCGAGGACTGCCTCTGCCCGGAGTGCCTGCGCAAGGCGGCGGCGCTTTCAGAACCTCAAAACACGCCAAGGTGATCGCCGGCGGCACCTTTTGCTGCGCGGGCGCAATGCTATAACGCGCCGCCCGCCGTCGCGGGCTTGAGGGGAAGAGAGACACATCCATGATCGATTTTTACGCGCTGACCAGCCCAAACGTGCAGAAGATTTTCATCATGCTCGAGGAGTGCGGGCTGCCCTACAATTTGAAGACCGTCGACGTCTGGAAGGGCGAACAGTTCACACCTGAATTCGAGAAGATCAATCCGCTGAAGAAGGTGCCGGCGATCGTCGATTCCGAAGGACCCGGCGGCAAGCCCTATACGGTGATCGAATCTGGCGCGATCCTCATCTATCTCGCCGAGAAGACCGGCAAGTTCATGCCGAAGGACCCGGCGAAGCGCTACGACACGATCCAGTGGCTGATGGTGCAGATGGCCAATGTCGGGCCGATGTCCGGCCAGCTCGTGCACTTCTCGAAGTTCGCGCCCGCCGGCCAGGACTACGGCCACGCCCGCTACCGCACGCAGGTCAACACGTTGTTCGATCTCTATGAGCAGCGACTGGCCTCCCACGCTTACGTCGCCGGCGACGAGTACACGATCGCCGACATTGCCGCCTTCCCATGGCTGCGCAATGTCGGCCTGCTCGCCATCGACCTTGCGAAGCGTCCTCATGTAAAGGCCTGGATCGACCGGATCGAGGCGCGCGACGCAGTCAAGAAGATGCTGGCGATCCTCCCGACCATCAAATCCGTGCGCGACAGCGCGACCGACGACCAGAAGGACCGCTTCCTGGCGCGCGGCAAGTACGCCGTCGCTTGAGCGCCGCGTTAACCGTGCCACGCCACGGTTGGAACACGAATCCCGGCTAGAGAGCCGCGACTCGGGCAATTTACGCTAGACTTCACGCGCGCAGGACCCGCCGGGTTCTGCGCGCGGGCGCGTTGGATGGTAGAGCATGTTCCGTCGGTTCGAAGGATGGGTGAAGACCACCGCCGTGCCGGCCGCGGCCGAGCCGCCGCCCGGCCTGATCGCCTTCTATTGGCACTTCGTGCGCCAAACCAAGGGCGTGTTCGTGGCGCTGTTCGCCGCCGGCTTCGTCGTCGCCCTGCTCAACGTCACGGTGCCGGTGTTCATCGGCGAATTGGTGACGCTGGTCACCACCACGCCGCGCGAGGAGCTCATCGGCAGAGGCTGGCCGATGTTCGCCGCCATGCTGGCGCTGTTCGTGGTGGTGAAGCCGATCGCCTTCGTCGTGCAGCAGCTCATGATCAACCAGGCAATCGCGGTGAACGTCTCGAACCGCATTCGCTGGCAGAACCATTGGCACGTGGTGCGCCAGTCCTGGGGCTTCTTCCAGAACGATTTCGCCGGCCGCATCGCCAATCGCGTGATGCAGACCGGGCCGTCGATCCGCGAGACACTGGTCCAGCTTCTCACGTCGGTCTGGTTCATCGCGATCTACGGCACCAGCGCGCTCATCGTGCTCGCCGCCGCCGATCGCTGGCTGGCCGTGCCGGTCGCGATCTGGTTTGCCGGATACATCGCGACCCTTGCGCTGTTCGTGCCGCGCATGCGCGACCGTTCGATGATCACCTCGCAGGCGCGCTCGATGCTGACCGGCCGCATCGTCGACACCTACACCAACATCCTCACGGTAAAGCTGTTTGCGCGCCCGCGCGATGAGGACGCCTATGTGCGCGAGGCCGTCGATGTGCATACGCGGAGCTTTCAGCACCAGGTGCGGCTCAACACCCTGTTCGCGATCTCGCTGTCCATGCTCGACGCGGTGCTGATCCTCGGCACCGGCGCGGCCGCCATCGGCCTCTGGGTGAGCGGCCATGTCGCCGTCGGCGCGGTCGCCATGGCGCTGCCGATGGCGATGCAGATCGTCAGCGCGTCCGGCTCCGTCGCGTGGCAGATAACCGGCATCTACGAAAACATCGGCGTCGTGCAGGAAGGCATGCTGACCATCGCCCGTCCGCTGACGTTGACCGACCGTCCGGACGCACCCGACGTCGCCGTGACGCGCGGCGAGGTCCGCTTCGAGAACGTCCGCTTTGGCTATGGCCGCGCGAACGGTCTCATCGACGACCTGAGCCTGGCTGTCCGGCCGGGCGAGAAGATCGGCCTGGTTGGCCGCTCCGGCGCCGGCAAGTCGACATTGGTCAACCTCTTGCTGCGCTTCTTCGACCTTGAAGGCGGCCGCATCCTGGTCGACGGCCAGGATATTGCCGGCGTGACGCAGGATTCGCTGCGCGCCCAGATCTCGGTGGTCACGCAGGACACGTCACTGCTGCACCGCTCGATCCGCGACAACATCCGCTACGGCCGCCCCGGCGCCAGCGAGGCGCAGATCGTCGAGGCCGCGAAGCTCGCGCACGCGCACGACTTCATCCTCGAACTCGAGGACCAGCTTGGCCGCCGGGGCTACGACGCCCACGTCGGCGAGCGCGGCGTCAAGCTGTCCGGCGGGCAGCGTCAGCGCATCGCCATTGCCCGCGTCATTCTGAAGGACGCGCCGATCCTCGTGCTCGACGAAGCCACCTCCGCGCTCGACAGCGAGGTCGAGGCGGCGATCCAGCAGAGCCTCGGCACGCTGATGCGCGGCAAGACCGTGATCGCCATCGCGCACCGGCTCTCGACGATTGCGCAGATGGACCGCCTCGTCGTCCTCGACGCGGGCCGCGTCGTCGAAGAAGGAACGCATGCCGAATTGCTGCGTGCCGACGGTCATTACGCCGCGCTGTGGCGGCATCAATCCGGCGGCTTCATCGACGCGGTCGACCGGCTGGCGGCGGAGTAGGCAAGCCGCCACGCGGATTGCATAATGGGGATCCCGACACGTGGAGCCATCATGATCACCGAAATCGCGCAGATCGACGTCAAGCCCGGCATGGAAAAGCAGTTCGAGGCCGGCGTCGCCAAGGCCGCGCCGATCTTCAAGCGCGCCAAGGGCTGCAAGGGAATGCGCCTTGCGCGCTCGCACGAGAAGCCGCAGCGTTACCGGCTGCTGGTCGACTGGGAGACACTTGAGAACCACACGGTCGACTTCCGCCAGTCGCCTGATTTCCAGGAATGGCGCAAGCTCGTCGGCGACTGCTTCGCCGAGCCGCCCTACGTCGAACATGTGGCCGAGGTGATGAAGGGGTTTTAGGCGCGAACGGCCGTCAGCACGCGGTCAATCGCTGTGCCCTCTCCCCTCCGTGGAGAGGGCATTGAGAGCCTCTCAACGAATGCAAATGGGTGAGGGGGAGCCCCCTCACCCATTCATTTATGTTTCGATGCTGCGGATGCCCTCTCCCACAAGGGGGAGAGGGCACAATTACTGGCGTCGCGTTCGCCCCTGCCTTTACGCGCTCATCTTTTGCACGAGCGCGTCGGATACCTCGAAATTCGCGTAGACGTTCTGCACGTCGTCATTGTCGTCGAGCGCGTCCATCAGCTTCAAGATCTTCTCGCCGGCATCGTCGTCGACCGCGACGGTGTTCTGCGGCTTCCACATCATG
>DASTGR010000309.1:0-4263 GCA_035718885.1 Pseudolabrys sp. | reverse complement strand
AAGGTCAGTTCCGGATTGTGCGGCCTGAGCCCGCGATCAGCGATCCGCTTGATGATCGCGCCGGCCTCGAGGTCGTGCATCAGATGCCGGTCGATCGCCAAGAGCGACACGCCGCCACTGAGCTCGGTCACGACGTGCGAGGCCCAGACCTTGTCGAACAATGTTTGTGGTTGTGCTTGCGCGGCCATTCGCTCAACTCGCTCCGCCTGACGTTCAGGGCGGAGCAGCTTAGTTAAGCGGTCGGGCCGGCACAATGCCGCAGCGAATTCAGGCTCCGGTTGCGTCGGGAGCGACGGCTCGCTTCAAGGCGAAAGTCAGGCAGACCGAGCCGGGATCGTCGGTCCGGGCGAGCGCGCCGATCATCGTCACCCACTCCTCGTCACTTGCCTGCGCGGCGAAACGCTGCACGGCGTTGCGCGCGAATTCGCCGAGGCTCTCGCCCTCGGCTTCCGCCCGCACGCGCATGCTTGCCAGCAGATTGAGATCGCCGAGCGCCAGCACGGTCTCTTCGGCAAAGGATGGCGTATCAAAGCGCGCAAGAACGTCGCCGAGCAGCATCGAACGGCTCCTTCAGTTGACGCGGTGCGCCTCGGCGCCATCGAGCGCGATGCCCTCAATGGCGGCGGCGGAGGCAAGTCTTGCCACGTACTGCGCGTGGGCACGCCGGCGCACGCTTTCAGCGAGATAGTCGGCGATGCGATCGGCGACGAGTTCATAAGGCAGCGCCCGGCCCTCATGCTTGCGTTCGAGGCGGATGATGTGGAAGCCGTAGGGCGTCTGGACCGGGTCGGCGCCGATCTCGCCCGGCGCGAGCTTGACCATCGCCTGTTCGAATTCCGGCGTTGTCTGGCCGCGCGTGACCTGCCCGAGCTTGCCGCCTTGAGCCGCCGACGCGCAGCGCGAATAGGCCTGCGCCAGTGCAGCGAAGGTGTCTGGACGCTCGGTCAGCGTCTCGAGCACGGCGATGGCGGCCGCGCGTGCCTGCGCAAAAGCCGGCTTGTCCGCCGGATCGGCGGCGAACAGGATGTGCGAGACTTCGTAAATGTCCTCCGAGCGGAAACGCGCGATGTTGTTGGCGTAGTAGCGGCGGCACGTCGCATCGTCGGCCAGCGGCAGAGCGACCTCGCGCTCGACCACGGCGCGCATGATCGCCTCGTCGTCGGTCTCGCGTCGTCCCTCCTCGTCGCTTGCCGGCTCCGGCGCAATATCGAGCGCTCGCGCGCGCTGCATGAGCAACTCGCGTACGACCAGCGCCCGCGCCGCATTCTGCCACGCTTCGAGCGGCCTCTTCGCCGGATGGTGCTGCATCTCGCGCACGATTGCGTCGCGCGCGATGGTGACGCCGTTGACGCTGACCGGCACCGGCTTGCCGGCCGGGATGTTGGTATGGACCGAACAGCTCATCGTCGTTACTCCGCCGGCATCGGCGCGCGCACTGCGCCTGGTGCCGTCGCCTTCGCTTTTCCGTTCCGCCGCGTGCGCACAACCTGATAGCCGGTGCGGCCGAGATACCAGATCGGCGCGCTCCAGACGTGGACGAGACGCGTGAACGGGAAGACGAGAAAGATCGTCATGCCGAGGAACAGGTGCGCCTTGAACACAGGGCTGACGTCGGCGACCAGCGCCGCGACGCCCGGCTGCAAGGTCAGAATGCCCTGCGCCCAGGTCATGAATTTCACCATCTCGTGGCCGTCGAGGTGGTTGAGCGAGACGAAGATAGTGCCGAGCCCGAGCGTCAGTTGCAGCCAGAGCAGCATCAGGATCGCGATGTCGCCAAAGGACGACGTCAATCGGATGCGCGAGTCGAACAGGCGGCGATGCGCCAGCAGCGTGATGCCGATGAAGCAGAAGATGCCGGCCACGCCGCCGACGACGATCGCCATCCACTGCTTGAAGGTATGCGAGATGCCGAGCGCGTCGAAGATCCAGATCGGCGTCAGCAGGCCGACGAGATGGCCGGCGAAGATGACCAGAATGCCGACATGGAACAGATTCGAGCCCCACATCAATTGCCGCCGGCGCAGCAACTGGCTCGAACCCGAGCGCCACGTATATTGCTCACGGTCGAAGCGCAGCAGGCTGCCGAGCAGAAACACGGTGAGGCAGAGATAGGGATACCAGCCGAAGACGATGGAGTTGATCAGGTCGCGCATTGTCGTCTCCTCAACGCCGGGGCGCCGGCTGCGGCATATCCGGCGCGGGACGCATGCCACCGCGCACGCGGGCGATGATGTCGTCCTTGCAGCCGTCGCCTGAGCCGGGGCCGAAATTCACGGGCTCGTCCTCCCAGGCGGCGTCGAGGGCCGCGAGGTCCGTCGCGTCCGGG
Source organism: Pseudolabrys sp. (assembly GCA_035718885.1). Classification (GTDB taxonomy): domain Bacteria; phylum Pseudomonadota; class Alphaproteobacteria; order Rhizobiales; family Xanthobacteraceae; genus Pseudolabrys. The sequence continues at coordinate 1,937 of DASTGR010000309.1, read as the reverse complement.
TCCGGCAGTTGCAGCAATGCCGAGACCTCGTCCTCCTTCGGCTTTGCCGCCGAAAGCGCGATCAGCGCACGGAACACGGCTTCATAAGCGGACTTGCGCTTACGCAGCCGTTCGGCGAGCGCCGCGAAGATGTGCGCGGGCTGGCCGAGCGTCTCGCACGCCTCTTTCAAAGGCAGCGTCGCAAGATATTCGAGGAAGAGCGGCAGAAAGTCGGGCAGTTCGGACGCGTCCGCGACAAGCCCGGCCGTTTCGTACTGCGACTTGAGGTCGATCATGGCCTGGCCGCGGTCGCGGCTCTCGCCATGAACGTGCTCGAACAGGTGCAGCGAAAGGGAGCGCGTCCGGTCGAACAGGAGCACGTAGCGCTCCTGGAGATCGTAGATATCGCCCGTGGCGAGTTCGGTCGTCAGCTTGGAAAGCTGCGGCCAGATGCTCCCCGGCAGATTTTTGTCGTGGGCCAGGATAAGACCGATGTCAGCCGCCGCGTCGCGCAGCTCCTCGGTCGGATAGATGAGCAGCGCCGAGAGCGCCTTGAGCGTGCGGTTCATCACACGACCTCCATGGGGGTCTTGGCCCGCTTCGGCGTGCCGAACAGGTTGGTTTCGGTCGTGCCGCCGGAGCAGCCATTGCCGAACGAGAAGCCGCACGAGCCGCGCAGATCGTAGGCGTCCTCGTTGATCTCGCGATGCGCGGTCGGGATCACGAAGCGGTCCTCGTAATTCGCGATCGCCATCGTGTGGTACATGTCCTCGATCGCAAGGCCCGAGAGGCCGACGCGCTTGGCAATGCTCTCGTCGATGACGCCGTCGACCGTCTTCGAGCGCATGTAGGCGCGCATCGCCAGCATGCGCTCGAGGCCGAGCGCGACCGGCTCTTCCTTGCCGCCGGTCAGAAGGTTCGCGAGATACCGCAGCGGGATGCGCAAGGAACGCACATCCGGCATCTCGCCGTCATGGCCGATCTTGCCGGCCTGCGCCGCGGACTGGATCGGCGACAGCGGCGGCACGTACCAGACCATCGGCAAAGTGCGGTATTCGGGGTGCAGCGGGAACGCGACACGCCAATCCATCGCCATCTTGTAGACCGGCGAGCGGCGCGCGGCCTCCAGCCAGTTCTCGGCAATGCCGTCGGCGCGCGCCTGTGCGATCACCGCCGGATCGTGCGGGTTCATGAAGATGCGGAGCTGCGCCTCGTAAAGGTCGCGCTCGCCCGGCGTCGAGGCAGCCTCCTCAATGCGGTCGGCGTCATAGAGCACGACGCCGAGATAGCGGATGCGGCCGACGCAGGTCTCCGAGCAGACGGTCGGCTGGCCCGCCTCGATGCGCGGATAGCAGAAGATGCATTTCTCCGACTTGCCGCTCGACCAGTTGTAATAGATCTTCTTGTACGGGCAGCCCGACACGCACATACGCCAGCCGCGGCACTTGTCCTGGTCGATGAGAACGATGCCGTCCTCTTCGCGCTTGTAGATGGCGCCCGAGGGGCACGCCGCGGCGCAGGTCGGATTGAGGCAGTGCTCGCACAGCCGCGGCAGATACATCATGAACGTGTTTTCGAACTGGCCGTAGATGTCCTTCTGCACGCCCTCGAAATTCACGTCTTTCGAGCGCTTCGCAAACTCGGTGCCGAGGATCTCCTCCCAGTTTGGACCCCACTGAATCTTCTCCATACGCTCGCCGGTGATGAGCGAGCGCGGCCGCGCCGTCGGCGAAGCCTTCAGCTCGGGCGCGTTCTGGAGATGCTCGTAGTCGAAAGTGAAGGGCTCGTAGTAGTCGTCGATCTCGGGCAGGTCGGGATTGGCGAAGATCTTCGCCAGCACGCGCCACTTCGAGCCGATGCGCGGCTCGATCTTGCCGTTCTTCTTGCGCCGCCAGCCGCCGTTCCAGCGTTCCTGGTTCTCCCATTCCTTGGGATAGCCGATGCCGGGCTTGGTCTCG
>DASTGR010000308.1:0-2470 GCA_035718885.1 Pseudolabrys sp. | reverse complement strand
CCGGCGAGCCGATCTTCTGGGGCGCGATCCTGATCGTGCTGCTCTCGCTCGGCGGTGGCACGCTGTCGGTCGACAACATCATCCGCCTGATCGCGCGACGGTAAGATCATGGGCAAACGCGCGGCCACGCTGCTGATCGCGTCCGCGGTAGGGTTCGCGGCGCCGATCTCGCTCTATGCCGCCGGCTCGCGCTATTTCGAGCCGACGACCGCGGCCGACGCCATGCCGGCCTATGAAATCCTGACGCGCCTGCGGTCGCTCGCGCTCGATCCGATCGGCGAACCGCTGCGGCGCGGTCCCTATTACATCCTGCATGCCTATGACCGGCGCGGCATCGAAATGCGGGTCGTGGCCGACGCGCATTTCGGCGACGTGATCTCGGTGACGCCGGCGACGTTGGTGTCGTTGGCGGGACCGGGAACCGTCGGCGGCGCGCGCATCATCCACGTGCCGGCGCCGGGCGATGAGGAAGCCTCCGTCACGCCGGGCGACGAGCCGGCCCTCGAGCAGGGTCCGCCGGACGAGCCGGTTCAGCGTCCGACAGCGAAGCCGCACCCGAAACCCGCGCCGAAACACGTGACCATGCGTGAGCCTGAAGCGCGCCGGCGTCCGTTCTCGGCCGAGCCGCCGCCGCCCCCACCGCCGGCTCCGGCCGAGCGCCGGGCGGTCCTGACGGCGCCGCCGCCTCCGGCGGTGCCCCTCGACGAGGGGCCGACGCCGATCCGGCCGACGCCGCGCTTCGGCGGTGCGGGCCAGGCGACCGTCGTCATTCCGCCGCCCCCGCCGGCTGAGTCGGAGCTGCATCCGCCGAGCGCATCGCCGGCGCAGGACTGACCATCCTCCAAATCGCGGCCGGGCATGCTATCTAGCCGGGCATGCTCGACACAAAGCTCACCACCGCTGCACCCGTGATCGTGCGCATGCATGCGCGCGACAATGTCGCCATCGTCGGCAATGACGGCGGCCTGCCCGCCGGAACCGAACTCCCCGGCGGCGTTGTGCTGCGGGAGCGGGTGCCGCAAGCGCACAAGGTGGCCATGGTCAATCTGGCCACCGGCGCGGAGGTGATCCGCTACGGCGTCGTCATTGGACGCGCGGTCAAGGACCTGCCGGCCGGAAGCTGGGTCAACGAGCGTCTGCTGGAAATGCCGGCCGCGCCCGGGCTCGGCTCGCTGCCGATGGCGACGGTGAAGTCCGACATGGCCCCGCTCGACGGCTACACGTTCGAAGGCTTCGTCAATGCGGACGGCTCGGTCGGCACGCGCAACGTGCTCGCCATCACCACGACGGTGCAGTGCGTCGCCGGCGTGCTCGACGTCGCGATCGGCCGCATCCGCCGCGAGCTATTGCCGAAATATCCGAACGTCGACGGCGTCGTCGGCCTCGAGCACGTCTATGGCTGCGGTGTGGCCATCGAGGCCAAGGACGCTCCGATCCCGATCCGCACTTTGCGTCACATCGCCCAGAATCCGAATTTCGGCGGCGAGGTGATGGTCGTCGGGCTGGGCTGCGAAAAATTGCAACCCGAGCGCCTGATGCCGCCGGGCACCGTACCGGCGATGACGCAGGTGCGCTTGCAGGACGAGAAGCATGTCGGATTTTCCTCGATGGTCGACGACATCATCGCCACCGCCGAGCAGCATTTGCAGCGATTGAATGCGCGCAGGCGCGAGACCGTGCCGGCCTCGAAGCTCGTCGTCGGCACGCAGTGCGGCGGCTCGGACGCCTTCTCCGGCGTCACGGCCAATCCGGCGGTCGGTTTCTGCACGGACCTTCTGGTGCGCGCGGGCGCGACCGTGATGTTCAGCGAAGTGACCGAAGTGCGCGACGGCATCGACCAGTTGACCGCGCGCGCCGCCTCGCCTGACGTCGCGCGACAGCTCGTCGATCAGATGGCCTGGTACGATGCTTATCTCGCGCGCGGCGGCGCCGACCGCAGCGCCAATACGACGCCAGGCAACAAGGCCGGCGGCCTGTCCAACATCGTCGAAAAGGCGATGGGCTCGATCATCAAGAGCGGCACGGCGCCGATCGCGGGTGTCATCGCGCCGGGCGAACGCGCGACGGTGCCGGGGCTCAATTATGCGGCGACGCCGGCGAGCGACTTCATCTGCGGCACGCTGCAACTGGCGGCCGGAATGAACCTGCACGATTTCACCACCGGCCGCGGCACGCCCTACGGGCTCGCCACCTGCCCGGTGGTGAAGGTGGCGACGCGCAGCGAACTGGCGCGGCGCTGGCACGACCTCATGGATCTCGACGCCGGGCCGATCGCGCGCGGCGAGGCGACCATCGAGGAGATGGGCTGGGCCTTGTTCAAGCTGCTGCTGGAGACCGCCTCAGGCCGCAAGACGTGGGCCGAGCGGCATGGGCTTTTCAATTCGCTGGCGCTGTTCAATCCCGCGCCGGTGACGTGACGTCGTTGTGCCCTCTCCCCTTGTGGGAGAGGGCAGCCGCAGCCTTGCAACGA
>DASTGR010000307.1:0-2269 GCA_035718885.1 Pseudolabrys sp. | reverse complement strand
CCATTCCGGGTTGCTGCTTTCGATCTCTCGCAGCTTCCAATTTCTGTTCCACTTCTTCATCTGCCGCTCACGGGAGAATGCCGACGCGCGTGTGCTGTGCTCCTCGAACCAGACCAGATTTCTCACGCTGTAAGCTTTCGTGAAGCCCTCTATTGTCCCTTCCCGGTGCTGCCACACGCGCCGGACGAGATCATCGGTCATGCCGATGTACAGCGTGCCGTTCCGCTTATTCGCCAGGATATAGACATAGAACGCCATGGCGAGCGTCCTCGCATGCCCAGAATGCCGGTCGGACTCTAGCTGCTATACATGCGGCTTGTCAGCGCTGGACCCCCGCCTTCGCGGGGGTGAGCGGGGACGCGGTCACATCGCCGGCAGGCGGACGTGGAAGCGCGCGCCGAGCACTTTCGGCTCGTCGTCGCCGCGCGCCGGGGCAACACGGTTTTCCACCCAAATGCGGCCGCCATGCGCCTCGACGATCTGCTTGGAAATCGACAGGCCGAGCCCCGAATTCTGGCCGAACCCCTGATCTTCGGGGCGGTCGGTGTAGAAGCGCTCGAAGATCTTCTCCAACGCCTCGGGCCGCACGCCGGGGCCGTCATCGTCGATCAGGACCTCGACTTCGTTTTTCAATTTGCGCCCGGTGACGCGGACGCTGCCGCCGGCCGGCGAGAACGAGCGCGCATTGTCGATCAGGTTGCTGATCACCTGGCCGAGGCGGGAGTCGTGCCCCGGCACCTTGAACGCGGACGGCGCGCCGCCTTCGAACTTGAGCGTCACGGTGACGTCGCTGCGGACCTCGTTCGCGGCCTTAACGAGCGCGTCGAGCAGTTGCGCGAAATCGACGGGAGCGGCTTCCTGCCGCTGCAATTCGGCGTCGAGACGGCTGGCGTCGGAGATGTCGGTAATCAGCCGGTCGAGCCGCCGGACGTCGTGCTCGATGACTTCGAGGAGCCGCTTGCGGTTGGCATCGGTCTTGGCCATCGGCAGCGTCTCGACCGCGGAGCGCAGCGAGGTCAGCGGGTTTTTCAATTCGTGCGACACGTCGGCGGCGAAGCTTTCGATCGCCTCGATGCGGGTGTAGAGCGCGCCGGTCATGTCGCGCAGCGCACCGGACAGGTGCCCGATCTCGTCGCGGCGGCGGGTGAAGTCGGGGATTTCGACGCGGTTGCGGATGCGCCGGCGCACGCGCTCGGCGCCGTCGGCGAGGCGTCGCACCGGGCCGGCAATCGTGCCCGCAAGCAGCATGGACAGCACGACCATCACGCCGGCGGCGACAAGGAACACCTTGAAGATCGCGAGGCGCTCGGCCTCCACCATGTCGTCAATGTCCGCACCTTGCGTCGACAGGAGCAGCACGCCGCGCACCGCGCGGAAACGCTGCACCGGCACCGCGACCGACACGATCACCTCGCCGCGGTCGTTGACGCGCACCATGCTGGCGTGCAGGCCCTGCAAGGCCTGGCCGACCTCCGGATAACCGCGGCCGTTCTCCGGCCCGAGCTCCTTGTAGAGCGGCAAGTCGCCGCGGCCGAACCAGCGGCGCAGCGCAATGAAGCCGCGCTCGATAATGCCCGGCTTCTCGGCGTTTGGCGGCGGCAGGTCGAAGCGCAGCACGTCGCCGCGGCCGTAGAGATTGCGGCTGTCGAGGATGAGCACACCGTCGCGGTCGTAGATGCGCGCACGCGTCTTGGTCGGCGAGATCAGGCGGCGCAGCACCGGCGCGACGCGCTCGGGATTGATCGGGAATTCGATGCCGGACAGATCGTCGTTCGGGCCGTAGCTTTCGCCCGGCTGGAGTTCGAGCAGCCGCTCGGGATCGACGGTGATCGAGTCGGTATTGTCGACGGTCGCCGACGCTGCGATGGCGCCGGCGATGATCTCGCTCTGCACCAGGAGGCTCTGCACGCGCGCGTCGATGAGGCCGGCGCGGAATTGCGACAGGTACATCACGCCCGTGAGGAGCGCGATCAGGCCGGCAAGGTTGAGGAAGACGATGCGGCGGGTGAGCGAGGAAAAGCTCTGCGAGACGAAGAAGGCCCAGGCCGAACGCAGCGGCCGTCGCATCGCGGCGAAGCGCTGCGGCTTCTCGGGACGCGCGGGCTCGTCCGGGCGCTCGGCCTCGGCGTCCTGCGCCGCATTATCCGCGGTTCGATCGAGCACGCGTTCAATCCCGCCGAGGTTGCCGGGGGTGGTTTCCCCGAGATTCTACCGCAAGCCGGGACGCCCCGTCAGCCGACGCAAGATTAAAGCTGCGTCATCATTCCTT